>VBHB01000088.1 GCA_005880315.1 Chloroflexota bacterium | reverse complement strand
TGCTTAAACCTCGAGCGGCCGATCAGAATCTGTACGATGTTCGCGGCTTGACTAACCAAGGACGATTCCGCGAACGCCCGCTGAACATGCAGTCGCGCCAAAGGGTGCTTCGGTCTGCTTGCCAAATCTCCTACCTCCAAACGGTCAACCATTCGGCCGTGATGTTGTCAGCTTGCTCGATTTGAGATTTCGTGAGTCGATCAGGTCGAGTCTTGTGACCAGTAGCGACCCAAACGGTTTCCCCTTTGATGCAACCGAGAATGGTCAACGGATTCGTGTGCGGTTGCTCGTGCACCCACAATGCACGCAGGCCACACTTCGACTGGACCGGAATGAACTGAACGTCGATGTCTTCACCCCAGCCAATCAATGCGTCCAGGGCATCAATCGCGCCGACAACTGTGCCGAATTCGGCTTCCTTTAGACCAAGCATCCATTCCCACCCAGACATCGTGCCGTTACGCAAAGTCATCGATCGTGCGACGATTCGCGTCGCCGCGAAGATGACATCACCTTTATATTGGCGCTTGCGTCGAAGTTTAGCAAGATCTAAAGGTATGTTGTCATTTGGCGGCTCCATGGGATCGGGGAGAAGCGTAGCTAGCCCGACTGGCCGTATTCAGCAACATTTCAGCCTACATAGAAGCTAGAGGTGGTTTCGGAGCGTCCTCACCCTTGTAGTGATGGGCCAAGCCAGTGTCGTTTGTAGTGATGGGCCAAGTCAGTGTCGTTCAAGTCACTCGAGTAGACGTCGCACTTGGATTTCTCGAATTATCGATCGAAGGTCCGATCCGGGATTGATCTGAGGCACCGACCTGGCCTATAAATTTCAACCGCGAAAGCCCGTACCTGGTGACTTAGCCTCCTCAGCTTGGCCGTAAGGCTCGACGCCCGGCAGCTCTGACAGCCACGAGGCCATATGTGGCATCGCCTGTTCGAAACTGCCGACCGACGGCGACCAGGTGAGCTCCCGGCGCGACACGGAGTCATCAACCAGGTGGGCCTTGCCCATGACGTCCACGGCGAGGACGTTCGGCCAGACATCCTCGCCGCGAGGCGCGGTCGTCTCGGCAGCGAGCGCTCGCACGTACGCGATGTCGTACGGGACGTTGACGATCTCGGCCCCGATGCCCGCCGCTCGAGCGCTGGACTCCAGTAGATCTCGCCATGTGGCGTCGAAGCCACCCACCAAATAGATCTTTCCCGGCCGTCCGCGATCGGCGGCGGCAAGGCAGGCGCGGCCGACATCTTCGGCGGCGATGAAGGTTTGCATGACGCGGCCGCCCCCTGGCACCCAGACCCGTCCCCGCGCGATGGCCCTCATCAGGTTGGGCAGCATCCAGTCCTCGCCCCGGCCGAAGATTCTCGCCGGCCGCAGGACGACCACCTCCAGGGCGGGCGCCGCGTCGACGAGCCACGTCTCCTCGTAGAGCTTCAGGCGCTCGTACGGGTGGGTCGGTTTGAGCTTCGACTTCTCGGTGATCTTGGCGCCATGGTCAGGTCCGTACACATCGATTGTCGATACGTGGACCAGACGCCGTACGCCGGCATGTCGGGCAGCCTCCACGATTCTTCGCAGCAGCTCCGGGGGCTCACGCCGGTTTCTCAGCCTGCTCGCCGGTGACCAGGTTTGCGCACAGCTGTGCACCACTTCGACCGACTTGATGGCATCGGCAAGAGTCTCATCGTCGACGTCCGCGCGAAGCTCGATGACCGGCGCCTCGGCCGCCAGGGCTCTCGAGACATGGTCGCCGAGGAACTCGCCGGCGCCGATGACAAGGTGCAAAGCCCCCGGATTAAAGCACGGGTACCTCGACTGTTTAGGGCTTGGCGCGCCGTTCCCTGCGCCGTTGGAGCCCGGCTGTGATCGCGCGCTGCACCCTGTCGACCACCTGCGCCACCCTCTGGCCCACTGTCCACCACGCCGGTGGATCCGGCCGGATCGGCGGCTCGATGGTCACGTCGATCCTGCTGAAGGGGCGCAGCATGTGGGTGCCTCGTACTGCGACCGGCGAGATCGACACCCCAGCCTGAAGGGCGAAATGGCCGATCCCAACCTTGAGCGGCCGCAGCGCCCGGCCGCGCGAGTAGCGGCCCTCGGGAAAGATGAGCACGACCCCTCCCCGCTCGAGGATCTGATAAACGGTCCGCAGCCCCGCCTCGTCCAACTCGCCGCGATGAGGCGAGATCGGAAAGACACCGACCAGGGGCAGGAGCCGTCGTTTCCAAGCACGGTTGAACACCGTCTCCCGCTTCGCCATCGTGTAGACCATCGGCGCCTCTGGAAAGAACGGGATGATGAACGCCGGGTCGAACCAGGCCTGGTGGTTGGCGGCGATGATGTACGGCGGCGAGGGGATGTTTTCCAGGCCGCTGACGCTGATCCGGAAAAGGTGCAGAACCAGCCAGCGCACGATGCGCCGGATCAGCTTGTAGAGGCGCGGGGGGTGTAGCGGGTCGGGATGGACGAGGGGATCGAGCGGGGCGGCGACCAGCGCCCGATATTCCGGACCGGTGTACTGCTTTGGTGGCGGGGGGTCAGCTGCCGAGGAAGTTGAGGAGGACGCGGTTGAACTCCTCCGGCCGCTCGGCCTGCGGTGAGTGCCCCGCCCCCTCGATGATGGCCAGTCGCGAGTGCTCGACCAGAGCGTGCGCACGGGTCGCGTGCGCAACCGGGAAAAGAGGATCGTCCGAGCCCCAGATCAGCTGCAGCGGAATCTTGATCTCGCTCAGCCGCGAGCTCACGTCGTGGTGCCCGCCAAGCAGTGCACGGGGATTGACCAGCGACCTGACCGTGGACAGATAGGCGTTGTGGAACTCGTCAGTCGCGTAGAGCTCGCGGAGGTCTTTCAGGTAGGCGTCGTCCATGGCCCGCTCCAGGTCGGCGCCGTTGCCGCCGTAACGGGCGGCCACCCGCCGGATCAGGCTCGGCGACGCCCAGTGCAGGGCGCCGCGCGTGAACCTCATCACGGCCTCGCCTACACGTGGAATAAGGTGCGGCCGCTCGAGCGCCACCTCGAGCGCGACCCGCCCTCCCAAGGACACGCCGACGATCGCGGCCGAACGAAGACCCCGGTCTTCGATGTAGCGCTCCACGAAGCGCGCGAAGTAGGGGATGGAATAGCGCACGCGTGGCTTTTCGGTGCGCCCGTACCCCGGAAGGTCGGGAGCGAAGACACGATGCTTGGCCCCCGTGGCTTCGAGGTTGTATCGCCACTCCATGTAGCTGGACGACCCGAGCCCGTGGATGAACACAACCGGCGTGCCGCGGCCGCCGTGCATGTGGTGAACACGCAGCGATCCGATCTCGATGAAGTCGGATTGGATTGAGCTTCGCGTGCGACGCGCTGTACCGATCACTGGCTCGGAAGCATACGGGTGGGGGAGCGCAAACCGATGACATCCTGGCCCGACTCGAAGCGCCGGGTGCTCTTGCCCTTGATCACGGTGATCGCGCCAGGCCCCATCGCCCGCCACGTTCCGTCCTGCCATACCGCCGCGCTCCGCTCATCGATGCCGAGAAGGGTGGTTCCGGGCAGCTCCTGCTGAGCGGACTCGACCCAGCGATGGCCGAAGGTGTCGTAATGCGGAAGCACGGCTGTTTTGGCTACCAACCCGAGCGCCTCTGTAGGCCGGCGATTGAAGCGGTTCGGCCAGCTGGCGCGGATGAGCGTGTGGCTGCATAGCGCCATCGCTCCCGCTGAAGACCCAGCCAGCGACGCACCTTCTTGCCAGGCCTCCACGATTGCGTTCCACGCTCTGGAGGAGTGCAGCACCTGGGCGACCAGGCCGGGGTCGCCCCCGACCAGGTAGAAGAATCCCCCACCACGGGCGCGGTCGGCAAGCTCTTTCGAATTGGCGTCGGTTCGCTTCAGGATGGACAGCTCCTCGAGCTCCAGCCCCCACTGCTGGAACCATTCCTGCGCATGAGCGACCGCACGTTCGGGGCCCTGGCGCGCCGCGGCCGTCGGCACGACGAATGCGGGTCCGGAACCGGCAGCCTCGGCGAGGACTTTGTCCTGCTGCTCGTTGCCGGGGTTGAACTCGTTGCCTCCGGCCAAGGCGAGCACTCCAGCCACGCCCCTACAGTAATCACGTGCCTGAACCAACCGTTCGCGTGCGCATAGCGCCGAGCCCGACCGGCTTCGCGCACCTGGGCACGGCCTCGACCGCGCTGTACAACCTGCTCTTCGCGCGCCAGCGCGAGGGCACGTTTGCGCTGCGGATCGACGACACCGACCTCGAACGCAACCGTCCCGAGTACGAGGCTCTGATCTATGAAGCGCTGCGGTGGCTCAGCCTCGACTGGGACGAGGGCCCCGACAAGGGCGGTCCGTACGCGCCGTACCGCCAGTCGGAACGAGTCGACCTCTACCGCCAGCATGCGGTGAGGCTGCTCGATGAAGGCAAGGCATACAAGTGCTACTGCACTCAGGAAGAGCTCGAGGCGGAGCGACGGCAGGCGCAGTTCGAGAAGCGGCCCTACAAATACTCGCGTCGCTGTCTCACCAACCCCCCGACCGACCGCGGCGTGTTCGCCGTCCGCTTCAAGGTCCCCGGCGGCTCAGTCGTGTTCACAGACATGATCCGGGGCGAGATGGCATTCGACGCCGAGCTAATCGGCGACTTCATCCTCATGAAGTCGGACGGATTCCCCACCTATCAGTTCGCCAGCCCCGTCGACGACGCGCTCATGAAGATCACCCATGTCATCCGCGGCGAGGAGCACCTTTCGAACACTCCTTATCAGCTGATGATCGTCGACGCGCTCGGCTATGAGCGTCCGATCGCATACGCGCACATGCCCCTCATCCTCGCCAAGGACGGCGCGAAACTCTCGAAGCGCAAGCACCCCGAGAGCAACCTCATGCTCTATCGCGAGCAGGGCTATCTGCCCGAGGCTCTGATCAACTATCTCGCGCTGCTCGGCTGGAACCCGGGCACGGCGCAGGAGATCTTCACCTTCGAGGAGCTCATGCGCATTTTCTCGTTCGATCGCGTCCAGCACGCGGGCGCGCGGTTCGACTGGGAGAAGCTGAACTGGATCAACGGAGAATGGATCCGCGCCATGGTTGACGGCGAGCTTGCCAAACGGCTGCAGCCGTTCCTCTCCAACCTAGACGAGGCCACGATCATGCGCGCTGTACCCGCGCTAAAGACCCGTATGACCAAGCTCGCGGATGCGACCGAATACCTCGATTACCTGTGGAAGGAGCCCGACATGCCCGCGCTCGACGCCGAGCAGGCGTCGCGCATCGACATGGCGGTCGACGCTCTCAAGGAAGTGCCCTGGGAGCCCGAGCCGATCGAACACGCTCTCGAAGGCGTGGTGGAAAGGACCGGTCTCAGCAAGAACAAGCTCTACACGCCCATCCGGCTGACACTGACCGGAAAGAAAGTCTCGCTGCCGATCCATTACACGCTCGCGCTGCTTCCGAAGGAGATCGCGATGACGAGACTCATGCGCGCGGTGCCCGCGTGATGTTCCTCGCCGTGGTCATCGATCTCGAGCCCAACATCTTCCGGCTCGGCCCGCTGCTCATCACATGGCACGGCGTCTTCAGCGTGCTCGGCATCCTCGCGGCGGCACGGCTCGGGATCTGGCTGCTGGCCAAGAACGACGTCGACACGAGCCACGCCTCGGACGGCGTGACGTGGATGGTGGTCCTGGGCCTCGTTGGCGCCCGCGTCCTTTATGTCTGGGAGAACTTCAAATTCTTCTCCGGCCAGCTGCTCCACATCTTCAACCTGACGGAGGGTGGCATCAGCCAGTGGGGCGGGCTGTTCGGGGCGATCGCCGGCGCGTATGTATGGGCGCGGCGGGCTCACTTCTCGTTCTGGAAGATCATCGACGCGGGCGGGCCGGCGGCGATGATCGGACTGGCTGTCGGCCGCATCGGCGACGTGATCAACGGCGAGCACCACGGCACCGTCACGAACCTGCCGTGGGGCGTCGAGTACGTGAACCCAGACACTCTCGGCGAGCCGGGCAAGGTGGTGCACCCCGAGGTCGCGTACGAAATGATCCTGACCCTCGGCCTGCTGGCTTTGCTGCTTCCGTTCCACCAGCGGCTGAAAGCGAGACTGCCCAGCGGCGCCCCCGGGTTGATCTATTTAGGTCTGTACGGACTCGGCCGGTTCTGGCTCAGCTATTTCCGCACCGACCCGGCGATCATTTTCGGGTTGCGCCAGGCACAGATCGCGTCGCTCTTGATGTTCGTCGTCGCGGTGGTCGCCATCCCGATTCTCATCCGCCGATCCCGGCGAGCTCGCGCTGGACGCGAAGAGCCAACCGTGGAGCCGACGGGTCGTGCTTGAAATACACGTGCACCTCGTCATGCGCCTCTAGCGCTCCTCGCAATGTCGCGACCCATGGCGCAAGAGCGCGCGCCGTATAGCCGCGACGCAAGCGGAAATAGGCGACCGGACCGAGGGCGACGAATGGCGCCCGCGGCCACTTCTCCTCATCGGTGACGACCAGCGCGGCCTGGTGCGCCCGCAGCACCGCGTATGTCTCATCGTGAAACCAGGATTCATGGCGAAACTCGGCTGCCGCGGCCCGCCCGAGCGCGCCCAGCAGCCCGTCGAGCAGCTCGATGTTGCGCTGGCGCACGGGCGGGAACTGCAGGAGGACCGGGCCGAGCCGGCCCGCCAGGGGTGCGAGGCGCTCACCGATGATGCGGGCCAGGCCGATGCGGTCGAACGCATCGGCCGAGTACGTGAGTCCTCGGTGGCCCTTCATGCAGAAGCGGAAGTCCTCGGGCGTGCCTTCCGCCCATTTGACCAGCGTGGTCTCGGGCGGTGTGCGGTAAAAGCTTCCGTTCAGCTCGACGCCGTGCAGCCGCTCGGTGTAGTAGGCGAGCATGCGCGACCCCGGCAACTTGGACGGGTAGAACTTGCCCTTCCAGCTCGCGTAGCTGAAACCGGACGTGCCGGTGTAGAGACGGCCTATGACGTGGGAACCGGCGCTGCGCGTTCGCGCATCACCCTCTCGTGCAGCTGCCCGCACGCCGCATCCGCGTCGCGACCGCGGGTGTCTCGCACCGTGACGTTGAGGCTCTGTGCCTCGACCATCTCCCTGAAACGGCGCACGGCCGCGCGCTCCGGCGCGCGATACGGGGTGCCGTCGACGGGGTTGAACGGAATGAGGTTGACGTGCGCCAGCTTGCCGCGCAGCAGCGTGCCCAGCTCCTTGGCATCGCGCTCGGTGTCGTTGACCCCGGCCAGCAGCACCCACTCGTAGCTGACGCGCCGGCCGGTCTTGCCCGCATATGCCTGCGAAGAGGCGACTAGTTCGGCGACGGGATATTTGCGATTGATGGGCACCAGCACGTCACGCAGCTCATCGCGAGCGGCGTGCAGCGAGATGGCAAGTGTCACCGGCAGCTTCTCCTCGCCGAGTTGAGCGATACGCGGAATGAGGCCGCTGGTCGAGACGACGATACGCCGCGGGCTGATGCCGAGCAGGTCGGCGTCGGACATGCGCCGCACGGACTCGATCACCGACTGGTAGTTGGCCATCGGCTCACCCATGCCCATGAAGACGACGTGCGAGAGGCGCCGTCCCTCCGCGGCGAGCATGCGGACGGCGTCCAGCGCCTGCTCGACGATCTCGTGGGCCTTGAGGTTGCGGCCAAAGGGAAACTTGCCCGTGGCGCAAAAAGGGCAGCCGATGGGGCAGCCCGCCTGCGACGAGATGCATAGCGTCGAGCGGTCTGCATACCGCATCACAACCGCCTCGACGGAGTGGCCGCCATCGAGCTCGTACAGCGTCTTGGTGGTGAGGCTGCGATCCGCCTGTGACACGGCCAGCGGTCGCAACGAGCTGATTCGAAAATCTGCTTCGAGCCCCGACCGCACGCCGTCAGCCAGGTTTCGAGCTCCTTGGCGGAGATGGACAGGATAGGAGGCCGTTCGGTCACTCCATGGACAGTACGTCAGACAACGCGCGGCCTGTAGGCGGACGCCGGTTACGTGGAGCCTGACTTTTCGAAGACCTCTTCGCCCTTCACGAGGCGCAGCTTCACGACCCCGTCGTCGACCAGCTTCTTCAGGTGCGCGCGCAGCGTCATCTCGGCCGCGACCATCAGCTCTCCGCCAAGCTCCGGGCCGTACACCCGGCGCGTGAGGTCCCTCGCGGTGCCGCGGCCGCGCCGCACCTCGGCGAGCACCTGGACTTCGCGGTCGAGCCGGTGGGTGCGGTATTCGTCGAGCTTCCCCATCGCATCGGTCACCGGGTCCCAGTGACCCGGGAACAGCATCTTCGGTTGCAGCGCGGCCAGCCGCTCGAGCGAGCGCAGATAGGCGGCGACGTCGCCCTCCGGATACGTGACCATGGAGCTGCCGCGCCCCAGGACGAGGTCGCCCGTGAACATCGCGCGCTCCTGCGGCAGCCAGAAGCTGAGGTGGTCGGCGCTGTGGCCGGGCGTGTGCAGAGCGGTCACGTTGAGGTTGCCGACGCGGACGACGTCCTCGTCTCCCAGCTCCGGAAAGCGGCGAACGGTGGCGCGATGCCGCGCCGCAAACCGCTCCGCCAAAGGCAGGTGGTCGGGGTGCGAATGCGTGACCAGCACGACACCGACTGTGGCCGACCCAATGCGCTTCTCCAGCGCTTCCAGGTGCCTGTCGTCGTCTGGACCTGGATCGATGACCAACGCCACCGGACCCGCGTCGACGATCCATGTGTTGGTGCCCGGACCCGTGTAGGGACCGGGATTGGGAGCCACCACGCGCTGAACCGCAGCCACCTCAGCGGGACGCTTGGGCGGGCAGGTAGACGTCGGCGCCGTCGGGCGGGCCGACGTCGAGCCAGCCTTCCAGGTGGATGTCGACGATCAACCGGATCAGAGGCTCGCCCATCTCAGGCACCGCCAGCGGCTTTCGGTCGCCGCCGGGCGCCACGCTGATCTTCCACCACGACCCCACCTGTTCCGCGGCGATGGTCATCCCCGGCCCGCCCATCCATTCCTGGATGCGAGAAAACGCCTCGACAAGCGCCGTCTCCGAGCCGACCACGACAGCTCCCGCCGGCAGCTCGCGAGCCGCGATCGGCAGCGAGAGGTTGAGCACCGCACCGAGCACGACACCGCGCGCGGCGTCTTTCGGCTGAATGGCCGCCGCTTCGACAGCCGCTGCGCGCCGCCCCACCTCCTGCGCCTGCTCGAACACCGCTTCGAGCAGCTCCGGGCGGCCGAACGCCGCCTGGCGCGCCGACTCCTGGAGAGCGAGCACAGCGGAGCGCAGCTTGTGGCCGAGACGCCCGAGGAGATGCGAGCGCTCCTCTTCGGCGAGCTGCTCGCCGATCTCCGCGCACCGCCTTGCCTGCGCCAATCCCCCGTGCTCGGCCCAGCCGACCAGCTTGCCGTTGAGCGAGACAGGTTCCCAGGGTCCGCCCGGAGGCGGGAAGTCGCGGTCGGCGGGTCCGTGGCGGCCGTGATCGGGCACGGATTCCATCCCGCCACCCACCCGCACCCAGACGGGTGCGGCTGAAGACGGGCGCCTTGCGCCGGCACCCCCGCGTCGATTCCCCACTACCTAGTAGTGGTGACGGATTCGCCCACGCGTGTCTTGCTGGTCGAAGCGGCGATCGCGGGCACCGTGAACCGGAACGTCGTGCCCCCGTGATCGCTAGATGCCACCCAGATCCGGCCCCCAAAGCTGCGCTCGACGACCAGACGGCACAAGTAGAGACCGAGGCCGAGGCCTCCCTGCGACCGGTTGCGACCGGCCGGGCCGGTCTTCTCGAACAGGCTCTCGAGGCTGCCCGCCGGGAGACCCGGACCGTGGTCGGCGACCGTCACCTCGAGCCAGCCACGCGATGCGGCACGCGCTTGCACGGACACCCCTCCGGAGGTGTACTCGAGCGCGTTGCCGATCAGGTTCGTGAGCACCTGGGCCAGGTGGGCGGGTTCACAAAGGGCAGGCGGCAGTCCCTCGCGGAGGTTCACCTCGACCGCGAGGGCGCGCTCGGCGTAGCGGTGGCGGATGACCCCCATAACACCTTCCAGCGTCGACGCCAGGTCGACCGGCTCCGGGGTTGGCTCGAAGTGCCGGGTCTCGAGCTTGGCGATGATCAGCTGGCTCTCGACGAGGCTCAGCAGGCGGTCGGACGATTCGTACGCCTCCTGCAGCAGCTCGCGCCGGCCGCCGGCATCGATGGTGCTGTCCCATTGCATGATGCCGGCCAGCGTGTTCTTCATGGCCGCGGCCGGGCTCCGCACCTCGTGGCCGATGGCGCGGAGCATCAGGTCCTTCGCTTCCAGGGCGAGGCGCTGTGCGGTGACGTCCTCATGCAGCGTGAGGATGCCGGCGGGCTCGCCCTCGAGTCCGGGGATGACCACGCGCCGCACATGCACCATGCGCACGGGGTCGCCCATGCGCAGCTCCAGCGTGCCATCGGCCTGGTCCTCATCGCTTCGCTCGGCGCCGGCTGCAGCGTAGATCTCGGAAAGCTTCTTTCCAGGCATGTCCGCCGCCTGGAGGTGATAGATCGCCTCGACTTCGGGGTTTGCGTACACGATGCGGCCGTCGGCATCCTCCAGCATCACGCCCACCGGCGAGTGGCGAAGGATGGCGTTCATCATCTGGCGCTCGCGCTCGAGGGCGTCGACCAGCTCGAGCTGGCCGATGAGGACCGCGGCCTGGCCGGCAAGAACGCCCGCGAGGCGGCGCGTCTCCGACGCTCCTGCGGTCATGCGTGCCACCAGCAGGCCGACGAGGCGGCCCTCGACCTGGATCGGGAGGCCGAATGCATCCGGCGACGCGCCGAGGAGGTCGAGCAGTGCCCGCATGCGGCGCGCCCCGCTAGCCGAGATGAGCGCGCGGAGCAGCTGTGCAGGCTCGTCGACTGGCACCTTCGGAGCGGCCTCGCCGTCCGGTGCACGACGGACGAGATGCCCGTCCTCCAACAGCCACAGCTGACCCTGCGATGACGCCAGCGTGCTTCCGACCAATCGCCCCATCTCGGAGCGGGCGCGATCCGGCTCGGTGGGGGTCAGCTCCGTGAACCTGGCTACGGCCTCGAGGGTGGTGATGCGGCCGCGCGTCTCTGCGACCAGCCGGGCGTTCTCGATCGCGACCGCCGCGTGCCGCGCGAACTCCAGCGCGGGTGGCGGCTCGGCCATATGGGTGGCCGCGTGAACGGAGCCGATCGCGCCGACGAGGCGGTCGCCATACCAGAGCGGGATCAGGCTCCATGCTTGGCCGTCGGCTTCACCCGCCAGAATTCCGGTGGGCGCCTGGCGCCAGCTGTCCTCGCTATTGAGGCCGGCCCAGGCCAGAACGGACTCGGCCGCCGGCTCGCCGCTGGCCCGCGTGGCGCTGACGCGTCCTTCCGTGTCGAACGCCCAGCAGGCGACGCCCGCTGATTCCAGCATCGTGCGCGCCTGGTCGGCGATGTTCGACACCACGCTGGTGAGCTCGTGCCCGGCCAGGGCCGCCAGCTCCTGGATGCGAACCGATTGCGCGAGGGCGAGCTCGTTGGCGTGGTGGAGCCGCATCGTCCTCAACGCGATGCCGACCACCGGCGCGGCCGCCTCGAGCAGCTTGAGGTGAGCGGGTAGGAACCGGCCACCGTCGACGCGCAGCGCCGAGATGCCGGCGACCACCCGCTCGCCCTGCATGATCGGCACCCACACCACCTCGTTCGGCTTGCGCGAAAAGATGTAGTGGCCGAGCGGGCCGAGAAGATCCTCGTCGACGGGCTGCACCGAGTCCATGACTTTGCCGCCGGCTTCGATCAGGCGACGGAAGAAGGGGGCCTCCGTGATGGGAATCGGCCCTAGCATTCCCGTCGGCCCGCCACGCTCACCGGTGAAGCCGATGACGTTGCCACCGACGTCGAGGTAGGCGAGCACGACGTGCGTCGCGTCGGTGTAGTCGCTGACCGCGCCGAAAACCGCATCCGCGATCTGGCTCTCATCGGATGCGCCGGCCACCCCCATCTCGAGGACGTGCAGCGCCTCCAGCCGCGCCCGCTCAGCCTGCGCTTCCGCAAAGTGGTCGGCGTTGGCGAGGGCCAAGCTCACGTGCGCGGCGACGTCCTGGAGCAGCTTCACGTGCCACTCGTCGAACGCCCCCTCGCGATACGACTGCAGCGAGAGCATGGCGGTGATGCGGTCGCCACTCAGCACCGGCACCCACACGAATGAACGCGAGATCATGCGCGGGTCGCCAGGCGGACCGGAGGGGAACACGGCGGCTCCACTGCCCACATTCCACCGCTCCCTCTCCAGGCCTTTGCGGGCAAAGGCTCTGGCCCACGGCGAGCTGCGCACGAGGACCGGCTGGCCGGTTTCGAACGCCTCTCGCGATGGGCCCGTGACGGCCAGGGCGACCGGAGGCACGACCTCCTCGACGCCGGCCACGTACTGGTAGCCCTCGGCCACCGGGCCTTCTTTGGACTGCGTGATGGTGGCGAGGATGAAACCGTCGAAGTCGAGGAAGTGCGACAGCTCCTCGCGCAACGTGCGCATGATCGACCAGCGGTCGAGGCTCGACGCCAGCCGGCGGCCGATCGAGTTGACCACCTCGAGTCGCCGGCGTTGGCCCTCGATGGCCTCGTAGCTGCGAGCGTTGCGTAGGGCGAGGGTCACCTCGTCGGCGACCAGCTCGAGGAAGGCCGCAGTCGAGGCCTCGTATGCGTAAGACCTGTTGGCCTGGATTCCCAAGGCTCCTCGCACTGCCCCCGCCTCTTTGATCGGCACCCACAAGGCCGAGCCCGGCTCGTGGGTGAGCAGCGGCTTGGGGTCGCGCACGATCGTCCTTACTGCGCGGACCTGTGGCGACCGCATCGCGGCCCAGCGCAGAGTCGGCGCCGAATCCGCCTTGACGGTGAGAAGCCGGACTCGATCGGGCTGGTCTTGCTCGAGCGCGGCCATGTGCAGCACGTCGACGGGAAGCAGCTGGCTGAGCGTGGTTTGCAGGGCGGTCAGCACACTGGCCTCGTCAAGGGTGGACGCCATCGCCCTGGCGATGCTGTTGAGGGCCTCCAGGCGCCTGGCCTGGTTGCGGGTCAGCTCGTTCAGATACGCGTTGGCGAGCAGCACGCCCAGGCGGCGGTGCACCTCGTTGAGGAAGGCCGTCTCCGAGGGCGGCACTCGGCGGCTGCGGTAGCCCTGGTAAATGACGCTGCCGATGACCTCTCCCTGGTGCTCGATCGGGACCCAGATCACGAACTTGGGCGTGCGGCCCGCGCCCGGACCTTTGGCCGCCGACAGCCGCCTTGGATCGCCTGGGATGACCGTCGTGCGGGGGTTGGCGTACTGCTTGGCGAACATGGAGCCGCTCAGCGGGCGCCTGCGCAGGTCCTGGAGGACGCCGGAGTCCATCGGCAGCGAGTGGTACCAGCCCTCCCGCTCCAGTACGTGGAGGTTCACCACGTCGTAGCCGAACAGGGGGTTGAGCCCGCGGTACAGGACCTGGACGATGTCAGCCTCGGTGACGCAGCTGCCCAGCTCGTGCACCAGGCCGGCGGGATTCGGAGCCTGCGTTTCCACCGGCGGCCGCCGCTCGCTCACCGGTCTTTTGGGCCTGGACCCGTTCAGCTCCGGGGCCTCTATGAGTCCGGACGGCCGGCGTCTCCTGTGCTTGCTACGGGCAGGACTCGCCATTGCCACCGATATACTGCGCCAAGTGTCGTGTTCCGGAGTCCGGACCGAATTCGTTTAGACGATGAAGATGCCTTCCGGAACCAGGCACTAGAAGCCCGTGCCCTTCACTCCGCCCAAGCCGATCGCGCCCACTCCCGAGGATCTTCGCGGGTCCACGGTCCTGGTCGTCGACGACGAGCGCGCCTGGCGGGTGATCCTGGAGACCGACCTGCGCATGCTGGGCTACAAGGTTTCGATGGCGGAAGACGCCGATCAGGCGCTCGAGAAGGCGCAGTCAGACCAACCCGAGGTGGCGATCATCGACCTGATGCTGCCCGAGCCTATGGACGGCTGGGGCCTGCTCAGCGAGCTGCGGACGCGCGGGCAGAAGCTGCCCGTGATCTTCTATACGGCTTACCCCGTATTCCCGTCGGGCACCGACGACCCGGATGTCGTCGGTTACATGAGCAAAGCGGTCGACAGAGCCGACCTCTATGCACTTCTCCCGCCGGCGATCCGGCGCTCACGCGAGCGCCGGGAGAGTGGTGACTCTAGTTGACTAGAAGAGCCAGCTCCAGTCGCCGCTGTCGTAATAGTCCGCCGCCACTGCGATGGCCAGGCCGGCCACAACAGCAAGAACGAAGGCCACGCGTCCAACCTTGAGTTTCCAGGTCATCCCCAATACACCCCTTGGTATTTCCAACTACTGCCAGGCTCTGACGAGAGTATGCGCTGGCCCCGTTGAGTTTGAATGTTCACATCCCGCCAATAATCGTTAAGAATCACATAGGGCAAACCTTGGAAAATCGCACCTTTAGACGCGAGCGTAACAAGAATCGCGAGGTCCGGCTGCCGCCGCTCCCACCCGGCCTCGAGGTGTTCAGGCCGGCGGAGGTGTTGGGTTCGGCGGTGTTAGTGGTCGAGGACGAGGCGGCAATGCAGCAGCAGCTGCGCATCGACCTCCACGATCTCGGCTACCGGCCGTCGGCCTCGTCCTCGGCGCCGGAAGCGATGGAGCTGCTCTCTCGCGAGCGCGTGGCGGCGGTGCTGCTCGATCTCGTCCTGGACGAAACCGAGGACTCCGGCTTCGAGCTCCTGACCTGGATCCGCGAGCATCACCCCGGACTCCCCGTGATCGTCCTCTCGGCGGCGCAGGTCAACTCGGCCGCCATCCGCCGCGCCTACGAGCTGGGAGCCAGCTCATATTTCGTAAAAGGCAACGTGCCGATGGCCCACATCTACTCCGACCTGGCCGCCCGCCTGGTCGAACGCGGGACCGGCCGGCCGGGCAGCTACAAGTTCGGGCGTCTCGAGTTCGACCCCACCCGGCGCTCGGTGAAGCTCGGCGAGCGTGAGATCCGCCTCACGCCCCAGCAGACCGCGCTCGTCCTGCACCTCGCCCAAGGGTCGAAACCGGCGACTGCCCGCGATCTGATCCAGGCCGGGCTGTTTCGCACCGACGCCGCGCACTCGACCGTGCATTCGGCGTTGCTCACGCTGCGCCGGCGGCTCGACGAGCTGGAAGAGGGCCTCGGCCAGAATTTTGTACGGGCGACGGCACGCGGATACAGCCTGGTGTCGATTCAATGAGCGACGAGCAGAAGACCACACCGCTGCCGAGCAAATCGGTGATCGACGAGGTCATCGAGCTACGTCGCTATTTCCATCGCCGGCCCGAGGTCAGCTTCAGCGAGCACGACACGAGCACGCACCTCGGCGAGCGGCTGCGCATGCTCGGACTCGAGCTGCAGCACTGTCCCACCGAGACCGGGGTGGTCGCGCTGCTCGATACCGGCAAGCCCGGCAAGACGGTGATGCTGCGCGCGGACATCGATGCTCTGCCGATCCATGAAGAGTCTGGCGTCGACTTTGCATCCAGCGCCGAAGGCCGCATGCACGCATGCGGGCACGACGCGCACATGGGAATCATGGTCGGCGTGGCGCGCACCCTGGTCGAGCGGATCTGGGACGTGAGCGGCCGCTTCCTGTTCGTTTTCCAGCCCGCGGAAGAGATCGTGAGCGGAGCCAAAGCGATGATCGCCAAAGGCCTGCTCGACGACCACCACCCCGATTCCGTCATCGGCCTGCACGTGACCAGCTTCACCGAGGCCGGAACCGTGATCACACGCCCGGGTCTCATGTGGGCGGGGTCCGACGCTTATGAGATCAGCTTCGCTGGACCCGGCGGCCACGGCGGCATGATGGGCCGCCGCGGCAACGTGCTGTCGGCACAGGCATTTCTCGTCGAGCGGCTGCACACCGTCGTCGAAGGGCTCGAGCACGACGGCGTGCAGTGCCACACGACCGTCGGCAACATCTACAGCGACGGCGCCTGGAACATCGTGCCTCGCGGCGTCACCGTCAAAGGCAGCCTGCGCACGTTCACGCCGGCGCTGCGCGAAGAGGCGCTCGGCCGGCTGCGTGACCTCCTATATGAGGTGGACGGTGAGTTCGAGGTGCGCTCGAACCTGGAGCTGGTGCACGGAACCGTGCCTCTCGTGAACGAGCCCAACGTGACCCGTACCGTCCTCGACGTGGCGGAATCGGTGGTCGGCGACAAGGCCAGCGTGCTGGGTCGGCCGCTGACCGTGAGCGACGATTTCGCGGAATTTCTGACTCGAATTCCAGGGTGCTACTTCATGCTCGGCGTCATGCCGCCGGGCGACACGCCCCCCGCCCACCATTCGCCGGGATTCCGGATCGACGAAGGCCCGCTCGAGATTGGCGTGAAGGTGCTGGCCGGGTCGGCGGCGCGGCTCGCGGCCGAATAGTCCCGGCGGATGCTCGTCCTCGTCCCCCTGGCCCTCGGGCTCGTGATCGGCGCTGCGGCCGGCGGCAAGATCGGCAACCTGGCCGACCTCAAGTTTCGCTGGCCCTGGTTTGTGCTCGCGGTGCTCGTAATCAGGGAAGCGGTCCTTCTCACGCCTCTGAACCAGGTCGATGGGGTGCAGTACGTGTATGCCGCGGCGCTGGCGGCTCTGGTCGCATGGACGGCGCTTCATGTCAAACGCCTGCCAGGGGTGTGGATCGTCACGCTCGGGGCGGCGATGAACTTGATCGTCATCATTGCGAACGGCGCCCGTATGCCGGTGGCGCCCGCCCTGGCGACCACGCTTCTCCACCGAGGGCATCTCGGCCAGTACATGCTCATGGGATCGGGCACCAACCTGAACTGGCTCGCGGACTGGATCGGATTCCCATGGCCGGTCCGCGGCGCCTACAGCCCCGGGGACCTTGTCATCGCCCTGGGGATAGGTATCGTGGTGCTTCTGGCCACCGTCCACCGGCCGGAAGCACGAACTAAGCTGGATGAAACCTCAAGCCGTATAGGGAGATAGGGCGCCGTGATCATCTTCTGGATCTTCACCATCTTCGTCGGAGCGTCCGCATTTGCGTTCGCGGACATCTACCTTCAGCTCGGGATCGGCTGGTCGCTCGTGTACGCGGTCGTGGCGATGCTGCTGTTCCGAGGCCTGCTCAGCATTGCGCGCCGCTGGCTGATCGTTCGAGAGCGCATCGTCCCTCAGACCGACGTGCTCGAGCGCACGGTGGAGACCAATCGCGCTGTTTTCTGGAAGCGGGCGATCTTCTTGTCGCTCTTCCCCATCATCTATTTCGGCGCCGCGTACGTGATGTTCGGCATGCTGCCGGAGGACGCGCTTGCCGCGCTGCCTCAGTTCTTGCAGCTGGCGCTCACGCAGCTCTTGTACCTGTTCTTCCTGCTCGGCGCCAACTTCATGCTCTTCTTTGGCCCGTTCTACCTCTACACCCGCATCGGCAAGACGATGATCAACCCCGACGACGCCAATTTCGGGGTGAGCATGGACGACGTCCGCGGGCAGAAGCCGGCGGTCGGCGAGATGAGGAAGATCCTCAGGCTGATCGAGCACGGCAGGCTGTTCGTCAAAGCCGGCGGCAAGCGCGAGCGCGGCGTGCTCATGGTCGGTCCTCCCGGCACAGGCAAGACGATGCTGGCCAAAGCGATCGCGTCGTCACTTCACGTGCCCATCTACATCGCGAGCGGTGGTTCGTTCGCCGGCATGTTCATGGGCATCGACGCGTTGAGCGTCTACCTGATGGTTCGCGCCGCACGCAAGCGCGCGAAGGTGTGGGGCGGCTGCATCGTTTTCATCGACGAGATCGATGCCCTCGCGCAGAGGCGCGGCGGGATGGGCGGCGGAATGATGGGCGGAATGATGGGGATGATGGGCGGGGGGCAGCTGGGCCTGAACATGCTCCTGGTCCTGATGGACGGCATCGACAACCCGCCCTTCTTCGTCCGCCAGGCACGCGCCATGGTCAACCTCACGCTCGACGGCTTCTTTGTGCCCAGGACAGTGGCGTTCAACGGAACGAAATTGAATCTTCGCATCCCTCCGTTGAAGTCTCCCGCGTGGAACATCATGTTCATCGGCGCCACCAACCGGCCTTCTGTCCTTGACGAGGCGGTGACCCGACCTGGGCGTTTCGGCCGGCAGATCGTTTTCCTCATGCCGAATCGCGAAAGCCGCAAGGACATCGCGGCCCTCTACTTCGACAAGAAGCAGCACGAACCCGCGCTCGACACTCCGAGCCGTCGCGAAGAGTTTGCGCGGATCACCGAGGATTACTCGCCCGCCGATATCGAGCAGGTGCTCTCGCTTGCGCTCCTCTATGCATTCGAAGATGGTCGACAGGCCTTCAACTGGCAAGACGTGCGCGAGGCGATGGGCAACGTCGAAGCGGGCCTGGCCATCCCGGTCGAGTACACGGAGAGGGACAAGATCGCCGTCGCGCGACACGAGCTAGGTCACGCGGTCGCGTCTCACTTCTTCCAGAAGGACCACTCGCACGTCCGGCTGTCGATTCGCAGGCGCGCCAATCCGCACATCGGCGAGATTGGCGGCTACCACAAGTCGCTGCCGCAAGAAGAGGAGTGGCTCGAGTTCCGGTCGCAGCTCGCCGCCGATATTCGGGCTTCGCTGGGATCGCTGGCGTGCGAGCACGTTTTCTACGGCGAGAACACGACCGGGGTGACCATGGACCTGATCCAGGCCACCAGCACCGCCGCCAAGATGGTGGGCATCGTCGGCATGGGCCCGGACAGGCTCGACCCGGAGATGTCGTTGAAAGCCGTGGATATCGGCGAGCAGCTCATCTCCGTGGTGCAGATAACCCAGGGGCAGCATGAGCAGGGCACGCCGGTCGCCGCCGTGCTCAACAATCCGCGAGCCCGCCGCGTGGTCGCGCAGCTGCTTGGTTCGGCATACATCGATGACTGGCGCCTGATGAACATCAACAAGGAACCTATCGACCTTGCCGCCGAAGCCCTGATTGCACAAGGTGAGCTGGTGGGCGATGAGATCGCCGGCTTGCTTGACTCGGTCGGCATGCGCGCGGTGACCGAGTCTGATCCGTATCCGAAAGAGCTGCCGTTGGTTCCGGACCGCCGGGAGGTGCCGTTGTCCTTGGCGGGGTCGGCCTGAGCCGGATAACCGCGGCGGTCGTCGCCGCACTACTGCTGATGGCGTTGCCCGCGGGCGCGGTCTCGGCGCACGATCCGCTGGTGCCGCCGTCCGCCCACCACGAAGCGGCGCGCATCATCAGCGCGGAGGTCGCGATGACGCAGGCGCAGGCGCAGCTCACTGCTCTGAAGGCGCAACCTGCGCCCACCACGTTGATGGATCGCATCCGATGGGAGATGTCGATCGACGCCGCGGCATACGCGTATCGGGAAGGGGCGCGCCAGGAAGAGCTGCGCGTGTACGAGCTGGCGAGCTACGACCGCGTCCAGTCGGCTGTCTTACCGCTTCTGCCGGCGCAGCTGGCGCGACCCCTCGACGACACGATCGCCGGCCTGCATTCGCTGTACATACTCGCGGGCATCGACGAGTACTACCTGGTCAACGTGCATTTCAATCACTCGTATACGGACGCCGCGCCTGTTGATTCGCTGCGCTCTTTCTACAGCGACGCTCAGCGGCGCTACGGCGTCGATGCGAGCTACCTGGCCTCGATCAACTTCATCGAGAGCAACTTCGGCCGCATCAACGGACCGTCGTCTGCCGGCGCCATGGGACCGATGCAGTTCCTGCCCGGAACGTGGGCGAACTGGGGCAACGGCGGCAACATCATGGACCCGCACGACGCCATCCTGGCCGCGGCCCGGTACCTGGTCCACTATGGCGCGCCGGGCAACATGCGCCAGGCGATCTTTCACTACAACCTCGACTACGACTACGTCGACTCCGTCGAGTTCTTCGCCCGCGCATATCGCGCGGACGCGCACTGGCTGGACCGCATGTACTACTGGAACACCACCGGGTAGCTCGCCGCGATCATCGAGTCAAACAAAAGAGCCCTCCGCCCGCGCAGAAGGCTCTTCCGGGGTGGGGGTTCGCTGGTGATGCACCGCGCGGTTCTGGGTCGATTGCGAGTGGTAGGGGTAGGAAAACAGCGTAACAAAATCCGTAATAGCGATGGGCATTCATTGATGAATCGGATCGAACAATTGGCCTGACGGCGACGTCGTCCAAGCCGCCCGGAAGTTACCTGGTCGGCCTCCGTCTCGATGGTTGGAACGGCGATCGCCGGATTGTGCGAGTATTTACTCATGGAGTATCGGATCGAACAATTGGCTCGGGCCGCCGGCGTGGCCGTGGACACGATCCGGTTCTATCAGGGCAAAGGCCTGCTCGATTCGCCCCGCCGTTCGGGCCGCGTCACCTGGTACGGCGACGCCCACCTCGACCGCCTGCGCCGGATCCGCGAGCTTCAGCTGAGGGGTTTCACCCTCACCGTGATCCAGCGATTCCTGGCCGGCGAGCTCGAGCCATCCGATGTCGGCCTGGTGGAGGCGGTGACCAGGCCGGCGGCGCCCCAAACCCTCACGTTGGCAGAGCTGGCGGAGCGCAGCGGGGTCGCCCAGCCGCTGCTGGCGAGCCTGGAGCAGGCCGGGCTCCTGGTGCCGATCGAGGGCGGCGATGAGCCTCGCTATCCCGCCGACGACCTCGACGCGATCGCCGCGGGAATGAAGCTGATCGCGGCCGGCATCCCACTCGGCGCGCTCATGGACCTGGGCAAGGAGCATGCAGCCAACATCGACCGCACCGCGCGTGAAGCCGTCGACCTGTTCGACCGCCACGTGCGCGAGCGCATCCAGGCGGAGGGCGGCGAGACCGAGGCGGCCGAGCGCAAACTGCTCGGGCTCTTCACAGAGCTGCTGGAAGCGAGCGGCACGCTGGTGCGCCACCACTTCGAGCGCACTCTCCTGCGCGCCGCCCGCGAGCACATAGAAAAACGCTGATGTACTTGCCACCGCAACTGTGCAGGAATGGCTCGATCCACCTCCGGGGATTCGACCATTCGTGCCCTGATCGCCGAATCTCGGGATGATCGCGACCACTCCCGTGCGGACCTGGGAGCTCGAGCGGACGCCCGACCTCATCGATGTCGTCAGCGCGGCGCGCGACGCTGGACAAGAGGTGCTGCTCATCGAGCGGCCGATGCCCGAAGCCGTCAGCGTGGCGGCACTGGGTCGCGCGTTCGACATCGTCGCCGCGGGCGCTGGCGTGTCACTCGAAGATACCGACGGCGTGGTGGTCGACTTCGAGCCGGGCGATGATCGCTTGCTTGCCGCGGCACGACTGTGGCGACGCGTGGGCGCATCACTCTCCTCGGGCGCGGCGTTTCCGATTGCAGTTGGAGGCTTTGCCTACCGGCCCCATCGCGACCCGGGCGGCCCGTGGTCTGGGTTTCCATCACTGCTCCTGCGCGTGCCCGCACTCACGCTGATGCGAACAAGGGGTCGCACGTTCGCCACCGCAGCCACCGCCGAAGCGGCCGACCTGCTCGACCTCGAGCCACGAAGCGTGAGCACGCGGGCGGCCCGCACTCTCACAGTCAGCCCGATTCGCAATCCCGTCGCATGGACCGCGGCCGTCGAATCGGCGGCGGCACGGTTGCGCGCAGGCGAAGCTGAGAAGGTCGTCCTGGCCCGCGAGGTGATGGCGCACGGCGACGGAGTTGTCGCCGCGGCCAACGTGGCCCGCTCGCTGCGTTCCGCTTATCCGTCGTGCTTCATCTACCTGATCACGGGCGCCGATGGCACTGCGTTCGTAGGCGCTTCGCCCGAACTGCTGGTGCGCCGCTCCGGAACCCGCGCTTACGCACAGCCGATGGCCGGTTCGGTCGCGCGCGGCTCGACCGAGGCGGAGGACGATCGGCTCGCACGTCAGCTCGAGGCGAGCGCCAAGGACGGCGCCGAGCACCGCCTGGTCTCCAATTTCGTGGTCGAGGCCTTGAGGCCGTTTGCCCGCACCGTATCTGCACGCCCGCCGGAAGTCGTCCGCTTCACCAACATCCAGCACCTGGCGACGGCGGTCACAGCCGACCTGCGCGCCCCGGCGGCGGATGCGCTCGAGCTCGCGGCCGCCCTCCACCCCACCCCTGCCGTGGGAGGCTGGCCGCGCGACGCCGCCGATGCGCTCATCGACGACCTGGAAGGGATGGAGCGGGGCTGGTACGCGGGAGCCGTGGGCTGGATCGATGCGCACGGCGATGGCGAGTTTGCGGTCGCGCTCCGGTGCGGCCTGCTGTGGGAGGACGGCGCACGGCTCTACGCGGGCGTCGGCGTGATGCCGGATTCGGATGCGGCGCGCGAGCTCGACGAAACCGACCTGAAGCTCAAGGCGTTGCTGACTGCTTTGACATGAAGTGCCGTCCCTCGCGACATGTGTGCAGGAATGGCGGACTCCGAGGGCCCGCGGGTTCGACCATCTGTGCCCCAATGGCAGAATCACGAACGTTTAGTCGCGTAGCGCCGCGGCTGCCGCCTCCCAACAGAGCCGATGTCCGCTGACGCTGTCGTCGCGCTTGAACTTCACGACCACCATCGTCGGCGTCGCTTTTTCGATGGCGTCGTTGATGGCGGGCTCGAGGCCTGATCGCTCGGTGACAGGGCTGTAGACGAGGCCGTACAGCCGCGCGATCTGCGCGAAGTCGAGCCCGAGTGGGGTGGCGAAGATCTCCTCGAACACGTCGGGGTGCTGGGCCTGCGGCAGGAAGTTGAAAACCCCACCGCCGTTGTTGTCGCAAACGACGATGGTCGCCTTGACGCCGTGGCGCCCGATTGCCCACAGGCCGTTCATGTCGTGATAGACGGAGAGGTCGCCAAGCAAAAGCACGGTGGGTATGTCGCTGCGGCCGGTGGCGACTCCAAGTCCGGTCGAGACGAGCCCGTCGATGCCGCTCGCGCCGCGGTTCCCATAGAACCTCTGCTTGGACTTGGCCAGCGGCCAGAAGCTGTCCGCCGCCCGGATCGGCATGCTCGACCCGACGAACACCTGGGCCGCGTCGGGCAGTCGCGACGCGAGCGCGCGAACGATGTGGCCTTCGTGCAGCGGCGTCGAGATGAGGGTCGCGGAGATCGCGGCGCCGGCCTTCTTTCCCGCCGCCACCCATTCGTCGCGCCAGGCGGCGCGGTTGACCGGCGGCAGCGCTTCGAGGAGCGCCTGGGGATCGGTGGCAAGGATGTGCCGGGCCACCTGGTCCTGGTCGCGCCATGAGTGGTCGGGGTCGATGAGGAACGTGGGCGCCGCAGCCGCGGCAAGCCACGCGTTCATCGCGCGCGACGTGGGCGTACCGCCAATTCGGATCACCAGGTCCGGCCCGTGCTCGAGCGACCAGCCCGCGCGCAGCAGCGCCTCGTACGACTCGACCGCGCCGCCCGTCTCGGGACGGCGGAGCTGCGACCCGGGCTCGGCCAGCACCGGCAGGCCAAGCCGCGTCAGCGCAGGCGCCACCTTCTCGCCGTCCCTCATCTCGCCAGCGACCACCAGCGGTCGCTTGGCGCGCTGCAGCGCGGACGCCAGCGTGGCCAGCTGAGTAGGTGTGGGCAGGATTCGCCCGCTGGTGATGGTCTGCCCAGCCTCGCCCTCCGCTGATGGCACCTGTCCGGGGGGCGGCACCAGCGGCTCGCGAAATGGCAGGTTCAGGTGCACCGGACCACCCGCTGCCTCAGCCACCGCCCTTGCCGCGAGCCGGCGCCAGATCCGAGGCGCGCCGGGTAGCTCGGCCGGCGTCCCGGGGTCGAAGAACCAACGCACCGCGCTCCCGTAAAGCTGCTGCTGGTCGATGGCCTGGTTGGCGCCGACGTCGCGAAGCTCCGGCGGCCGATCAGCGGTGACGACGATGAGCGGCGTTCGCGAGTAGTACGCCTCCACGACGGCGGGATGAAACTCGGCCGCGGCGGTGCCGGAGGTACACAGCACGACCGCCGGCTTCCCGGTGGCTTTGCCCAACCCAAGGGCGAAGAAGGAGCTCGAGCGCTCGTCGATCTGGACGATCACCTTGATCCTCGGATGCCGCTGCAGGGCCATGGCGATGGCGGCCGACCGTGAGCCTGGCGACACGCACGCGTACTCGACGCCCTGCGCGGCGAGCTCGTCGACGAACGTGGCCGCGAATGTTTGCGCTACATCCATACGATTCTGGGAAGGCGTTGAAGATCATCGGCGAGAGATTCGGTGTCCAGGTGACCCAGATCGGGGCGAACCTTCGAGCAACGGAGCGCGCGCATCGCGTTAGATGCGTAAGCGAGTAGCGCAGAAGGTGAGCCACGAGATGGGTCGCATGGGCGCCGAAGATCCGGCGATGACTTCTTCAACGGCTTCCCCAGTGATTGTGGAGGGCGCCGACGTTCGTCTCAACTATTTCGTCACTGGCGAAGGCACGCCGGTGACCCTGCTGCACGGCTTCACCCAGAGCGGACGCAGCTGGCGGGAGGTGATCGCGGCCATGCCGGCTGGCTATCAGTGGGTGGTGCCGGACTTGCGCGGCCACGGCCAGACGAAGATCGCACCGGGTGCGCCGTGCAGCATGGACGCCTGCCTGCTCGACCTCATGATGCTCTGGGACCACCTTGGCATCGAGCGCACCCATCTCGTCGGCTACTCGATGGGCGGCCGCCTGGCGCTTCACGTCGCGGTCCATCGGCCCGACCGGATCGTCTCGCTCATGACCATCGGCGCGCATGCGGGACTGGAGGATGACGCCCGCGAAGGCCGGCGGCTCGGCGACGAGGCCCTGGCGAAGCGCATCGAGCAGGACGGTCTCGAAGCTTTCGTCAACTACTGGAGCAGCCTGCCGCTGTTCGCGGGCCTGGAACGACGCGGACCGTCGTTTACGGCGCAGATTCGCGCTGAGCGGATGGGCAACACCGTCGCCGGCCTGGCGGCCTCGCTGCGCGGAATGGGCGCGGGCGTGATGGAGCCGCTGTGGAGCAATCTCGTTCGGGTTGAGGTCCCGTGCACATTCGTGGCGGGCCAGCTCGACCACGGATACGTGGCCTCCGCCCGCAGGCTGGCTGCCTCGGTCCCCAATGGGCGCGTCGAGGTCGTGCTTCGGGCGGGCCATACGGTGCACCAGGAACGACCGGACGCTTTCGCGCGGTTGCTCGCCGGTCACCTGGCGGCGGCGACCGAAACGTCCTCGGGCGCTTCCAACATAACTTCCGCCTGAAGCCCCGCCGCATAGCGTGCCGCGCCCAACCGTTCCTGGTCGAGCATTCCGCCTCCGGCGACCTGGCGCAGGACGAAGGTGCGGCATCCCCGGGCAACCTGGCGTTCCACCTCGCGAGCAACATCCTGAGGGTTGGCGACCGCGACATACGTGTCCGTCACGCCAGCAGTCCCAACGCCAGCAGAAGCGCGTACGCGATCTCGGCGGCGGCCATTCGTTTCAAGGCGGCCACCAGGGCAGGACCGCCTCGGCTTGCGAATGCCGTGCGCACAGGCACCGCGGCGACCGGAATCGCGAAATGCACCAGCATCACCGTGACCCCGGCCAGGCCGAGGACGAGGATGACGATCGGCACGACGAAAGCCGCGCAGACGATCACAACCAGGAGGACGAGCGTGCGGTCGCGACCGATCCGGGTCGCCAGCGTTCGCTTGCCGGCGGCGGCGTCGGTCTCGATGTCGCGGAGGTTGTTTAGCACCAGGATCGCCGTGGCGAGGAAGCCCATGCCGCATCCGGCGAAGACCGCCAACGGCGTGATGCGCAACGACTCGACATAGACCGTTCCGCACGTGGCGACCAGACCGAAGAAAACGAACACGAAGATCTCTCCCAGCCCTAGGTAGCCATAAGGCCGCGGCCCCCCGGTATAGAGCCATCCCGCGAGCAAACATGCGGCGCCGACCAGCAGCAAGCGCCAATCAGTCGCGAGGCTGAGCGCCAGGCCGACGGCGCCGGCGATGCCGAAGGCGGCGATCGCCGCGAGCTTGACGTGCTCCGGCGCGACCACCCCTGAAGCGGCCGCTCGCACCGGACCCACGCGGCCCGGGGCGTCGACTCCGCGTACGAAGTCCGAGTAGTCGTTGGCGAAATTGACCCCGAGCTGCATCGTGATGCCGACCACGAGCGCGGCCAGCCCGGCAGCGGGCCTGATGCCGCCTTCGTGGATCGCGACAGCCGTCCCCGCAAGCACCGGCGCCACCGATGCAGCGAGCGTCGCCGGCCGCACGGCGGACCACCAGACGCGTGAGGGCGTCAGCGCGGTCATGGCAACCACGTCAAGGCCTTTTGGGAAACTTCGAGAAGTTGGGCTTGCGCTTTTGGACGTACGCGTCGCGCCCTTCCTGGGCCTCTTCGCTCATGTAGTAAAGAAGCGTGGCGTCGCCGGCGAGCTGCTGGATCCCGGCGAGGCCGTCGTCGGCCGCATTGAGGCCGGCCTTGAGCATGCGCAGGGCAAGCGGGCTTAGCTCGAGCATCCGCCGGCACCACGCGACCGTCTCCTGCTCCAGCACTGCCAGCGGCACCACCCTGTTGACGAGGCCCATGTCGAGGGCTTGCGGGGCGTCGTATTGCTCGCAGAGGAACCAGATCTCGCGCGCCTTCTTCTGGCCGACGATGCGAGCCAGCAGGCCGGCGCCATAGCCCCCGTCGAAGCTCCCGACCTTCGGGCCGGTCTGGCCGAAGCGCGCATTGTCGGCGGCAACTGTCAGGTCGCACACGACGTGGAGGACGTGGCCGCCACCGATCGCGTATCCCGCAACCATCGCGATCACCGGTTTCGGCAGGCGGCGGATCTGGATCTGCAGGTCGAGCACGTTCAGGCGCCCGGTGCCCTTGGGGTCGACGTAGCCGTCGTCGCCGCGAATGCGCTGGTCGCCGCCGGAGCAGAAGGCCTCGGTGCCAGCCCCCGTGAGGATGACGACTCCGATCTTCGGGTCGTCTCGGGCCACCTCGAACGCCCTCGACATCTCGAACACAGTCGTGGGCCGAAAGGCGTTGCGGACCTCCGGGCGGTTGATTGTGATCTTGGCGATGCCGTCCCAGGTGTCGTACAGGATGTCCTCGTAATCGCCTGAACGCACCCAGGTGCCGTTCGGCCTGGCGGCACGACCCTTCAAGTTTGCACTCCTAGAGCGTTCGCTAGCACTATTGAGATCGTACGCCGTAAACGGCTAGCGGCGCTCGAAGGCCAGCCTGGCGCCCAGCCCGATCAGGACCACCCCCGTAAGCCTGGTCATGAAGGTGCGCACCCGCGAGCCCAGTCCGCTCCGGCCGAGCCTGCTCACGACATGGCCGTATGCGATGAGCCAGACGAGAAGCATCACCTCGAACGCGGCCACCATGAGGACGAGCCGGATAGCGGGGTCGCCTGGAATCGTGAACTGGGGCATCACGGTCACGAAAAAGGCGCCGGTCTTGGGGTTGAGCAAGTTGCTCACGAGGCCCTGGCCCCAGGCGCTTCTATCGCCGAGAGTCAAGGCCGTGCTCGGCTGCCCCGCGTCCTGTCCATTCGCATTCGACAGCAAGCTTTTCGCGCCGAGGTAGAAGAGGTAGGCGGCACCGGCCAGCTTGAGGATGGTGAAGGCCGTCGATGAGCGCTCGAGGAGGACGCCGACTCCAAGTGTCACGGCCGCTGCCCAGGTGAGGATCCCCACCGCCACGCCGAGCGCCGACAGCGTCGACGCGCGGGGACCGCCGGCAAGGGCATTGCGGATGATCAGTGCGGTGTCGGGGCCGGGGGTCGCGATGATCAGCGCGGACAGTGCAACCCACGCGAGAAAACGTCCGTCGAAATCCATGAAGCGCTACGCCTTCGGAGTTGGCTTCGGACGCGGGAAAAGCCGGACGATGTTGGCGTAATCGGCCGGCGTGTCGATGTCGTCGAGGCGGTCGAGCGTCGGCACGATGTCGACCAGCTCCGGTCGCCGGTCTAGCAGCTGCCGCGCGCCGGCGTCGCCCTCGAGCGTCATGAGCTCGTCCCACAGCTCGCGTGCCAGCACCACCGGCGGCGTCCACTTGCCCTCGTCGCGTGCCACCGCGACCGCAGGGCGCGCACCTTCGCGACGCCAGGCACGCAGCAGGGCCGACACGGTGCGTGAACCTACCATCGGCTGGTCGCCGAGCATCACAAGTGCTGCCTCCATGTCCTGCCGCATCGCTTGAAGGCCGACCTGCAGCGAAGAGGCCATGCCCGTGTGCGCACGCGGGTTGTGGACGAGCTCGGCATCGCCACCGACCGCATTCTTGACGTCGTCGGACGAATAGACCACCAGGATTTGATGGCAACCGCCGTCCGATGCGGCTTCGATCACGCTCTTGATCATCGGCCTGCCGTCGAACTCCAGAAGCAGCTTCTGCGGGCCGGACATGCGTGAGCTCGATCCAGCAGCAAGCACGATCGCGCCGACGGGCAGCAACGCGTCGGCCAGGCGGTCGAACGGCGGCGTCGCCGAACGAATCCACTCGACCTCGGCCTCGGCTCGGAGGGCGATCTCTGCAAAGTCGCGGAGGCGCGCGCTGTCGCCGTCGACCAGGAACAGCCTTCGGCCGGCAAGGACGCTCAGATCTGGGTCAGCGCTGGGCAAGCCGATCACGGCCATGGTCCTGCAGTCCTTCCGGACCGTTACGTGCTGCAGTCCGGCCTCGAGGTCGCGCCCGCGAACCACCACGCTGTGCGGCCCATCCGGCTCGCGATAGGTGCGGCCCCGGATGGGCAGCTCCAAGTCGCTCATGACGAAAACGGGCATCCTCAGAATATGGCAGACGGGACCGCGATCCGAGCCCAACACCCGAAGAGGACCGGCCCGGAAGGGCCGCCGCATATTCGCGGCCTGGACGGCCGGAGCCAAGGAGAGGGTGGCGCGAGGAGGAGCGCATCGCTAGATGCGTGACGACGTAGCGACGGGCCCCTCGACGCTGGCTTCAGTGCCGAAGGCACCCGGCCGTCCAGGACGATGAAGATGCAAGGCCCTTCTGGGACCGGGCCTCTGGACCTCTTAAGCTCTTTGAGTGCCGTTGATCGGAGCCCACGTCGACTCGTCCGGGGGACTTCACCTGTCGTTCGAGCGCGCCAAGGCCATGGGGGCCGAGGCGATCCAGGTCCACCCGACGCCACCTGGTTTCTGGGGTTCGCCGAAGCTCGACGACACCCGCATCTCGACCTTCAAGGAAGCCGCCGCCAAGCACGGAAAGCCGCCGTTCTACTTCCATGCCGTCTATCTCATCAACCTGGCGGGCGACGACCCCACTATGCGGCAGCGGTCTGAGAGCACGCTCACCGGCTATCTCAAGGCGGCGGACGAGCTAGGCGTCAACGGAGTGATCTTCCACACGGGCTCCCACAAGGGCGCCGGCTTCGATGTCCGCCTGCCGTCGATCCTCGAGCACATCCGGAAGGTCCTGGAGCGCGCCGCCCCGAAGTCCGCTCGCCTGCTGATCGAGAATAACGCCGGCCTGGGCGGATGCGTCGGCGCTCGCTTCGAGGAGATCGCGCGCATGCTCGATGGCCTCCACGACCCTCGAGTCGGCGTGTGCTTCGACACTTGCCATGCATTCGCATCCGGATATGACGAGCGAACGCCGGCCGATGTTACAAAAACGGTGGACGAGCTCGACCGCGTGGTCGGGCTGAAGCATGTCGATGTCATCCACTGCAACGATTCGGTGACCGGCCTCGCCTCCAACCGCGACCGCCACGCCAACATCGGCGAAGGGCAGATCGGCGAGGGGGGATTCCGGGCGCTGCTGCACGAGCCGAGGCTTGCCAGGCTGCCCTTCATCCTAGAGGTGCCGGGGGCCGGCGACGGGCCCGACGCGGCCCAGGTGGCCACGTTGCGCCGCCTGGCCAGCAGCTAGGCGGGCTCAGCGTCCGGTGCTCGAGCCCCACTTTGTTGCCGTGCGCGGGCCGCGCCGAGGCGGTCGCTGGCTGCCGAGCCCCGCGAGAAACCATGCCCTGGTTGCGACCCGTCGAACACGGGCCAACCACGGCTCCTTTCGCCCCGTCAGCCGTCGGTTTTCCGCCTCCAGCTGCATGTCCTTCAACCTCTGCCACGCCACGTCCTCGTTTACGTATGGGTTCATCTCGGGTCCCTCCTAACTCCCAATAGTCCTATGCCAGTTAGTATAACCGATATTTGTTATTCAGCGGTTATGCATATAATCATCTCGAGATGGCCGACCGCGACACCGCCACCGGCGTGCTGGGCCTGATCCAGGCCTTCGTCAACTCGGTCGACCTGCAGGACGGTCCCGAAGAGCTCTCCCACCCGGACGCCCTCAAGGCCTGGCTGGTGGCGCACGAGCTCATGGAAGCGGGGCCATCCGTCTCGGAGGCAGACCTGAGACATGCGATCGCCGTGCGCGAGGCCATCCGGGGCGTGATCGGCGCCAACACCGGCGGAAGGGTCTACCCCCTGGATGTGGCCACCCTGAACGAGGCCGCCAGTGCGAGCCGACTGCGGGCTCGATTCGGCGCCGATGGCAAGGCGCGCCTGGAGCCCGAAGCGACGGGCGTCGCCGGCGCCATGGGCCGGGTCGTGGCCGGCGTCTTCACCGCTATGGCTGACGAGGCCTGGGCACGGCTCAAGCTATGCAGCTCGCCGACCTGCCGGTGGGCTTTCTACGACAGCTCGCGGAACCACTCCAGCCGCTGGTGCACGATGGCCACCTGCGGCAACCGCCAGAAGGCGCGGCGGTTCCGAGAACGCACTAGAGCGACGGCCTAACCCGCGCCGCTGCGCGCACGAACCTCGCGCATCGACGATCCCGAGCCACCGAACCGGACCGCGGTGACCTCGGCGAGGATGCCCAGGGCAGTCTCTTCGGCGCCGCGCCCTCCAAGGTCGAGACCGATCGGGCCATGCACGCGCGCGATCTGCTCGTCCGTGAAGCCCTCTGAGCGAAGCGATGCAAAACGGTTTTCGTTGGTCTTGCGGCTGCCGATCGCGCCGATGTAGCCGACGTCCTTGCCCAGGACTGACCGGAGCGCCGGCAGGTCGAACTTGGGGTCGTGGGTCAGAATCACGACATAGGTGGAGTTGTCGAGAGTCAGCTTCGCCATCGCCTCATCCGGCCAGGCGACGATCAGCTCATCGGCTTCTGGAAAGCGTTCCCTGGTCGCGAACTTCGCCCTGGCGTCGACCACGGTGACGCAATAGCCCATCAGCTTGGCCAGCCGGTGCAGCGGGATCGCAATGTGGATCGCACCGACCAGCACGAGGTGAGCCGGCCGGCGGAATGGTTCGATGAACCAATCGCCCCGGCGGTGCGCCAGCTCCGAGCCCGAAGGCGCACCCTCCGCAAGGTCGGCCTCGCCCGTGACCAGGTTCGTCTTCAGGGTGGCGGGGCGGTTCTCGGCCAGCAGTCCGAGTAAGCGTTCATGGTTCTCGCCGAAAGGCTCGATGTAGACCTCGATGTGCCCGCCGCATGCGAGTCCGACCGAGAAGGCCACATCGTCCGTCACTCCGAATGCCGCCAGCTTTGGCTTGCCAGCCTTCAACACCTTTTGCGCTTCCTCGAAGACCGCGCCTTCGATGCATCCGTTCGACACCGAGCCCGCCATCTTGCCGGACCGTGTGACCGCCATCTTCGAGCCCAGCGGGCGCGGGCTCGAGCCCCAGGTCTCGACCACGGTGGCGAGCGCGATCTTCTCCCCCGCTTCTTTCCACGCCTTCAGCTCGCCAAGCACTTCGCGCATGTCGTTACCGCCGGGCGACCCGGCTGTCGAGGCCGGCGAGCAGCCGCCCGAGGTCGTCCAGTGCCTGCACGTTGTGTGCGGCAAGGAAGTCGTCGCAGTAGGGAAGCGCAGCTGCCATACCACGCGTCAGCGGTTGATATCCCTCAGAGCCCAGCAGGGGGTTCAGCCAGATGAGCCGGTGCGCGGACCGGCGGAGGTGGATCAGCTCAGCGGTCAGCTGCTCGGGGTTACCGCGGTCCCATCCGTCGCTGATGATGATCACCACCGCGCCGTGGCCGAGCACTCGCCGCGCCCAATGGCGATTGAAGTCAGCCAGCGCGTCGCCGATTCGGGTGCCACCGCTGAAGTCGTGAACGCCCTTGCTCACAGACGCCAGGGCCCGGTCGAGGTCGCGCTGGCGGAGCAGCCTTGTGATTCGCGTGAGGCGCGTCGAGAAGACAAATGCCTCGAGGTCCTCTCGGCGCGCGATCGCGTGGGCGAAGATCATCAGCAGACGCGAGTAGCGCTCCATGGAGCCGCTGACGTCGCAAACCACGACCAGCGGCCGTCGCCTCATTCGAGGCCGTCGCCGGAAAAGGCGCACCAGCTCGCCGCTGGAACGGATCGCGTGCCGGGCCGTGCGTCGGAGGTCGATGGCGCCAGACCGTGCCGCGCGCAGGCGGCGCGTTCGGCGTTCGGCCATGCGCCACGGCGCCTGCTCGAGCAGGCGTCTCACCTGCTCGGTCTCTTGCCACGTCATCGCGTCGAAGTTCTTGTGCCGCAGCAGCTCCTCGGCGCTGTATCCGCTCGATGTCGTGGGCACCGTGCGCGAGTCCTCGCGGTTCAGCTGGGAGCTGTGCAGGCCCAACGCGTTGGACCAGGCCTTGGCACGCTCCGGTGACATCGGCAGCGCGCGGGATCGACCAGGCAGCACGCCCGCGGCCACATTTGGGTTCGGCGGGGCCCAGAAAATATCGAACGCCGCCTCAAAGGTTGGAATCTCATCCTTCCTGCTCACGAAGACGGATCGCAGTGCGCCGCGAAAATCCGGCTCGCTTCTGATGTCGATCACCGTCAGCGCCCGCGTCGCGTCGGTGAGCCTGCGCGGACCCGCCTCGAGGCCGGCGTCGTGGAGCAGCCGCGCAAACGCTCCCAGCCGGGGCAGTAGATCCGGCTCGTCACGCACGCTGTGCCTTCTCGACGAGTGCGGGCACCTGCTCGCGGATTCGTTCGAGGTCCTCCTGGTACTTCAGCGCCGAACCGAGCGTCGCGTCCACGAGTGAGGCGTCGATGCGCGTGGCGCCGAGGGCGGCCAGCGATCGCGCCCAATCCAGGGTCTCCGCCACACCGGGCACCTTGTACAGCTCCATCCCACGTAGACCTTGCACGAGGGCGGCAACCTCGCGAGCAAGTTCGTACGCAGCCTCCGGCGCCCGGGCACGAACGATCTCCACCTCCTTCTCGAGATCGGGGTAGTCGATCCAGTGATAGAGGCATCGCCGTTTGAGAGCGTCATGCACTTCGCGGGTCCGGTTGGAGGTGATGACGACAAAGGGCGTCTTGACTGCCTTGATTGTGCCGATCTCCGGGATCGAGACCTGGAAGTCGGACAGCAGCTCGAGCAGGAAGGCCTCGAACTCCTCGTCAGAGCGGTCGATCTCGTCGATCAGGAGCACAGGCGGTGTAGCGTCATCGTTGTCGATCGCGTCGAGCAGCGGGCGGCGTAGCAGGAACTCCGGACTGAAGATCTCGCGCTCGGCGGTCTTGCGGTCTTCGCCCTCGCCCAGCAGGCGGATGTGGAGCAATTGCCGGGGATAGTTCCACTCGTAGACGGCGTGGGCGAGGTCGATGCCCTCGTAACACTGAAGTCGGATCAGGCGCGCCCCGAGCACCTCGGCCATCACTTTGGCGGCCTCAGTCTTGCCGACTCCGGCCTCTCCTTCTATGAAGAGCGGCTTCTCGAGCTTGAGCGCGAGGAAGATCGACGTCGCCAGACCGCGATCGCCGATGTATCGGCGCTCGCGGAGGCGTCGCTCGACATCGTCGATGCTCGCCGGAGCCGTCATCCCGTTAGAAGACTACCGGCGGGCTAGGCCGATTGTTCTATCGCCCTCCGCGTGAGCACCCGTGCCAGGTGCTTTTTGTACTCCGGGCTCGCACGCAGGTCGCCCGATGGGTTGAGCCCATCGGACGCGTGCTGGGAGGCCTCCTCCGGCTTGGCGCCCTTGTGCAGGGCCTCCTCGACAGCCTTCGCCCGGACTGGCGTCGGCCCGACGTTGGTCAGCCCGATTCGCCACCCGCCATTCATTTTCTGGGCAGCCGCGCCGACGATTGCCCAATCGAAAAGCCGGCGGCGGAACTTGATGTACTTGTGCGGGCCGTCGGCAACCGGGAACACGACCTCGGTGACGATCTCGTTGGCCGCGAGCGGCGTCGTGAACAGATCCTTGAAGAAGTCCTTCGCCGGTATCGACCGCTTGTTGGTGACGATGTCCGCATCGAGTATCAGCGCGATGGTCGGGTAGTCCCCGGCGGCGTCGGCGTGTGCGACGACACCGCCGATCGTGCCCATGTTGCGAACCTGGTTGTCGCCGACCTCGCCGGCGACCTCCGCGAGGATCGGCAGCTTGTCCTTGATCGCGTCGGAGTTCTGTATCTCGACGTGGCGCGTGAGTGCGCCTACGTGCACCTTCGAGCCTTCGACCTTGATGTAGTCGAGGCCCTTGATCCCGTTGATGTCGACGAGCGCACTCGGCTGCGCCAGACGCAGGCGCATCAGCGGTATCAGACTGTGCCCACCGGCCAGGACCTTGGCGTCTTCGCCGTACTTGTCGAGCAACTTCGCCGCCTCATCGATCGAGGCGGCTCGGGCGTATTCGAATGCAGCCGGGATCACTTGCGTGCCTCCTTTCCATCGTGTCCGTCATGCGATGCGTTGCGCGCGTTGTGGATCATCTTCCAGACCCGATCCGGGCTGGCCGGCATGTCAACGTGCTTGATACCGAGTGGCCGAAGTGCGTCGCAGACTGCGTTGATGACGGCGACCGAGCTCGCGATCGTGCCCGCTTCCCCGATGCCTTTCACGCCCAGCTCGTTGGTCGGAGACGGAGTGATGGTTCGACCCAACTCGAACTCCGGAAACTCGTTCGCGGTGGGAACGAGATAGTCAACCAGACTTCCCGTCTTCAGCTGCCCTGACTCGTCGTCATAGACAACCTCTTCATACAGCGCCTGGGCGATGCCCTGAGCGACACCACCATGCACCTGGCCGTCGACGATCATCGGGTTGATGATGTTTCCGCAATCGTCGACTGCGATGTATCGCTTGAGGTCGACATCGCCGGTCTCCGTATCCACCTCGACCACGGCCACATGCGTACCGAACGGCCATACGAAGTTCGGCGGATCGAAGTACGCGACCGCCTCCAAGCCCTGCTCCATGCCTTCGGGAAGGCCGGCCCCGTACGCGGCGAATGCAATCTCGCCAAACGCCTTTCGTTTGTCGGGGCTGCCCTTGACGTAGAAATGGCCCTGATCGAAGACGACGTCTTCCTCGGCTGCTTCGAAGACATGAGCCGCGAGCTTGCGCGCCTTGTCCACCACCTTCTTGCTCGCCTTGTGCACGGCCATGCCACCCACTGCGAGCGAACGGCTGCCATACGTTCCGTAGCCGAAGGCGGGGCCTTCGGCGGTATCGCCATGTCGCATCTCGATCATGTCGTACGGCACGCCCAGCGTGTCGGCGACGATTTGCGGAAACGTGGTGTCGTGGCCTTGGCCGTGAGAATGCGTGCCGACGTAGACGGCGACCGAGCCGGTGGGGAACACGCGAACTTGTGCAGATTCGACCAGTGCGATGCCACCTGTCGCGGGCGCCGTGCCGGCGCTCGGCCCGAAACCGCAGATTTCGATCCAGCTCGAGAGTCCGATCCCCAGGTAGCGGCCCTTCTTGCGGCCCTCCTCCTGCTCGTGGCGGAGCTTCTCGTAACCGACCATTTCGAGAGCCATCGCTAGCGCTTTTTCATAGTTGCCCGAATCGAACGTCAGACCGAAGTGGTTCTGATGCGGGAACTCGCTGATGAAATTCTTCCTGCGCAGCGCGGCCGGATCCATCTTGATGCCGTCCGCAAGCAGGTCGATCATTCGCTCGCAAAGGTGCGTCGCCTCGGGGCGACCGGCACCGCGATACGGATCGGTTGGGACGCGATTGGTCAGGACTCCTACGGTCCGCGATGAGACGTGCTTCCAGTTATATGCGCCGCCCGCGAGCAGGCACGCGCATGACTGGAATGCGCTGAATGTGCCGAGGTACGCACCGGCGTCCAGGTACTGCGTGACCTTCATGAAGACGAGGGTTCCGTCCTTCTTCACTCCGGCTTCGACGTCGAAGATCTGTCCTCGGCCGTGAGTCGTGGTCTGAAGTGATTCAGTGCGCGACTCGATCCATTTAACCGGGCGCCCGGTGAGCTTGGCCGCAGCCGGAACCAGCCAGTCCTCGGAGTAGGGGCTGATCTTGGCGCCAAAACCGCCACCGACGTCCGGCGAGATTACGCGGATCCTGGTTTCCGGAATCCCCATCGCGCCCGCGAGGAAGAGCCGGACGAAGTGTGGGCTCTGGCTCGACATCCATACCGTCAGCGTGCCGTCCGGCTTGGAGTACTCGGCGAGCACCCCACGGGTCTCCATCGAGGTCGGCGCCAGCCGCTGTTGGAGGATGCGCTGTTTCACAACGACATCCGCCTCTTTCATGACCGCGGCGTCGTCGGGAATGTAAGTGAGGTCCCATCCGACGTTGTCGCTGGCCCCGGAGTGGACCTTGGGGCTGTTCTCTTCGAGAGCCTTCTCCAGATCCATCACGGCCGGCAGCTGCTCGTAGTCGACGTCGATCATGTTGCCCGCATCGGAGGCCTGGTATTTGGTCTCGGCAAGAACCACTGCCACCGGTTCGCCCTGGTAGACAACTTCCTTGTCTGCGATTGGGAACCTCGGCGGATTCTGCTTCTTCTCGGCCACGAATGACGGCGTGACGGGCATGGTCCCGGAGAGAACCTTCGCGAAGTCCTTGTGGGTGTAGACGGCGACCACGCCTGGCGCCTTCGTCGCCTGCGTCACGTCCATGCTCTTGATGCGAGCGTGCGCGTACGGGCTTCGGACTACTGACAGGAAGATGGTGCCCGGCCGGGTGAAATCATCGACGTAGCGGCCTTCGCCGCTCACGAGCCGAGGATCCTCGCGGCGGTGGATCTTGGCTCCGATCATGGTCGTGACTGCCATGTCAGCTCCTCCCGGCGACTGACTTCGCGGCGGGTTTGGCCTGCGCGCCGCCCATCGTCGCGGCCGCCGACCGCACCGACTTGACGATGTTGACGTAGCCGGTACAGCGGCAGAGGTTGCCCTCGAGACCCTGGCGGATCTCGTCATCGGTCGGGTTCGGGTTCTGAGACAGCAGGTATGCCGCGGCCATGATGAAACCTGGCGTGCAGTAACCGCACTGCAGGCCGTGCTCGTCCCAGAACGCCTGCTGAAGCGGATGGAGCTTGCCGTCCTGGGCCATGCCCTCGATCGTGGTGAGGCTCTTGCCCTCGGACTGGACCGCGAACATCGTGCAGCTCTTTATCGCCTTGCCGTCGACGAGGATGGTGCACGCTCCGCACTGACTGGTGTCGCATCCGATGTGGGTGCCGGTGAGACCGACGACATCACGGATGTAATGCACGAGAAGAAGCCGCGGTTCGACCTCATGCTCGTGCCGGTGGCCGTTGATAGTGGTGGCAACCTTGTGTTTCATCGAAACCTCCGTGCAGCCGATGAGGGCGCCCCCAGACGCCCGGGCGGGTAGGCCAATCGAGCCAGATACCGACCCCTCTATTCGGCTACTTTTAGCTCTGAAATGCAACTAGAAAATTCTTTCTCGGTGGCAGCGCCTCCAGATCGGGTGTTCGCGTACCTCCTCGACGTAAACAAAGTGGCTGGTTGCGTGCCTGGTGCGGAGCTCTCTGAGGTCGTCGACCCGGCCACGTTCAAGGGCAAGGTCAAGATCAAGGTCGGGCCGATAACGGTCGCCTACAACGGCACTGCCCGAATCGTCGACCGCGACGACAACGCCCACTCGGCGTCGATCGAAGCCGAAGGCCGGGAAACGACCGGGCCCGGATCTGCGCGGGCCAAGGCAGCCATGAGCGTGGTCGCCGAAAACGAAGGTTCGGTCGTGAAGATCGTCACCGACTACAACGTGGCGGGTCGCGTCGCCCAGTTCGGGCGTGGGGTGATGGAGGACGTCTCGCGCAGGCTCGTCGGAGAGATGGCCGCCTGCATCAAGGCCAACGTCGAGGCCGGCGAGTCGCGCACGGCACCGGGTACCTCCGCGGAACCCGGACCCGGAGCCGCATCGAACGAGGGCTCGGCGGCGCCGGCGGCGTCATCTCCGACGGCGCCAGCCCAGGTGGCCACGGCCAAGCCGGTCAACGCGCTCGGCCTGTTGTTCTCTGTGCTCTGGACGCGGCTCCGCGGAGTGTTTGGAGCTAAGACCTAACCCAGATACAGGGCCAGCATCTGGTCGCGGTTGACCCAGATCGTCGGCTGCGTCCAGCTCTTGCCGGCCGCGCCGATGACGACCACGGTGACATCGACCATCGCGAAGAACCGTCCCTTCATCAGCAGCTCGCCATGCATCTTTGGATCCGATGCCTTGGGGAACTCGGCGGCGCCCGTGACCATGAAGCTGGTGCCCTGGAACATCACGAACCGGCGAATCTGCTCGGGCTGATCAGGCAAGACAGGCTCGGGTTCGATGGTGCGGATACCGAGGACTGCGTCTTTGTTGAACAGGCCCTCAGGCACGCCGTTGAGCGGAACCGCGCCCGGGAGCAGCGGCTCCGCGCTGACGTTGCGAAGATGAAAGAACGGCTCGGGGTCGTTCATCGTCTCGCGAAGGCGGGTGCGCATCTGGATCTCCGCGGTGATGCGCTGATACATGGTCAGTACGTCGACCTTCGCCCATGTGATTGCCACGTTGAGCGAAGCCGATGGGCGATCCATTGCCCGGGAGGATAACTCCCCGGCTGCCAGAATTGGCTGCGTGGACCCGGAGGAGGCACGCGCACGAATTCGCGAGCACTCGGACATGAATGCCTTCATCTCCCTGTCCGAGGAGAGCGGGAGCGGGTCGGTGGTCGCGGTCAAGGACCTGGTCGATGTCGCGGGAATGGTGACGACAGCCGGCGGCATCATCCTTCCCCCCACGCCCGCCATCGAGGACGCTCACGTTGTCAAGAACATCCGCGCCCACGGCTGCATGGTCGTCGGCAAGGCCAATCTGCACGAGTTCGCCTACGGGGTGACGAGTGTCAACCCGCATTACGGCCCGGTGCGCAACCCGCACGACCGCGGCCGCGTCGCGGGCGGCTCGTCGGGGGGATCGGCGGTGGCCGTGGCGATGGGGATGTGCGATTGGGCTGTCGGCAGCGATACGGGCGGGTCGATCCGCGTTCCCGCGTCCCTATGCGGGGTGGTCGGATTCAAGCCTCGACTCGGGAGCATCGACGTCACCGGAGTGATCCCGCTGTCGTGGTCGCTCGATACTCTGGGTCCGCTGGCTTCTGACGTCACGACCGCCGCCAAGGCGTACACGATGATGTCGAACGAGGTCATCTCACTCGAGGACCTCGAACCACCCACACTAGCCGTGCCGCGCGGCTGGGTTGCAGACCTCGATGCTCCCACCGAAGCCGCCTGGCGCCGGGTTTCGCGCGACGTGCCAGAGATTGATTTCGTCGAGCGGGACGCTCTCTTCCGCGTTGGACTGACCCTGCTGCTGGTCCAGGCGGCGGCATACCACCGGCGCTGGGTGCGGGAATGCCCCGAAAAGTACGGATCGGATGTCCTTGAACACTTGAAGCGCGGCCTGGCGATTCCTGGAGTTGACCTCGTAGACGCGATGCACGACCAACCCAGGCTGATGGGAGCCGTCGACGAT
>VBHB01000233.1 GCA_005880315.1 Chloroflexota bacterium | reverse complement strand
TGAAGACCGGGCGTCAGCCAGCGCAGCCAAGACCCGGTTGAAGCAAGCCTTCTGGCCATCTACCCCGCCTGGAACAACGTGTGGAAAACGTGCAAAGTTACCTTGGTACTACGCTTCCTCTGAAGTATGCGTACTTTGCACAGGATTCGCCGCATTACCAGGGTGGTCACTCTCGGGCTTGTCGTGGCCGCGGTCGCAACGGAGCTTGCCAAGCCCGCGCCGGAACGCACGTGGCACGGCAGGGTGTTCGGTGCGGTTCCATACGACTTCAGGCCGCCGACCTGGCGAAAGATCCGCGAGGCGTACTGGAATCCTGAATCGGATCACCTCTTCAGCGACCGCGTCTTCGGAGTGGGCTGGGCGATAAACCTCTACAGAGCGAAAACGCTCATGGAGGGCGCTTTCAGCAGTCTGATGGGCAAAAAGGAGGCGGTCTCAATTCGGATGACCGTCCACGCTGAGCGTGGGAACAAAAAGCCCGACGTCGTCATCACGCGGGAATAGCGCGCCGCCGGGACGTCCTTAGAATGATTCGCCCGGCCCGGCTCCTGATCGGGACTTGGGGAGTGGCGCAACGGTAGCGCAGCTGACTCTGGATCAGAAGGTTGAAGGTTCGAATCCTTCCTCCCCAGCCACCTCGCCCTTAACCGTATCTGCGCGCTGCAACCGGACGTTAGCCTCTCGGGCAGATGCAGAGGATCTGGTGGGCGGTAGTGGTTATGGTCGTGCTGGCGAGCTGCGGTCCCACGGGCACCGCGGGCTTGAGTCCGAGCTCAAGCGCACGTTTAACACCAGTCGCGAGTCCAAGCCCGATCGGCTCGACGATTGCGATCCTTTACCAGCCGGTACTCGGTCCCGTACTCCCTGGGACCACTTTCGGAGCGATCCACGAAGCGAAAGTGGCGAACGGAGTGATTACAGACCGGACAGTTTCACAGAGCACGTCGGGTCAACTCGCGGCCTCTACAAATGGCTACGCGGTCCTTGCGGTTCCCCGACCGGGACTGGCGACTCAGCAGAACGGCCCGCAGCCGGCAACGGTGGACCTCAGGACAGGAGCATTCAGGGTGTACGACCTGGGGCCTGGCACCACGATCTGCACTCTGAGAGGCCCAGATCCGACCAAACTACTTGTCTGCCAATGGACCGTAGACCAGAGCTATCTGATTCTGGATCTGCCGACGGGTGCCGTAATGGCGGTGGGTTCAATTGACCAACTCCACGCCCGCCCGATTGCCTGGACACCGCGAGGGATCTTCTTCGCCTCCTGTTGGCCATCGTGCGCCAATGCCACTGCATCGATCATGGATCCCAAGACCCTGACCATGACGACGATCACTACCAAGGCGGTTGTGACCGCAGTCTCAAGGCGTGGCACCTATCTGGGCGGTTCCGAAAACTTGTATGCCGCCGACACCGCGTATTGCTCCGATAGCCTCTTCTTGATTCGCACCGACCAGCCCTCGATTGCATCTGGAGTGCGACCAGGGTCTCTGAACCCATTTGTATCTCAACCGAAGAAGGATTTCAGGATCGTAGATGTAGCGGATGACGGCAGCGTGCTTTACACAGCCTCCGACTGTAGAACCCCCCACCAGCAGCCAGCCCCTAAGAGCCTGTACTACTTCTCCGGAGGACAGTCGACGCTACAGTCCGGCCTGGATGAAACCGCGGATATCTACTACATGGCCGCGCCCCAATCTCCTGGGCTACTGCTCGGTGGTGCGATCGCGGTTGTGGCAAGGCGTCCGAACGGGATAAATGAGATCGACCTGGTCCACCTGTGCACATCAGATACGTGTCAGCCTGCCGTAACGACGATTGCGCGTGGTGATGCTTCGGTCGACGCCTACGCCTTCTCGGTGCTTTCCTAGCGAGCGAGCCAAGCCAATCCGACGCCGTCCGAGAAGCGATTGTCGAGCTGGTAGGCGAGGGCGGCGAGGTGACCTCGTTGCAGACGCGAAACGGCTGAGCCTTGGTCGCGAGGACCGTGCAGAGAAGGCTCGCGTGGCACGTTTGAGGGAATCTCTTCGTGCAGAGGGGTGAAGTCTTCCGACTCCTGGCGCCCCGCGGAACTAGAGGACGCGAGCAGGCCGGGAAGCGTTTCGGCGTCGTCATTTACGGCTGGGACCATGACGTGCAGCTCAGTCGACGCTCGGTCGGCGAGCGACTGATCGGGAAATCGTCATCTTTCCAAGGCCCGGGAAGTCATAGACGTTGGCTCAGGCGCGGGCGCGCTGTTCCCGCTGATCCGACGGGCTGCCCCATCCGCCGACGTCCTGGGCGTCGACCTGTCAGACGGCATGCTTCACCCTGCGGTTGGCCTCAGAACCTGACAATCGGGCTTACAGCTGGGCACTGCCAGCGCCGGTGTGAAACTCCCCAACTAGCGCCGGTTTCACGCCAGATTTGCGTCCGGAGCTCAGACGCGGAGCCACCACGCCATTCGCACATCAGACGCGACAACGTAATTCGAAACCGGGATCGGCGGCATAGCTGATTGCTCTGGATCAGAAGGTTGAATCGAATCCTTCCTGCCCAGCCACCACCTCATTGGTGTCTAGTCTCGAAACGACCACAACGTTCTGGTCTCACGCTCAGATCTCGGCCCGGCGCCAGGCCGGCTTTCCGTATGGATGGGCGAAATCGGCGTACTGGGCCTCGACTAACTCTCCTCGAGAAGGGTCGATTATCAGAAGTTCTGGAGCACTAGGGACGGCGTCACAACTGATATCCGAACGCTGCCTCGCCGATGGTGGTCGCTAGAAGGCGGCGTACTAAAAAGCACTCGAGCTTCGGAGCGCCGCACCGGCACCCGAGCGCCTATTGACGGCCGCCTCCTGCCGGTGTTATACCGGCGCCGGGCTGTCCGCTCGCGCTCGCCGGTTCTCCGGCAGGAGGTGCCAATGGACGTAAACCGCAGCCATCTCGGCCACGCTCATTTCTGGATGCGCGCCATCACGCGTCGGGGCTTTCTGGGCTCTGCCGCGCTGGCCGGCGGCGCCGCCGCCACCGCAGGGGCGTGGCTGCCACAGCTGGCCAGGGCCGACTTCGACGGAGT
>VBHB01000232.1:7829-9654 GCA_005880315.1 Chloroflexota bacterium | reverse complement strand
GCGCTCGCCAACGTGGTCTCCAACGCGATTCGCCACACGCCGGCGGGCGGCTCGATTCGTGTCGACGTCCATCCGGCCGGCGAAAACGTCGAGATCACCGTGACCGATACCGGCGAGGGGATCTCGCCGGAGATCCTCCCGCGCGTTTTTCAGCGATTTGTCAAAGGTCCGGGGTCGACCGGGTCCGGCCTCGGGCTCGCGATCACCCACGACATCATCACCGCCCACGGCGGCACGATCGAGATCCAGAGCACGGTCGGGTCGGGCACCACCGTGCGCATCACCCTCCCCCCAGCCACAACCTGACGCCTGGGCCAATTTTTTCCTACCAAGAATTTCGCTCGCGTTGACCCCAAGGGTCGTTCGCGGCGCTAAATTAGCGTCTGATGCGTCGCAGTCACCGCCAGAGCCGTTCCGGGTGGTGAGCACTTCCCGCCGGCGCGTCAACGCGGGCCTCGTGCTGCTGGGATTCGTCTTTGCGATCCTGGCAGGGGTAGTCTCGAACTGGGCCGCGCCCGAGACGATCGTCGAGACCAGGTGGACTGCAGCCGTTGGTGGCCAACCCTCATCGCTTTTCGGCGTACCTCTGTACGCTGGCGGGCCGGTGGGCGCGGGTCTGACTCAGCGACCACCGATGGGCTGGAATGGCTTCAACCGCTTTTCACGGGCTGTGACGGCGGCGACGGTCGTGGCGGAAGCCCGTGCGCTGGTCGCATCTGGGATGCAGGCCCTGGGCTACGACTATGTGAACCTCGATGGCGGCTGGAACCTGATGCATCGAAGCAGCAGCGGCTACCTCCAGCCTGACCCGGCCAAGTTCCCACAGGGGATCAAACCCGTCGCCGACTACGTCCACTCGCTGGGGCTGAAGTTCGGGATCTATGCGAGCGCCGGCACCGAAAACTGCGCGAACACGAGCGCGGGCAGCTTCGGGCACTACCGGCAGGACGCCGCGATGTTTGCGTCGTGGGGAGTCGACTATCTCAAGCTCGACTGGTGCCACATCCCGTACAAGAACTTCGCGCACACGTCCCGAAAGATGGTCAGCAAGATCCTGGCCACCCAGATGGCCGACGCCATCTCGGTCACCGGGCGCCCGATCGTGTATGACGTCAACGACTGGATGAACACCGAGCCGTGGAGCTCGGCACCCGGACTCGCCAACCTGTGGCGAACCGCCCCGGACATCCAGGACCGGTATTCGAGCATGATCGGAAACTTCATCCACAACGTGAAGCACTACGAGCACGCCGGGCCCGGCGGCTGGAACGACCCCGACATGCTCGAGGTCGGCAACGGCGGCATGAGCGTGACCGAGTACCAAAGCCAGTTCAGCCTGTGGGCGGAGATGGCGGCTCCCCTGATCGCCGGCAACGACCTGGCCACGATGTCCGCCCTCACCAAGAGCATCCTCACCAATCAAGCGGTGATCGCGGTCGACCAGGACCCGCTCGGCCGTCAGGGCTACCCGGTTGCGAGCACCGGCGGCCAGTGGGTGCTGACCAAGCCTCTCGCCAACGGACACAGGGCGGTCGTCCTCTTCAACCAGAACAACAAGGCGGTGATCATCAGCACCACGGCGGCGCAGATCGGGTTGGCCGGCGCCCAGGAGTACTCGGTGGTCGATCTATGGAGCGGCTTGACGACGGAGAGTGCCGGCACCATCGCGACCACCGTGCCCGCCCATGGCGCGGTTTTCTACGAGATATCGGAGATAGCGGCGCCGCCCTTCACGTCATAGCCTCTGGCTTCATACCAGCTCGCACCCGCCGTTAACGCCGAGTGTGGCGTGTCGGAGGTATCAGGGCGTCGCGATAGCCATCGG
>VBHB01000232.1:0-7817 GCA_005880315.1 Chloroflexota bacterium | reverse complement strand
GACGTGGCCAACCTGAAGCCACAGGCAAAGGAGGTCGCGGCCGTCGACCTCGAGATCATCGAGTCCCAGATGCACGGATACCAGGAGCGCCTCGACCTCTGGTATCGCCGTCTGTGGGAGCTGCAGGGATTGTGGCTCGATCCCGAGGGACGCATGGTCCGGCACAAGGGCCGCGAGGTGGCTCTGACGAAGCGCGAATTTCAGCTTCTCCAGTTCCTCCTCGATCATCCCCACCGGTTCTTCACCACCGCCCAGATCCTGGGCCAGGCGTGGGTCGACCCGGCTCTCTTTCCTGAGGAGGTGCGCAACTACGTACGACGGATCCGGAAGATACTCGTCGATCTCGAGATCCCCGTTGACCTGGTGAACAAGCCCGGGCGAGGCTACTCGCTTGTGTTTCGAGCCGACTGAATCCTCCGCGCCCATCAACACGTCGGTATCGAATATTGCTGATCTTTTTATGCCGGGCGCCGTACCTGTGGATGAATGAGGAAGGTCAAGTCCAAAAGCGCGCGGCCTGACGTGGACGCGGCCGTGCGGGGCGGCGATTGGAGCCAACGCATGGAGGGAGAAGGCGCTCCAGACAAGGCGACGATCAAGCAGGCGCTCTACTGGAGGCAGATCTACACGGACATCCTCGCCATGGAGGAGAAGGTGCTGGTCCGCATCCGCCAGCTGATGGTCGACCAATCGGATGAGGGCCGGCGCGAGGTCGAACTGACCAATGTTCCGGTCGTCGTGGCCCAGGCTGAGAGGTTCCGGCAGCGTCGCGGCTACTGGGATGCACGGGTCGTCGAGCTCGGCGGCGGGTCACAGCCCGAAGCCTAGTCAGAGCTGAGGATCGATCTTCGGCATGTTGCTGACGTTGTTACGCCACCGCGGACAGGATGCGGGCGTGAAAAACATTCGCCGTTCCGCGCTCTCCGTCGGCCTTGCAGCCCTCGTCATTCTCATCTGGCCGGCGACAGCGCTAGCGGCCACCGACCCAGGACTAGGCGGCGCCGGCGCCTTCGCGGTCCTCGCCGGAACCACAGTGACCAACACGGGGCCAAGCTGGATCACCGGTGAGCTAGGCGTGGCCCCAGGCAGCGCTGTGACTGGATTCCCGCCCGGGACATCAGGAGTGCAGCACAAGGGCGACTCCATTGCCACCACGGCGCAGACAAACCTGACGGCCGCGTACACCAATGCCGCTGCGCAACCGTGCCCTGGAACTAACAACTTCACCGGCGTGAACCTGGGCGGCAAGAACCTGGTCCCTGGCGTCTACTGCCAGACCACCGCCCCATCTTTGACCGGCACGCTCACCCTCAACGGCTCGGGCGTCTACATATTCCAGATCGGCAGCACGCTGATCACGGCTTCCGGCGCACGCGTGGTCCTGATCGGCGGCGCTCAGCCATGTCAGATCTTCTGGCAGGTGGGCAGCTCGGCAACCATCGCCACGTCCACGACTTTTGTGGGCACGATCATGGCTTTGACATCAGTCGAGCGGATGCGGTTACGGAGTACCGGCGTTCGTTTCCGCGCCGATCGGAAACATATTGCCGGCCACGCTGGGGATCCCTCTCGAGCTCATCGGCCAGATCCCCTGGCTGCTCGTGATCGGCGTCGGGGGCGCGATCGGTGCAATCGTGCTGGGCACAAGCAGCGCGAGGCGCCGCCGCAAGGCGTAATCAGCGCCATGGTCAGGATTTGGGCCTCTGTAGCCCACCGGGTCCGTCCTTCGAAACGAGTGGCCGGCGAGATCAGCCTGGTCGTGGCGCTGACTGCAGCGCTAGCGTTCGCCTGGAGCGACGGCACCCCGGCGCAGGGCGCCGTCAACACTTCCTTTACGGATGCTTCCTGGATCCGTCACGTTTCGGACGCGTCTCTCGCAGGATCCCAACCCACCGTCGTCTTCCCCGCCCTACCCCGACTCAGCTCCCCGCCGGTGCAGCTGCTCATCCCGTCGCTGGACATCCACCGTGCAGTGGAACAGGTCGGAACCAATCGAGCCGGCGTCCTGAACCTACCGGTGAATGCCTGGAATGCGGGCTGGTACAAGGGTGGCCCGGTTCCCGGCGCACCAGGCGATGCGGTCATCGAGGGCCACGCCGGCTATCCCGGTCAGCCGATGATCTTCGGCCAGCTGGTCAAGCTCCATCCGGGCGGCAAGATCGTCGTCGTCCTAGCCGATGGGAGCCGGCAGCTCTTCATTGTCGACTCGGTGGCCAGCATCCCCGTCGGTACCGCCCCACCGGGCATGGGGGAGCCTTATGGGCCACCCCGCCTCACGCTCATCACCTGCACCGGGCACTTCGACAAGAACAGCTACTCCTACTCCCGTCGCCTGGTCCTAGAGGCAACATACGCCGGGACGGTCTGATCCTGGTCCACAGTGGCCCAGACGCAGTTGCTGACTTTGTTACGGGCGATGAAGGACAGTGTGGTCAACGAGGTGAATGACTAAATGGCAGTTCAGCAACAGACTCCCGCTTCCGCACCCGCATCGGCTCCAGCTCCCGTCGAGCGCGCCTCGACAAGCGAGCATGCGCCCTACAACTTTCGCGCAGCAGCCGCCATCGGCTTCATCGTCGGCGTCGTCGACATCCTTATCGCGGCGCGTTTTCTGGGCAAGTTGTTCGGCGCGTCCGCGCATTCGGCATTCGTCAACTTCATCTACCAGGTGAGCGGGCCGCTGGTGGCGCCGTTCACAGGCATCTTCGGCGACACCGGATCAAGGACCAACACGTTCGAAACCGCTTCGCTGGTGGCGCTTGTCGTTTACGCCGTGATCGGCTGGGGCCTCGTGGTCCTAGTCAGGATCGTCACCGCGCCCAAAGGCACCAAGCCGGCCTCTTGATGAGGGACCTTCGGAGCTGGGGCAAGCGCTGGAACGAAGCCGCCCTGGAGCGCATCGCCGCGAGCGTGCCGAGGCGCGAACAATCACGTCCGTGGCCGCTGCTGGGCATGCTGGCTGTTGGATTGGTGGTCGGAGCCACCCTCGGGGGCTATGCCGTTTCGCAGCGCGCGCAGATGAGGCGCCTCGCCGCATACGCCCGCCGCATGGGCGATGAGCTCTCTGCGATCGGCAAGGACGAACCCATCAAGCCGGCCGCCGCGGCCAGGTCCCCCCGTTCGAATCACAGCCGCAAGGCGACAGTAGAGGTTTAGCAGCATATGGGAATACTGGTTTGGATCATCGTCGGCGCGATCGCCGGGTACGTGGCCAGCAAGGTGCTGACCGGTAAGGGCATGGGTCTGTTGTGGGACATCATCGCCGGTATCCTGGGTGCCTTCCTCGGCGGTTGGCTTGCCGGACTGGTCGGCATCCCGGTGAGTACGGGCACCTTCACGATCAGCGGACTCCTTTCCGCGTTCGTAGGCGCAGTCATCCTTCTGGTCGTCTTCCGAGCGGTGACCAGCCGCGGGAAGCTCACGCGCTAGATAGACCAACCCTCGGTTTCTGTTGGGCCTCGCGGACTACCCCCCGCGAGGCCTTTCTATTCGGTCGGAGGGGTTGCTGTTTGGGAGCCCTGGCGCCGGGCCCGCATCGCCACCAGGCGCAGCTGAAAAATCCGGCCGGCCCCGAACGCGAGGACGACCACCGCTCCAAGCACCATCGCGAACAAAAGCGCCACCGCGAGGGGCAGGTGACCATGCAAGAAGAGGAAGTACACCTCCACGCTCTGCAGGTTTTGAAGGATGAAGACCAGGATCACGATCAGGACAACTACGCCAACCACCAGTGCCGTCCACGCTCCACTCAGCCGGGTCTGTCGCTCCCCGGGCAACGGCTTTCCTACCTCCAAATCCTGGCCGGCGGGTTCTTCCATGGTCGTACCCTAGCGTCGCAACAAGGTTCGTGCATGTTGCAAAAAGAGGCAATCGACCGGCCTTCAAATGCCGATCAGCCGCACACTCGATGACTGCGAGGAAAAAAGCTGGAGCGGGAGACGGGACACACGGTCCCGAGTACCAATCCCTGTGTCGAGTTCACTTATCGGCTCGGATAACGGCCGACTGGCGATCCGATGTCGAACAGGTGCCGCCGACTACCGACGCCAAGTCGCCGGGAAACAAAATGACCCCAACGGATCGCCTCTCCGGCTTCGGAACCGGCCTTGCGACCAACTCCGACTCCGGCGAACGTGTCCCTCGGGGCCACCACCCACAGTACTCCACTCCCAACGGTTCTGCCCGCGCATCTTTTTTCCGTAGCCTGGCTACTCAGGAGCCGTCGGGTGGCGATCGCGACATTCCGGTTGACGTGGTAACGAGCCCGGCCGGGGTTGCTTGCTGGCACTCCGCAGCGGCATTCCGCCGCCCTCGGCAAGAGTTCTTACGTACTCCGCACACCGACCAATTGAGGCGTATGGTGGCGATAGCGGACCGCTCCCCAGCCCGTTACATCTTTGAGCTGAAATTGGCGGAAGTGCCGAGCGGCCCGCTTAACTCCAAGCTCATGATGTTCGCCCGCGACCAGTCATGTATCGAGGGCGATCGCGCGGGCGGCGGTCTCGGTTTCCTACGACTACCGTCGTGGCTTTCTGAGGAGTCGATTGGTCCCGGCGCGCTTGCGCTCCCGGACCACGCGGATGGCCGAGGCCTGGTCAATGGCACTTAGCGCGAGCTTGCGCGGCCGGCCAGGAGGGCGGCGCGTGCGCCGGAAGGCTTCCAGGTCGTTCGGGAGAATGGCCCACACGATCCCCACTTTGATTCCGAACAGTCGCTGCCGCAGCAGCATTCGGCGTACGTAAGCCTCCGATGCATTGAGCTCGGCGGCAGCCTGGGCAACGGATAGCAAGCGTGGGCGCTCGATCCGCGGAATATTAGCACGCGTTCGCAACCATTTTCTGCTATAGTGGCAACTGTTCTGGACTGAGTCGGGGGCTGGTAACGGTCCTCGCGGTTGCCGGCCTCGGATGGCAGTAGCCTTCTTGGCCCTCCGCCTCGCGACACTCCTCAGGAGGAGACGCAATGACCGAATCCAAAGACACGACCGCCCGTTTCGTAGCCGCGTTCAACGCCCACGATGAGAAGGCGCTGCAAGAGCTGCACTCCGACGACATCAAGTTCAACGCGCCGGGCGGATTCAAGGCCACCAACGCCAAGGACGCCACCGGATACGCCATGACCTGGCTGAAGGCGTTCCCTGACGGCAAGATGACGGTGCGGACCGAGCTCACCAGCGGCCCCTGGGTCGTCCAGGAAGTCGCCATGGAGGGCACCCACACCGCTCCCCTCGAGGCGCCGAACGGCTCCATCCCCGCGACCTACAAGAAGGTGAAGGGCTACGGAGTCCAGATCCTCAAGGTCGAGAACGGAAAGATCGCTGAGGCTCGCATCTACTTCGACCAGCTCGACCAGATGAGCCAGCTCGGTCTCATCCCTGCGCCGGCCGCCGTATAACGGCCGAACGTTTTGGACCCGGCCCGTCGGGGGCCGAGTCCTTTTTTGTCCCTTTTTCGGCTACCCGAGCCTCGCTTACCTCATGTCGGGAGGCGTGCCGCCGTGCATTCCGTTGCCGTTCTTCTCCGGAATCTCTGTGATGACGAGGGTGGCGATCCGAGTCAGCCGATGAATGGCGAGGGCGATCCCAAAAGCGCATCGATAGGTTCCGCCTGCGCCTCCGATTCTGGACGGCGAGAGTGCGGGAACTCGAGTAGCCGGCTTGGCCGAGTCGGCAACGCAAGCCTAGACTCGAGCGAGCTGGTGAGCGAGCACAAAGGGGAGCTTGGCGCGGCACTGACCCAGTTGGTAGCAGGCCTGGAAAAAGTCAGCTTGGATGGCCTTCAACCCGGAGACCGTGACCTCGTGGAGCAAGCGCTGCTTGCAGCAAGGGCCGCCCTCGACAGAGCTACGTCCCGAGATGAACCATTTCCCCAGGAGGACTGAGGAGGGCTCGGGCGTCTGCCGTTGCTGCGGGTCGCGGCCCGGCGTCTTCAGACGTGTAGCAGCAAGTGGGGTGACAACCCGAGGACGACCTGCGTGACCGCTATCTGAGTCCATATCCTCAACGGATGTCGGGCCAGCTTCGCGTCAGGTGCCTTTGTGTTCTCGGATTGCTCCCACTTGACAGCGGAAGGCTAACCGCGCCCCTTTGGCAGGGAACTAGCCTTGCCTTGTCCACCGATGGCTATTCGCACCGGCTCGGCCTTCGCGGCCTTCGGCACACGAACCCTCAGAACACCGTTCTCGAATTGAGCGGCGATCTTCGTGGGGTCGATCTCCTTAGGTAGCTCTAGCTTGCGGCTCCAGTTGCCCCAAGGTCGCTCCTGGCGAATGAAGGTGCCCTGCACCTCAACCGGCGCTGCCTTCACTGCGATGCTGAGCATGCCGCTCTCGAACGTCACCTCGACACCCTCCTGCGGAACGCCAGCGACGGTGGCGTGCAGCTCGTAGGCGTCTTCCGTTTCGAGGATGTCGAGCGGGAGAGCGTAGGTCGGCGTGCCGTCATCCCGAATCGCGGCTTCATAGCCTAAGAACTGCTCGAACAGCCGGTCGATAGGCCGAGTACCAGCCACGAAAGAGCCGGGCAACAAGTAACGTGTTGTTGTCATCATCAATACACCTCCCGATGTAGGATTAGATGTAAACGATACTTATGGGTTCATACCCTTTCGGAGCGGTTCTCAACCATGTGGCGCAAAACAAGAGCAATTGCTGCTCCTAGTGACCAGCGGAGGTGAGATTCGTCGACTTTTCCTTCCCACGGCACGTGGTCCGCGGAGCACAAGTGCATGAGAGGAGGTGGTCGCGGCGAGATTCGAGACGACACCTACGAAACCGCGTCTGAGGTTCGGCTGATCATCTGCCGGCAGCCGGCTCTAACCAACCCGCGCGGCGCCGATAAGTTCTTGAAGCTTCTCTGCTGGAGCAGGGCCGGCGACGTCGCCCGGGCAAGGTCAGGCAGTTAAAGCTGGAGCGGGAGACGGGCTTCGAACCCGCTACCTCGACCTTGGCAAGGTCGCGCTCTACCAAGTGAGCTACTCCCGCTCGGCTCGAAGGATCGATTTTACCCGGCCGGGCCTTGCCGGCCCATCACGCGACCAGCGGCGCCCGGCATGGCATGAACCGGCGGCCCCACCGATCTCGCAGCGCGTTCACTCGCACAGCCGATTCGTGGAGCCGAGTCCGGTCGAGGCGACCTGACAGCACAGCAGTTCGGACTGCGGCCACCGCGTCCGCTTCGTAGGACGGGTCGCCGTTACTCAGCAGGATCAGGTCGTTGCCGGCCGCCAGGGCCATCACCGTCGCCTCCGGCAGCGACCATCGCGCCCCGATTCCGCCCATGCTCAGAGAGTCGGTCATGATCACGCCGCCGAAGTCCAGTTGCGTACGGAGGCGCGAGACCACAGGCGCCGAGAACATAGCCGGCGTGTTGCCTCCGCCCAGGCCCGGCACATAGACCGCGGTCGTCATCACCGCGTCGGCTCCGGCGGCGATGCCCGCCTGAAACGACGGCATCTGCACGCTCTCCCACTGCGCCTCCGACTCTGTGTCGGTCGGAATCGCCACGTGCGGGTCGCCCGCTGCGCCGCCGAGGCCCGGGAAGTGTTTCAGCGTCGCCCCCACCCCGCCGTCATGCAAACCCAAAACGGCCGCACCGACAAGGGGCGCCACCACAGACGGCGAAGAGCCGAACGATCGGTCACCGATGACCATGTCGCGCGGGTTGGTCGCCACATCTGCTACCGGCGCCAGGTTCAGGCCCACACCTGCCGAGCGCAGGCCCGCGGCCGAGGTCCGCTCCAGGGCACGCACGTGGTCGGCTCCGCCCGCCCCCGCCACCAGCTGCGATGGCGGCGCAAAGCCCGCCCGAATCTGCGTCA
>VBHB01000006.1 GCA_005880315.1 Chloroflexota bacterium | reverse complement strand
AGCTCTTCGACCGCACGCCAGGACCAACGAGGATGTTCGTGCTGCGGCGCGCAGACCACCAACACTTCATGGACGATGTCGAGGTGGCGCACGAGGCGGTTCGTGCGGCGACCTTCCCGGGCGAGGCCGCATGGATTCCGGCGGCGATGTTGCCAATCACCCAGCTGGCGTCAGGCGAACAGGCTCACGTATTCGTGCGCGGTCTGACCCTCGCCCACTTCGACGCGACCCTACGGGCATCAGATGCCGCAGGGCGGTTCCTAACGGGTGAGGTCGAAGCCGAGCTCGCGAGTCGTGGAGTCGGCGCCTTCGCGCACTGGCCACTCACAGCCGACTAATCACCGCCTCTGGACGGCGTTTACAGCCAACCGCCCGCCCCCTCTCAGGGCTAGGGCTATGGTCGGAGGTCCTCAGCTATCCATGGCAGACCGTGTATGTCGGGGCCGAGAAGATCTGATCGCAGAAACTTTGAATACCAGAGGTGCCAGACTATTTCCTTGAAGTCGGACAAGATCTCGTCGAGCGCGTCATTTACTCCCAGCTCTTCGGTTTGGTGCTGAAGATTGGGAAGCAGGCGATCTATGAATCGCTGGAATGCTTCGGCTAGATCGATGAGTCCATCTGCTAAGGCGACGGCCTCGCGCTCACTAGCGTCGTCTAATTTCCGCACCCGCGCAGACAACTCAAGGACGGTGACCAAATCCGTTACGAGTTTGGATCGACCTTCGTAGTTATTCATTGCCTTTCCGGTCAGATTACCCACCAGTTCTTGCGTCAGAACGTCTCAAACGATAATCTCGCGATCGCCCGTGTTGATCAGGTACGACTCGTACGTGTCGGAATCATCAAGGAGCGTGATTGAACCCCCATCTCCAAAATCAAGGACCAACTCGCGAGGCGATAGCAGATCGAATCCCCTTACTTTGTGTCCGACCAAGGTGGTCAGAGTAGTACGCGACACTGGAGGGTCGTCGACCCCAGATTCGGCGGACTTGGGCCCCCGATACGGCACGCGTCCGGAGATCGACACAGCGAGCCGGTCTGAGAAGGACAGAACGATCGTGTTGACTGCGAACGTCACTGATTCGAGGTCTCGGCCGACAAAGACGCTTGGGTCGAAGTCAGCAGGGAGACCGTACATGACTCCTCGCCTGCGATTGGCTCCGGGAGTGCCCCGACCCGGGTGATCGGGTGATCCACGTGGCCTTGGATATGAAGGCGTTGGATGCCATGCGCGCCCTGGCCTGATTGCCCGTTTCGGCGGCGATTGAACGGCCACCGATTGTTGTGGTGCTGATATATCAGAATCGAGGTGACCACGAGCGCCATAGATAACAAGACACCGGCTGATTCGATGTAACCCCACCAAATCGGTGGGACCCAATTTGGATTGGAAGCATAGGCGACACCGGCAGCAAAGCCGTAGATCGCCACCAGGAGCCCGCTGAGTCCTAAGCCCAGGCCACGTGCCCTGACCTCTCCCTCAGACAGGTTTCCCCACCCGCTGAATTTGAGCACCATCCGACCAGTCGAGGCCTCGATGATCCCCACGGCTAGACCGGCGCCGCCAAGGATTCCACCAAGCAACGTTACAGAGAGTGCAACTAAGTCGGAGGGGTCCATTTTGTTCGGAATTTAGGCTCCGTGCTTGGGGGCAGTCAATGGGACATCTTGCACCCCTGGACATACGTTGGGGCCACGAGTGGTGGGCGGTGATGAGTCGCGGACGCCGCTGATGGACAGCCGGCGGCTGATGCTCCGACTTCTGGCGGCTAGCGTCGTAGTCGGCGGCTGGAGACGGCCCCTCCTTCGAAAGCCACTCCATACGGTGAGAAGCGCGGATCCCTCTTAACCTGGGCGATCCTTGCGCTCTTGACTGGTGGACAACAGCTAGGGCGAGTTCGTGCAATGCGATGAAGGTGCTCTAGCCACGGTTCGGCGGTAGTAAATTTTGCTCCGTGGCCGAGCCGCACCCAGACGCCGCGCCCGGGCCCGAGCCTGCGGCCGACGCTGAGGTGACACGGGCGGGTACGCCGCCTGAGCCGGCACCTGTCACTGCGGAGTCCGTAGCGCTCAGGCCGCCCGTCACTCCAGCGGAGACGAGTCATGTATACCCGTTGCCACCCGCACCCGTTTCCGCGGACGCGGCACTCAGTTCGACTCCATCCGCACCGTCCCGCCCGCGTAATCCCGCTATTGATCCGTCATCTCAACCCGCCCAGGCCCGAGCCTATGCGCCGGCCCAGTACACTGCCCCGCCGGCGGACCCCTCGTATGGATATGCTGAGCAATCACGGCGCCTGAATCGGAAAGGCTGGACAATAATTGCGGCAGTTAGCGTCGTCGCGGTGCTGGTGCTAGGTGCTGTGGGGTATGCGGCCGCAGGTTACCTTGTAGCGCAATACGAAATTTCCAACGCTCGCAGCGCGGTCAATGCGGTCCGCTTGGAAAGGACGTCCATCAACTCGGCTTTCGACGCCTTCGCATGGCTGTCCACTGATACGGCACTCGTTAGCCCGAGTGAGGCCAAAGCAAAGGCAGCCGTGATCAGTCCTGATTCTCAGATATTGGCTGACACGATCGCGGGTAACGCCCAAACGCTCCGCAGCGCCCAGTTAAAGCTGAACGATTTATCGTGGCTCACGGCGTTCAGCCGAGGGAGCCTTCAAGGGGAGTTCACCTGCCTCGATCACGCCCGCCATGCGGTTGACGAGGTCAAGACAGCAGCCGCGAACTACATGCTTCTTGGGAACTTCATGGAGTCGTACTTCCAGGTCTTTATCGACTTGGACAACCTCGCGACTGCTGCCCAGAACAACGACGCCGCTGGCTATGCAAACACGTTCCGTTTGTTCAGATCAGACATTGCCATCTCGTTGCAACTGTCCAACGTGCCCGGCCTCCCGTCTGCGCACCATGACCAGCTGATCGCTCTGCAAGCTGAAGCCAGCGACATCGAGACGCGTGACCTCGCCTCAGCTAGGGGCGATCAAGCTGAAGTCGCCGCCGCCACAAAGGCGATAGATGCCGATAACCAAAAAGCGAACGCAATCGACTTCTCGGGTGTCCAAGCCGCATTCCTGTCGTACTACGAGCACAAGAATGCCTTCAATTCGGAGCTAGACCTGGCCACGTGCTGATGCGGCCCGCGGGGCCGGATGTGGAGAAGGCAATCCGTGTTGTCGCGACCGGTATGGTCGGGGTGCCATCGAGTCAGTGGTGGGCGGTGATGGAATTGAACCAACAACCTCCTCGGTGTAAGCGAGGCGCTCTGCCAATTGAGCTAACCGCCCGCGGCGGATGCTCAGTCTACTAAGAGGCCACCATTGTCAGCGCCGAATTGAGCTGGGTGTCCTTGGCGTAGCCCTTGTCCGGCTGCAGGACGTCGTACTCGTCGTTCGAGTTGGCTAGCGTGATCGGTACATCCGGCGTCAGGCCCTTGTGGTCGATGGTCTGCCCGTTGGGCAGGTACCACCGCCGGATCGTCAGGTGGATGTCGGCCCCGTCGCTCAGCGGGAAGTCCTGCTGCACGGACCCTTTGCCGAACGTCACCGTGCCCACCAGCTTCGCGCGCTTGTGGACCTGGAGCGAGCCCGCCACGATCTCGGCCGCGGACGCGCTGTTGGCGTCGACGAGTACCACCAGCGGCTGCTTGGTCGCCAGGTGCTCGCCACTGACGTCGTGCCTCTCCACGTTGCCATTGCGGTCCCGCAGCTCGAACGTCTCGCCGCTCGCTACGAACTCACTGATCACGTGGTCGGCCTCGGTGATGAATCCGCCCGGATTCTCGCGCATGTCGAGCACGATTCCCTTCGCATCCGCCAACCCGGTGCTCAGCGCCGAGTGAAACTCGTCCGTCGTCGTCGTGGTGAACTGATAGATCCGCAAGTAGAGGATGTGATCCGCGATCACAGCCGATCGCACCGACGGCACCTGGATCTCCGCTCGCGTGATCGTGACCGGGAACGTGTTGGTGCCACGCTGAATCGTCAGCGTCACCTTCTGCCCGTTGGGTCCTTGAATCAACGCCGCCGCCTGGTCAGCGGTGACACCCTTCATGTCCTTGTCGCCGACCTTCACGATCTGGTCGCCGGACTGCAGCCCCGCGGACGACGCGGGTGAGCCGGGCACCGTGCCGGTGATCACGGGATATGCGGAGCTGAAGGTGAGGTAGATGCCGATTCCCGAGTACTTCCCCGTGTACACCTGCTGCAATCGCTTGTACTGGTCCGGGTCGTAGTACGCCGAGAACGGATCATTGAGGCTCGACACGAGACCCTGCACCGTTCCATGCGAAAGTTTCTGTGGATCGACGTTGCCGTCGACGTAGTCCGCCTGGATCAGGCGAATAGCCTGCTGCAGCTCGGTGGTGTCGACTTTGCCTGCCGAGTGGTGCGCCACATACGGCAAGGCGTCGGGGAAAGCCTGGTCCGTGTAGACACCCAGGCCGAATCCAAAGCCGAGACCAATCACACCGACGATCAGCACGGCAACGCCCCAGAGGACGTCGCGTCTCATGTCAGCAGACTAACGAAGTCGAGATGCCGAGACGTCAGCAGCCAAGCCAGATGCAGGGGTTTCTCGGATAGTTGGCGACGCGGATCTCGAAGTGCAGGTGCGGTCCGGTGGACCACCCGGTGGATCCTTCGTAGCCGATCAAGTCACCGCGCGCAACGATCTGGCCGCTCGAGAGGCCGCCCGCATAACCCGCGAGGTGGCCGTACACGGTCGAGTAGCCGTTGCCGTGGATCATCATGATCATGTTGCCGTAGCCGATCGAGCCGGGGTAGAAGTAGATGACACCGGTGTCGGCGGCCACGATCGGGCTGTGGTACGGCGCCGCGATGTCGACGCCGGTGTGCTTGCGGTGGGGGTACGGGCATGACGGGTCGTACATCTCGAGGTAGAAGGTCACACAGCCGTATCCCTGCGAGATGCAGCCGAACCCACACGCCGGCTCCGGCCACTCGAAGGCGCCCGTGCCACCACCGGCAGCTCGCGCGGCGGCTTCGTACTTCAACTGGAGCTGGGCCACCTGGGCGTCGATGGCCGCGCGCTGTGCCTCGACCTGCCTCCATTGCACCACCAGTTGGTTCTCCAGCTGCGCCGCGTACGCCAGGGCTGCCTTCTGAGTCTCCTTGTTCTTCTCGAGGTCGGCTTCTGCCGCCAGCTGCTGTTGTAGAAGCGCGTTGACCTGGTTTCTCTGGTTGCTGAGAACCGCACTGGTCGCATCGAACTGCGCACGCTCCACGCCTAGCTCATCGAGCAGCTTGCGATCTGACGCGGCGACCTGCTGGGTACCCACCATCCTGTTCATGAGGTCGTTGAACGTGTTTGCCGTCAGGATCAGCTCGACATAGTTCACAGACCCGTGATCGTCCACGTAACGCAGCCGCTGGTTGAGCAGCTCGCCACGCACGCTCATCACCGCATGTAGCCGCGTGAGGCTGGCGTCGGTGAATCGAATCTGCCGGTTGAGCTCGTCGATCGCCACCTGCGTTTGTGCGATGAGCTTTTGCTGGGCGGCGATCTGCGCATTGAGGCTGCTGATCAGAGCGTAGATCGCATTGATCCGACCCTGAGTGTCGGCGATCTTGTTCTGGATGTTCATCAGCTGCTGCTGGTTGTTCACCTGCTGGCCGATGCCCTGGTTGTAGTTGAGGCACGCCTGATATACGGCCGGAGGATCGCCCGGGTAGCAGTAGATCGCCTGCGTGCTCTGCATGGAGAGCGGGATCCAGCAGACCGTCGCTGTGATGATGGCGGCAACGTATCGTCTCATCAGATCCTCACGTAGCGGCGGACGCCGATGTAGCTGCCGACGGCCCCCATGAGCGCGCCGCCGAGGAGAAGGTCGCGTGCAAGGCTCGAAAGGAACGCCGGGTCATACGAGAGTGGGATGAAGGCGATGTCATTCTTGAACTGCTGTACCGCCGGGGGATACGCGATGACAAGGAGCAGCAAGGCAATCGAAGCCGCGATGAGGCCAGTCATCACGCCCTCGATCACGAACGGCCCTCGCACGAACCACTCGGTGGCGCCGACCAGCTTCATGACCTCGATCTCCTTGCGGCGGTGATAGACGGCCGTGCGAATCGTGTTCATCACGATCACGACAGAAACGATCACCAGGATTACCAGCAGGCCTGCGCCCGCGTAGCCGAGCCACTGCGAAAGCTGGAGCATGCGGTTGACGAAATCACCCTGGTAGTTGGTGGGGTTGGTGGGATCGACGCCGGACCACTGTCGCGCCAGGGTGTCGATCGAGGCTACGTCGGAAAGGTTGCGTACGCGAACCTCGATCTTGGCGTCAAGCGGATTGCCGTCGAGCTGCGCCGCGAGCACGGCGTTGTTCGGGTCGTGTCTGAAGGCATCGAGGGCCTGCTCTTTCGTGATGAATCTCACGCCAGCGACCCGCGGGTCGACTTTGAGCTGGTCTTGCAAGCTGTAGACGCTCTGCAACGGCGTGTCGTCGGCGACGTTGATGGAGATCACGCTCACTTTCTCGCGGAAGCCATCGAGCACCTGCGAGAAGGCGTGGCCGACGAGCAGGTTGACGCCGCCGAGAATCAGAATGAGCGTGATCGACAGAACCGCGGCCAAGCTGACCGCGAGGTTCCGCCAGAAGCTCTGCCAGGCGCTATTGAGCGCGAACTTGAGATTTCGATACATCGTCGTGGTACCTGCCTGAACGGTCATCACGAGCAATCTGCCCGGCGTCGATCGCAACCACCCGGCGGCGGAGTAGATCGACGATCTCACGGTTGTGCGTCGCCATCACGACGGTGGCGCCTCGCGCGTTGATGCGCAGAAAGAGCTGCATGATCTCCCACGCGGTCGCGGGATCCAGGTTGCCCGTGGGCTCGTCCGCGATGATCATCCGCGGCGCATGCACGAGCGCTCGGGCGATGGCCACGCGCTGCTGCTCGCCACCTGAGAGGTTCGAGGGATAGGTCAGCTCCTTCCCCGCCAGGCCCACGGTGTCCAAAGCCTCCGCGGCCCGCGCCTGCACCAAGCGATCGGGCTCGCCGAGGACGCGCATCGCGAAGGCCACGTTCTCGTACACGGTGAGGTTGGGCAGCAGCTTGAAGTCCTGGAAGACCAGGCCGATCTTGCGCCGGTAGTAAGGCAGCTTCCGCCGCTTCATGCGGCCGATCTCGACGCCGTCGACGAAGATCTTGCCCTTGGTCGGCTTCTCCTCCCTGATGAGGAGCCGCACCAGCGTCGACTTGCCCGCGCCAGACGGGCCGACGAGGAAGAGGAAGTCGCCCTCGGGGACGACGAGATTGATGTCCCGCAGCGCTTCGGTGCCGGTGGGATAAGTCTTCCAGACGTGCTGGAAGCTGATCACGGGCCGGCTGTCGAAATCCGGTGTTAAAACCATAAGCTAGATCTCTTGCTTTGACGTTTCGCGCCGGCAGGCGCGACTGGCTAAGTCGCGGGCAGTATAACGCATGCCCCCGGATGCTCCAAACGCCATCCGCCGAGTTCAAACAGGCAGGTAAACGGCGGTCGGCGGCTTAGCTTGCGGAGGCGCCCCTGGAGGCGCGTGGGGCTAGCTGCGCGAGCCGTTGCCGGCGCCGTTGCTGGAGCTCAGGCGCCAGCGCAGCCAGGCCTCGATGAAAGGGTCGACATCCCCATCGAGGACGGACTGGGCATTGCCCACCTCCAGCCCGGTGCGGACGTCCTTGACCAGCGTGTAGGGCTGGAGGACGTAGTTGCGGATCTGGGAGCCGAACTCGGCCGGCATCACCTGGCCCCGAATCTGATCGAGGTGCTCGGCGGCCTCCTGCTGCTGGCGCTGGAACAACCGGGCCTTGAGGACCTTCAGGGCCGTCTCGCGGTTCTTCATCTGCGAGCGCTCGTTCTGGCAGGTGACCACGATGCCCGTCGGCAGGTGGGTGATGCGGATCGCCGAGTCGGTCTTGTTGACATGCTGCCCACCGGCGCCGGTGGACCGGTATGTGTCGATCCGAAGATCCTGCGGGTTGATGACCACCGCACTCTCGTCGGTGCTCTCCAACTCCGGCATCACCTCGACCAGGGCGAACGAGGTGTGGCGGCGGTGGTTCTGGTCGAACGGTGAGATGCGCACGAGCCGGTGCACGCCATGCTCGGAGCGAAGCAGCCCGTATGCGCGTGGGCCGCGCACGATGAACGTGACGCTCTTCAGCCCCGCCTCTTCACCGGGTGACTGGTCGACGACCTCGACCTCGAATCGATGACGCTCGGCCCACTTCAGGTACATGCGCATCAGCATCTCGACCCAGTCCTGAGCCTCCACCCCACCCTGGCCGACCGAGATGGTCACCACGGCGCTGTGGTTCGCGTAGGGGTCGGTGAAAAGCAGGTCGAGCTCTCGCGAGCGCAGCTCGCCAGCGAGCTTGGTCTCTTCTTCGGCAACCTGCTGCGCGAGCTCGGGATCGCCCGACGCCAGGTGGTCGAGCTCGATCAGATCACGCGCGCGTTTTTCGAGCTGGTCCCATCTCCGCACCAGCTCTCGATGTTCGGAGCCTTCACGCGCCAGGGCGCCGGCACGGCGCGGGTCGTCCCACGCGCCGGGTTGTGTTAAGAGCTGATCTAGCTCGTCCGCACGCTTGATCTTCGCGGGCAGGTCAAAGGTGCTCCTTCAGTTGCAGGATGCGCTCCAGCAACTCTTTGGGGCTCAATTGAACGTCCATCTAGTTCTCCTCGTGCCTCGTCGCCAGGTTGGCCCGGCTTCGCCGGGCCAAGACCCTGCACGTCACTGTCGACACCGACGTGGCCGGGAGTCGTCCAGCGCGGGATCCTGATCCCGCGCTTTTCTCAAAGGTGCTCCTTCAGTTGCAGGATGCGCTCCAGCAACTCCTTGGGGCTCAGTTGAACGTCCATCTATCTGCCGTGGCACCTCTTGAATTTCTTGCCAGACCCGCACCAGCACGGATCGTTGCGCCCCAGCTTAGCGGCCGCGGCGCCACCCGGACCCGCGGCTGCGCCAGCCGGCGCCATCGGTCGGGGCTTCTTCGGCGCACCGTTGCTTCCCGCGCCTCCAGCGCCATCGGGATCACCGGGTCCACTCTCCAGGACCTGGCGTACGACCGGCGGCGGTGGCGTCGGCGGTGCGTTGCGCTGCACCTGGACGCGAAAGATCCCGGCCACGATCGAGCCCTGGATGCGGTCGCGCAGCTCGTTGAACATCTCCAGGGCTTCGTTCTTGTACTCGACCAATGGGTCGCGCTGTCCGTAGGCGCGGAGGCCGATACCTTCTCGGAAGTTGTCCATCTGCGTGAGGTACTCCATCCACTGCCAGTCGATGACCTGGAGCATCACGTCCTTCTCGACGAGCGGCATCAGGTCGGCCCCGACCTCCTCGACCTTCTTGTCGTAGGCCTCGGCGGCTGCAGCGTTCAGGTGCTCGGCCAGCGCCGGGCGGCCCTTCTCAATCACTTCCTCAGGAATCTGCGATCCAGGCGCGATGGGCAGATAAGCGGACAGATACTTGACCAAACCCTCCATGTCCCAGTTCTCGGGGTGGCGGCTCTCGCAGTGCACCTCGATGCCCTTGTCGACGATCTCGCGCACGTAATCCAGGATGTTGCCGCGCGCGTCAGCGCCCTCGAGCACCTTGCGCCGCTCCTCGTACATGATCTGGCGCTGCTTGTTCATGACGTCGTCGTACTCGACGACGTGCTTGCGGGCGTCGAAATGCATGCCCTCGACCTTCTTCTGCGCGCCGGCGATCGATCGCGCCACCCATGGGTGCTCGATGGGCTCGACCTCGAGGCTGTCCATGAGCCGCCCGATGCGGTCGGCGGCGGGGCCGAAGATCTTCATCAAGTCGTCTTCGAGCGAGATGAAGAACTTGCTCGAGCCGGGGTCGCCCTGGCGACCGGCGCGACCGCGGAGCTGGTTGTCGATGCGCCGGCTCTCATGGCGCTCGGTGCCGATGATGTGGAGGCCCCCCACCTCCGTCACGCCCGGTCCGAGGACGATGTCGGTGCCTCGACCGGCCATGTTGGTGGCGATCGTCACCGCGGCGGGCTGGCCCGCTTCGGCGATGATCCCCGCCTCGCGCTCGTGCTGTTTGGCGTTGAGCACGTTGTGCTTGACGCCGCGCCGCTCGAGCATCCGCGCCAGGCGCTCAGACTTCTCCACCGACACCGTGCCGACGAGAACCGGCCGCCTCTGCTGGTTCATTTCGATGATCTCTTCGATGACGGCCTCGAACTTCGACTTCTCCGACTTGTAGATCACGTCGGGGCTGTCGTTGCGGATCATCTCGCGATGCGTCGGGATGGGGACCACGTCGAGCTTGTAGATCTTGTGGAACTCTTCAGCCTCGGTCATCGCCGTACCGGTCATGCCCGCGAGCTTCTCGTACTGGCGGAAGTAGTTCTGCACGGTGATGGTGGCGATGGTCTTCTGCTCCTGCAGGACCTTGAGGCCTTCCTTGGCCTCCACAGCCTGGTGCAGGCCGTCGGACCACCGGCGCCCGGGCATCGTGCGACCGGTGAACTCGTCGACGATGATCACCTCGCCGTCCTTGACCAGGTAGTCGCGGTCGCGCAGGAACAACGCCTTGGCCTTCAGGGCCTGGTTGATCTGGTGGGCCTCGATCACGTTTTCGAGGTCGTAGATGTTGCGGATGCCGGTCCAGCGCTCCATCTTCGCGATGCCCGGCTCGGTCAGTGACGCTGACTTGTGCTTGAGGTCGACCTCGTAGTCATCGCCCTCGGCGAGGCGGCCCGCCCAGCGCGCGTACTCGTAGTACTTGTCGGTCGACTCGTCTGATTGCCCAGAGATGATGTGAGGTGTGCGCGCCTCGTCGATGAGGATCGAGTCCACCTCGTCGACGATCGCGTAATGAAGCTTGCGCTGGCTGCACTGACTGAGGTCTCGCGCCATGTTGTCGCGCAGGTAGTCGAACGCAAGCTCGGAGTTGGTCGCGTAGGTGATGTCGGCCTGGTAAGCCTCCTTCTTGGTGGCCGGCCGCAGGTGCTGCAGGCGGCTGTCAGGGTGGGTCTCGTCGAGGAACTCAGGGTCGTAGACGAATGTCCCCGCCGCGCCGACGTTGACGCCGACGGTCATTCCGAGCAGGTGGTAAATGGGCGCCATCCAGCCCGCGTCGCGGCGAGCCAGATAGTCGTTGACGGTGACCAGGTGGACGCCCTTGCCGGCAAGGGCGTTCAGGTACAGGGCAAGGCTCGCCACCAGCGTTTTGCCCTCGCCTGTCTTCATCTCGGCGATCTTGCCCTGGTGCAGGACGATGCCCCCGACGAGCTGGACGTCGAAGTGCCTCATGCCGATCGCTCGCTGCGCCGCCTCACGGCACAGGGCGAAAGCCTCGATCAGGAGCTCGTCGGGATCCTCGCCCTCGATGGCGCGCTTCCGCAGCTCGTCCGACCTCGCCCGAAGGCCGGCGTCGTCAAGAGCCTTCAGCTCGGGTTCGATCTCGTTGATGGCCGCCGTCACCGAGAGGTGACGCTTCACCTCCCGCTCGTTCGGGTCCAGCAGCTTGGTCAGGTTCAGCACTAGATCTAGGGTACCCGGAGCCGTTCGGGGGGAAACGCTCCTAAGGAATGACCGGCTCCAGGATCGCCACCGTGCCATCGGCACGCCGGAATGCGATCTGGATGCCGCCGGAGAACTCGTCCAGGAACACATGGAAGGTCTGGCCGTCCGATTCCAGCTCGGCGATGGCCTGGTCGATCGACTCCGGGAGCAGCTTCATGCGAATCCTCTCCGGCTCCGAGCTTCGCGGTCGCGCGGGCTCCTCGGGCTCCGGAATCCGAAGTGGGGACGCCTCCAGGTGCCGGTGGGTGCGCTTCTCTTTGAGCTTCATCACCTGGCGGTCGATCTTGTCCAGCGCGAGGTCGAGGGCGGCCTGCGCATCGACGCCACGTTCGTGTGCTGACAGCACCGGGGTGCGCCGACCACTCACGTGGACGGTGATGCGGCACACGATCGTTCCGAGCCCAAAGCGCTTGCGCTCTTCGGAAAAGTCCACTTCCGCGTCGGCCACCTTGCCGAAGTGACGCTCGAGGCGGGCCAGCTTGCGCTGGGCGTAGTCCTTGAGCTCGGGCTTGAGGCCGTCAGTGCGGTCGTTGAGAACGACCTTCACAGCTTGAGTATAGGTCTGAAAATGCGCGCTGCGCTTGACCGCCCGCTAGCGCGTCGAGGGCTTGTATCCCGGGGGCGGCGGGAAGAGCGCCGTGATCTCCTTCGGCAGCGGGATTCCCTGCGTGAAGATGCGGTCGAGGATCTTCGGGCGCAAGCCCGTGGGCTTGAACTCAGCGATCACCTTGCCGTCGGGCGTCGAGCCCTTCTGCTCGAGGACGAAAACGTCCTGCATCGTGATGATCTCCTGCTCCATGCCGATCACCTCGGTGATCGCCGTCACCTTGCGCGAGCCATCACGCAGGCGGTTGAGCTGGACGAAGAGGTTGATGGCGCCCGCAACCTGCTGCCGGATGGCACGCACGGGAAGGTCGACGCCGGCCATCAGCACAAGCGTTTCGAGGCGGGCCAGGGCATCGCGCGGCGTGTTGGCGTGGAGCGTCGTCATCGAGCCGTCGTGGCCGGTGTTCATCGCCTGGAGCATGTCCAGCGCCTCGCCGCCACGGCACTCGCCGACGACGATTCGCTCGGGGCGCATACGCAGCGAGTTGATCACCAATCGCTGGATGGTGATCTCGCCTTCGCCGTTGATGTCCTTGGGGCGAGTCTCCATGCGGCACACGTGCTCCTGGTGGAGCTGGAGCTCGGCTGCGTCTTCGATGGTGACGATGCGGTCCTCGACCGGAATGAATCCCGAGAGGACGTTGAGAAACGTGGTCTTGCCGGTGCCGGTGCCGCCAGAGATGATGATGTTGGCCTTGGCCAGCACGGCCGCCTTCATGAAGCCGAAGCCGGCCTCGTTGCAGCTGCCGAACCGGATCAGGTCGTCGACCTGGAAGGGATCGCGCGAGAACTTGCGGACCGTGAGCAGCGGCCCGTTGAGCGCCAGTGGGCGGATGACAGCATTGACGCGGGAGCCGTCGGCGAGGCGGGCGTCGCACAGCGGCTGGCGCTCGTCGATGCGGCGGCCGACGGTGCGAACGATGAACTGGATGACATTGAGCAGCTGGTCCTCGTCGACGAACTTGATGTTGGTGAGGACGACTTTGCCGCCCATTTCGACGTAAACGTGGTCGCTGCCGTTGACCATGATCTCGGTGACGCGGTCGTCACGAATCAGCGGCTCGATCGGCCCAAGCTGCTGGTAGTACTCATCGATATTGATTCCGGGGATCCGAACTGCCATTCGTCAGCCTCCCGCTGTGATCCAGACGCCGCCCAACTATACGGTTTGGGCCCACGACCTTCATACGGTTACGCGCGCTACTGTCCCCCCGATCACGGGG
>VBHB01000231.1 GCA_005880315.1 Chloroflexota bacterium | reverse complement strand
CAACCTCCTCGGGATGGCGCCGACCGACTGGATCACCTTCCTCGCCGGCGTCGGCAGCATCCTGCTCACCTTCCTCGCCGGCACCGAGATCGACCCGGTCTCGCTGCGGCGCTTTCTCGCCCCCAGCCTGGCGATCGGCGCGATCGGCTTCACCCTCCCCTTCATCGGCGCCTGGATGTTCGCGCTCCACGTCCTCCACTGGGCGTTCCACGCCAGCCAGATCGCGGGCATCGCGCTCTCCACGACCTCGGTCGCGGTCGTCTACGCGGTGATGATGGAGACCGGGCTGAACCGCACCGACCTCGGCAAGCTCATCCTCACCGCCTGCTTCATCTGCGACATCGGCACCGTCGGCGCCCTCGGCGTCGTCTTCGCGAACTACAACTCGCTGCTCATCGCCTTCGCCATCGCCTGCGTGCTCGCGCTGCTGGTCCTGCCGCGCAGCCTGCGCCTCGTCATCCGCGTGCTCGGGCACGCGATGAGCGAGCCCGAGGTGAAGTTCGTGTTCCTCTTCCTCTTCGGGCTCGGCGCGCTCGCGACCGCGGCGCAGTCGGAGGCGGTGCTCCCCGCCTACCTCCTCGGCCTCGTCGCCGCGGCCACCTTCCACGAGGATCCGCGGCTCGCCGGCCGCGTCCGGGGGATCGCGTTCTCCTTCCTGACCCCGTTCTTCTTCCTGAAGGCCGGGACTCTGATCGTCCTCAAGGCGGTGATCACCGGCATCGGCTCGATCGCGCTCCTCTTCGGGGTCAAGGTCGGGGCGAAGATCCTCGGTGTGTATCCCACGACCGTGGTGTTCCGCGTGCCGCAGCGCGAGGCCTGGTACACGACGATGATGATGTCGACCGGGCTCACCTTCGGCTCCATCTCGGCGCTCTTCGGCCTCACCCACGGCTACATCGATCGCGGGCAGTACTCGGTGCTCGTGACCGTGGTCGTGCTCACCGCGCTGGTGCCGACCTTCATCGCCCAGGCGGTGTTCCGCCCCCGGATCACCGAGCTGCTGCACGGCCGCGACGAGCCTCCCGTCGCGGCCGTCTCGCAGGTCAGCGGGTCTCGACGGTGAGCCGGCTCGCACCGCCGGTGAGCTCGAGCGCGTAGTGGTCGGCACCGCCCTGGTGCTCGCGCGAGCGCAGCTGCACCTGGCCGCCGATGGCTCCGAACTCCTGCCCGTCCATGGCGAGCTTGCTGATGCCGCCGCGGACCGCGAGGGTCAGCGCCGTGCCCGCCGGGCGGCGCACGGTGAGCTTGCTCGCGCCGCCGATCAGCCGCAGCGGGACCATGCCGGTCGGCGCGCCGAGGTCGATCTCGAGCTCGCTCGCCCCGCCCTTGATCTCGAGGCCGCGCAGCTGCAGGCCGCGCAGGTCGGCGGTGCAGGCGGCGACGCCGCCACGGATCTCGATCTCCCAGGGGATCGCGGGGTTGAGCCCGAAGCGCGAGCCGCGGGAGCGCCCCTCGAAGAGCGAGAAGCGGCGGTAGCGCACCGTCACCGTCCCGTCCTCGACCCGGATCTCGGGCACGGTGCCCTCGAAGTGGGCGCGGTAGAGCTCGTCGACGCCGGCGCCGGCGTCGATGCCGACGTGGCTGACTCCCACCGAGAAGACGAGACGGCCGGAGGCGGCTCCGGCCAGCGGGGCGGAGATGTCGCCGGCGGCGCCTCCGCCCTGGCGCACGCCGGCGATCTGGTTCTGGATCACGGGATGGCTCCTCCTGAGAAAGTCGATGACCAGCTCGAGCTGGTCGTTGGTGTAGGCGGCGTCGGCGTGCGCTCCGCCCTGCGCAACCGAGCCGAAGACGGCGTCGAGCTCCGGCGCGCGGCGCCGGAGTTCCTCGTCGGAGAGGGGCCGGACGATGACGCGGCGGCGGTCCGCCGGGTCGCGGTCGCGGCTCACGAGCGTGGCCTGCTCGAGACGGTCGACCACCCCGGTGACCGCTCCGGTGGTCAGGCCGGTGCGCTCGGCGAGCTCGCCTGCGGTCATCGCCCCGGCCGAGGTGAGGATCCCGAGGCACTGGAGGTCGGTGCTGTTGACCCCCAGGCGCTCGGAGATCGCCTGGGTGAGGAGCACGAGCTCGCTCCCGAGCCGTCGCCATTCCTGGGCGAGCTCGCGGTGCAGCTCCGCGCGTCGGTCCGCTCCTGGCATCGTCCTTTCCGTCTCCTTGAGTAGCTTTGTACAGAGACTATCTTAGCAAACTAAGATAATTGAGGTGCGCGACGGAACTGTCAAGGGGTGCGGTCGGATACGCTCGGGTGGCGATGGACGAGCTCCGCCACGTCCGGCCCGCCGACCGCGTCGACGCCGATCCCACCCCGGGGATGCGCCGCGAGCAGGCGATCGCGAGCGAGGGCATGTGGGCCGGGCTCACCCACACCGAGCCGGGGATGCTCTCCGGCTGGCATCACCACGGCGACTACGAGACGTCGATCTACATCACCGTGGGCGCGCTCCGCATGGAGCACGGTCCCGGCGGGGCGTCGACCATCGACGCTCGCGAGGGGGATTTCATCCACGTCCCCCGGGGCGCGATCCACCGCGAGGGCAACCCCACCGACCGGGTCTCCACCCTGGTCGTGGTCCGCGCCGGGAGCGGGGTGCCGACGATCAACGTCGACGGGCCCGAGCCCGGCTGACCCGTCAGCGCATCGGGCAGCCGTTCATCGCCACGGTGCGGAGGTGGTTGCGCGCCTCGTCGCACCGGGCGCGCACCTGCGCGCGCCGCGCCGGGGCGAGGTGATCCCCCGAGGTGATCGCCTCGATGGTGGCGGCGGCGACCTCGTCGACCTCGCAGGGCTCGCCGAACACGGTCGTGCCGGGGAGGTCGGCGAACATCGCGCCCATCCTCCCCACGTTGCCGACGGCAACGATCCGCGCCCCGCAGATCGAGGCGAGGAGCAGGCCGTGGGGCCGGCAGCCGACCGCCACGGCAGCGCCCGGTCGTCGTGGGGGGCGGGGAGGTGGCGCTGCATCGCCACCAGCCGTACCTCCACCCCCGGATAGCGCGCCCGCAGCGCCCGCAGCACACCGGCGAGCAGCGCGATCCGGCGGCGCGCGATCGCCTCGGTCTTGCCCTCGATGGTCACCATGAGGAGGTCGCGGCTCCCCGGTGGCGGGGCCTCGGGGAGGAGGTCGGCGAGCTCCTCGACGGCGAGCCAGCCGAGGTCGACGCCGAGCAGTGTGCGGCGGGCGCCGAGGCGCTGGGCGACCTCGAGCGAGGCGCTGTCGCGGACGCCGAGGACCCGCGCCGCGGCGCCGACGGCGCGGGCCATCTGGGCGCCGCGCCAGGTCGACGGGGGCTCGAGGCTCACGCCGGCGGCGCTCACCGAGGCGCCGCGGGCGCGGGCGAGGACGCACATCGAGGCGAGCTGGCGGGCGCGGTCGAGGGTCCAGCTGTCGTTGAGCGGCTCGCCGCCGGCGAGCATGAGCTGGGTGTCGCGGTCGAGCCGCCGCCAGAGGCTCGCTCCGCTGCGCGCCTCCTCCGGGTCCCCGGTGCCGCGGCCGTCGGCGGCGACCACGACCCGGCGGCCGTCCCGGCGCAGCGCCGATGCGGTCACCCGGGCGAGGAGGTCGTCGGCGACGTTGCCGCGCCCGTAGGCACCGGCGAGGACGATGGTCTGACCACTCATGAAGGGACTCCCTGCGCGCCAACCGAACACGGGGGCCTGCGGCGAGGGGGACCGCGGCCCGGCACCGGCCGACACTATGCGCGCGCCTCCCGGGTCACGAGGCCGGATGACGGCGACCGCACCGCATCGTCAACGCCTCGTCGGCGGTCGCCACCACTTCGGCGGCCGTCGGAATTGCCGTCATCGCTGACCGCCCGCCGCGCTCAGTGGGTCTGGAAGAACTCCTCCGAGGAGACGACGAAGGCGAGGATCTGCTCGTCGCTCGCGCCGCCGAGGATCGCCTGCGTCCAGTACGCGAGCCCGCCGGCGTCGGCGACACGGCCGAGGTACGTCCGGTAGTAGCCGCCGACGAGCTGGGCGCGGCCCTCGGCGCTGTAGAGGATCTGGCTCGCGATCGTGGTCGCGTTGAAGTGGGCGACCCAGTAGCTGCGGCCGTCCGGGTCCGGAGACCGGACGAGGACGTCGTGGTAGAGGGCGTCGACGGTCTTGCCGGGATCGTCGTTGTGCAGAGCGAAGTACTCGGGTGAGCCGATGAAGGCGAGCCGCACCTGCTCGAAGGTCGTGCCCTGGCTCATCCGGCCGATCCAGTAGGCGACGCCCCCGGAGTCGGACGGGCGGCCGAGGTACTGCTCGTAGAAGCCCTGCAGGGCGCCCAGCCAGTAGGTGAACGAGGCGGAATCGGCGTCGTGACCGAGCATCGCGACGTACGCGCTGTGCACGAACCTGCCGTTCGTCGCCCCCCCGACCGGCGTCGGCGGCCCCGCGGGCGAGCCCAGGCCGGTGGGCCCGTCGTAGCCGATGCCGGCGGTGCAGAGCGCCGCCGGGGTGCAGGAGCCGTTGGAGCCGCTTCGGATGTCGTGCACCGAGGGGGCCGCGTAGAAGGGGAGGGCGCCGGTCGCCGCACCCTCGCCGCCGCCGAGCGCGTACATCCCGGCGACGAGGGGGGTGGAGAGGCTGGTGCCTCCGATCACCTGCCAGCTGCCCTCGCTGTAGACGTCGAGGCCCGTATAGGGATCGGCGACCGCGGCGACGTCGGCCTCGGTGCGGCGGGTGCAGAGGGTGTCGTGCTGCCAGGCCGGCTTCGGCTCGACCGCGCTGCAGCCGCTGCCGCCGCCCGACCAGGCGGTCTCGGTCCAGCCACCCCCGGACGGCGTCAGCGTGGTGCCCCCGACGGCGGTGACGTACGGCGACGTCGCGGGGTAGCTGGCCCCGGCCGCGTAGCCGTCGTCGCCGGTGGCGGCGGTGATCGCGACCCCGGGGTGATCGAGGGTGGCGTCGTAGACCGTCTGGCCCGGGTCCTCGGAGCCGCCCCAGCTGAGGCTCACCTCCGAGGCGCCGAGGGCCACCGCGGTCGCGACCGCGGTCATGAGGTCGTCGGTGCCGTCGCTCCGGGACTCGACGAACAGGATGTGGCACGCGGGGCAGACCGCGGAGACCGCGTCGATGTCGAGGTCGCCCTCACCGTCCCAGCCCATGCTCTCGGCGCTGGTGGTGGGATAGCTGGTGCCCCCCCACTGGTCGGCCTTGCGGAAGCAGCCGTTGGCGACCGTGCACTGCGACATGCCGTAGTTGGCGCGGTAGACGGCGAGGTCGTCGACGGTGCCGGCGTTCGGGTCGGTGTTCCCGCTGCCGGAGATCTTCCCGTAGTGGAAGGCGTCGACGATGGCGATCGTGGGAGCGGCCCCCGCGGGCGGGGCGGCGGGGAGCCCGTAGGCGCTCGCGATCTGACCCGGGTCGAGGCCGATCCCCGTCGGACCGAAGTCCGGCTGCACCGCCCCGCCGATCGCGGGGCGGACGCGCTGTCCGGACCGGGTGAGCGCCCGCGCCATGCAGGTGGCGTGACCGGGCCAGGCCGCGGGGCAGATGGAGAGGCTCGAGTAGCCGGCGGTGGCCGCGCTCGCGGGCAGCACGCCACCCTCCCCGAGGGCGAGCATTGCCCCCAGCAGGGCCACGATCCCGAGTGCACGGCGTCGCATCCACCCGAGGGTGCGCGCCCCGGACCGGGCCACCCGACCCGGTCCACCGTCTTGTCACCGAGGCGTGGTCGGGCGCAACGGCTCCGTGGGCCGCCGGACTCCGCCGTGACGGAACGGTGCATCGAGGAGGGTGAGCAGGACCAGGGCGAGGACCATCCCGGTCGCGATGTACCAGGGCCACGGCCCCATGACGTCGAGCAGCGTCCCTCCGCCTCCCTGGTCGCGGAGGAACATGTAGTTGCCCCCGGTGACGACGTCGGCGACCGCGCAGACGCCGGCGAAGGCGAGGGTCAGGGCGAACACCCTCCGCACCGCATGCGGGCGTGGGGCGAGCCCCAGCCCGATCACCAGGAACAGCCCGGCGACCACCACCCCGGCGTGGATGACGTAGAACTGGACATAGAAGAACTCGGGGAAGTGCCAGCGCCGGTCGGGGGTGATGAGGCCCTGGACGCTGCCCGCGCATCCCCAGAAGTAGGCGAGCTCGGCGAGCAGGGGGCGGCGGGTCCAGAGCGCCGCGGCGGCGGTGGCGGCGCTGACCGGGCAGAGGTCGAGCATCAGGCCGTTGGTCGCCGACCAGCGCCCCTCGGCGACGGTGACCACCTGCCAGGCCACCAGGAAGCCGACCAGCACCACCGCGAGGACCCGCGCGGCGACCCCGGTCCAGGGTCCGGGGCGGACCCGGGCGGCGGCACAGAGCCCCGCGCAGAGCAGCGCGGCGACCCCCACGGCGCCGAGGTGATCCCAGCTGGCCACCCTTCCCTCCGACCGGCCCGACCCGCCCAGCGTAGCCCTCGGACGGCGCCTCGGGACTGCCACACGCTTTACCGCGCGCCGGGAAGCTGCTTAGATGGGTCGTACCGAGGCTTTCCCGCCCGGCAGGACGTATGCTGCTGACGATGACCAATACGCCCAGGGTCCTCCGCCCGAGTGCGCAGCCGTTGTGGATGGCGGCGCGGCAGACCTGCGCGCGCAGCCGGGAGCTGATCAGGGAGAGCCAGGTCGTGCTCGACCTCCACCGCGAGGTGGTCGCGACCCTGCGCTCTGCGCTGCCCGAGTCCACCCTCCCCATCGAGGTGGTGACCAACGGCGAGCAGCCGGCGCGCTCCTCCGAGCTGAGCCGGGAGGTGGAGATCGGACCGCTGCGGCTGCTTCCCCTGCGACGAACGGTCATCGGTGACGGGACGAGCGTCCTGCTCACCCCGGCGGAGTGGCAGCTGTTCGTCGCCCTGGTGACCCACCGCCCGAGCACCCTGAGCCGTTCCGAGCTCGCCAGCAGCGCCTGGGGACCCGGCTTCGCGGGGCGCCACGGCGAGGTGGAGGTCTACGTCAGCCGGCTCCGGCGCAAGCTCGCCCGCGCCGGCGGCGCCACCGCGATCCAGACGGTCCGGGGCAAGGGGTACCGGCTCACCCTCGGCGACGAGCCCGCACTCGGCGACGAGCCCGCAGCTGCGGCGCGCATGGGTGGGGGCGCCGCCTGAGGCGCCGG
>VBHB01000223.1 GCA_005880315.1 Chloroflexota bacterium | reverse complement strand
ACCATCTCACCCACGAAGGGGGGATCAGGCTCGAATGGGGATCGGACGGCGAGCTGGTCGCGACTTCTCCCTGAGCACCTGATCGACAATTGCCGTGATCGTGGAAGTCATACAGGCACACCTCGAGGCGATCGATCGTCATGACTCGCGCATCCATGCCTACGTTTTCGTAGACCGCGAGGCGCGGGGTTCTGATGGGCTCCTGAGCGGAGTTACCGTCGCGGTCAAGGACAACATCCCGGTGGCTGGGATGCCTTGGACCGATGCCAGCGCGGTCTGGCGCGACCGGATCGCCGATCAGGACGACATTGCGGTGGCGCGGGTGAGGGCTGCGGGAGCCGCGATCCTTGGGAAGACGAATCTCCCAGAGCTGGCGGCTGCTGTCGGGACGACCAACGCCATCTTCCCCGCCACCAACAACCCTTGGAGGGAGGGCATCACGCCGGGTGGCTCCAGCGGAGGGAGCGCAGCTGCGGTGGCAGCGGGCATGGCGACGGTGGGGATCGGAACCGACATGGGCGGCTCGATTCGCATCCCCGCCTCGTGCTGCGGAATCGTCGGCCTACGTCCGTCGCCGGATAGGGTGCCGAGCAGGTTGGTCGACCCCGCCGGCCTTTCGGTGGTCGGCGAGCTGGGGCGATCGGTCGCGGATGTCAGGCTGTTGTTCTCCGTGATGGCCGCCGATGCGCCGCATGCCGTGCCGGCGCCGAAGGGCTGCCGGATCGGCGTCGTCGACACGACGGCGCTGGGCATGGATGCCGCCTGTGCCGATGCCTGCCGGCGTGCGGCCGATGCGCTGAAGGCGGCCGGCCACCGGGTCGAGCGAATCCCATGGGAATCGGAGAAGGTGACGGCCGGCTATGCGGTGGTGCGCCGGGCCAGCATGGCCTCGTTTCCGGCCGACCCCGCGCTGTTTGCGCCAGGCATCCGCAAGCTGGTCGAGCAGGGCCGCGCGCTTGGCGCCATCGACTACTTCTCTGCTTTCGAAAGCGCGACGGGCGCCGCGCACGAGGTCGTCATGAGACCGCTCCTCTCCAGCTTCGACTTCCTGCTCACGCCGACGCTCGGGCTCGTGCCCATGGCGATCGACGAGGTGCCGCCATTCCTGAGCGAGCCCTACGGGCGTTACATACAGTTCGTGCTGCCGGTCAGCTTCGCCCACACTCCGGCCGTGTCGGTTCCCGCCGGCGTGCACGACGGACTGCCCGTCGGCGTGCAGCTCGTTGGACGTTCAGGCCGCGAATGGGAGCTGCTGAGGCTCGCCGAGCAGCTCGAGGCCGCTGATGGTTTCGGTTTCCAGCGCCCGCCGGGCCTGGATTGAAGAAGGGGATCGGATGAAGGCTCAACGCGTCGACGTTTTCGTGTGTCCCAGCGCCACCCCCGCGGATACGTCCGGCCTGCAGGCGCTCGCCGACGCGGGAAAGATCAAGCCCGACACGCTCGTCGCTTTGGTAGGCAAGACCGAAGGCACCGGCGCACACGACGACTGGGGCCGCGTGTGGGCCGACGTAGCGCTGCGCGAATGGACCGGCAAGTTTCTCGGCGTTCCCGCGGACGAGGTTGCCAAGCACGTGATCTTCGTCCTGTCGGGCGGCTGCCCGGGCGTGATCACGCCGCACATCGCTGCGGTGACAAGAGAGTGGGTCGAGGTTCCTGATCTCGGCGGCGAAAAGAGGCTGGTGGTAGGGCGGGCGGGTTCCGACCCGATGCCGCCTGAAGAGGTCGGCCGCATGGGCCAGATCCGCAAGGTCGCATCCGCCACACACGCGGCGATGGCCGACGCGGGGCTGACCGACCCGAAGGACGTCCATCTCGTCATGGTCAAGGTCCCCGGGCTGACGACGGCGAGCATCAAGGATGCGGAGTCGCGCGGCAAGACCGTGGTCTCGCACGACCTCACGTTCGGCCCGGAAGGTGCGGGCGTCTACGCGAACGATGCCGCGGCTCTCGGGGTGGCGATGGCGCTGGGCGAGGTGCCGGAGGCGTTGCTCTCGGACGCGGTCGTGCGGCGCAACTGGGACCTGTACTCAGAGGTCGCGATGACCTCGTCCGGCGGCGAGAAGCGCCACGGCGAGGTGGTCGTCTTCGGCAACTCCAACGCTTCGCGAAGCGCGCTGCGAATCGGACACGCGGTGACCCGCGACTTCATCGACGCCGACGGCGTGAGGAATGCGCTTCGATCGGCGGGGCTGCGGTTCACCGACGGCTTGCCGGATGAGAAAGATCTGTCGTCACGACTCGTCCACGTCTTCGCCAAGTCCGTGATCCCCGGCAGCGACCAGATTCGCGGCCGGCGCATCACCCTTCTCGATGACGCCGACGCCTACCAGATCGGGAAGGCGTTGGGCGGGATGCTTGTGGCGTCGGTCACCGGCCGCACGACCAACTACGTCAGCGGCGGCGAGCGCAATTCCCATCAAGGCCCG
>VBHB01000087.1 GCA_005880315.1 Chloroflexota bacterium | reverse complement strand
TCCGCCACACGAAATGAACGCCCAGCATCGCGCGCAATGGCGACCGCTCGCTGGACCAAGACCTCCGTGTCGGGGTTGGGAACGAGCACAGCGGGCGTCACCTCGAATTCGAGGGCCATGAACTCTTTGTGCCCGACGAGGTACGCCACCGGCTCGCCCTTGGCCCGCCGCGCCACCAATCCGCGATAGGTGCTCAGCTCCGCCTCCGACAGCGGGCGGTCGAATTTCAGATAGAGGTCGATCCGCCGCAGCCCAAGCGCGTCCGCCAGCAGCACCTCGGCGTCGAGCCGCGACGAGTCCGAGCTGCGCTTGGCGAGGTGGTCCGAGGCCAGCTTCAGGACCTCGATCACAGTCATCGGGCTGCGGTCAGGTTGAGTCGCCGTTGAGCTGTGCGGTGCGCTCTGCGTTGCTCAGCGCGGCGACCAGCTCGTCGAGGTCGCCTCCCATCACCTGGTCGAGCCGGTGAAGCGTGAGCTTGATGCGGTGATCGGTGACGCGGTTCTCCTTGAAGTCCAGCTTCAGGTCGTAAAGGCGCGCCCGCAGGACGCGCAGCGCTTTCTCCCGGTTCTGCAGCTGCGATTTCTCGTCTTGCATGCTCACCACCAGGCCGGTGGGCTTGTGCGTCATGCGGATTGCCGAGTAGGTCGTGTTCACGCTCTGCCCGCCTGGGCCGGTGGAGGTCGACGTCTTGATGTCGAGATCTTCCGGCTTGATCTCGACCTCGACGGGGTCCGGCTCAGGCATCACCGCAACGGTCGCCGCGGACGTGTGTATGCGCCCCTGCGCCTCGGTCTTGGGGACGCGCTGCACCCGGTGCACGCCCCCCTCGTATTTGAGCTGTGAGTAAGCACCCTGACCGTGGACCTCGAACTCGACCTTGTCGAGACCGCCCTTCTCGCTGGGCGACATGTCGACCACCTCGACCTTCCATCCCTTGTGCTCGGCCCACTTCTGGTACATGCGAAAGAGGTCCGCGGCAAAAAGCGCCGCCTCCTCCCCGCCTTCGGCGCCCTGGATCTCGACCACCACGTCTCGATCGTCGTTGGGGTCCTTCGGGAGAAGCAGGAGCTTGAGCTTTTCGTCCAGCTCGTCCAGCTGCGTCGAAGCGCGATGCTCTTCGGCGCGGAGGTACTCCTGCATCTCGGGATCCTTCTCGTGCTTGAGCATCTCGCGCGCCGTCTCCGCCTCGTGAAGGGCGCGCTTGTACTCCTCGAATGCGTTGACCATCTCTCGCAGAGTGCGCTGCTCGCGCGCCAGCTTGGTCAGCTGCGCGTGATCGGAGGCGACCTCGGGCCGACCCATCTCCGCCTCGATCTCGTGATAACGGCGAGCAATCCCCTCGAGCCGATCGATCATTTCATGCGTCTCCGGGCGTACTCGTCGTCACCGCAAGGCGGAGCGTCCGCTGGGGCCCCCGCGACGCAGTCGCGGGAGTGCCTCCCCCTCGCGAATTTCTCATGCCGCCGCTCCGGTGGTGTCCTCCTCACCCTCGCGCGCGCTGTTGAAGGCGGTGATGGCGACCTCGAGCATGTCGTCGGACGGTTCTCGTGTCGTGAACTTTTGCGTGCCCAGCACCGGCAGCAAGGCCACCTTGACGACAGGGTGGGTCCGGTTGCGGGCCATGAAGCGGATCAGCTCGAAGCCGGCCCCCGCGATCAAGGGGATCGCGAGAACGCGGCTGGCGATCAGCCAGAACCAGTTGGGGTGGAAGAGAGCCACCACCGAGAAGACGACGACACTCACGACCAGGACGACGAGGAGGAATCCAGTACCGCAACGCGGGTGGAGAAGGCTGGCGCGCCGCACCGACGCTACCTCGAGCGGCCATCCCGCCTCGTATGCGTTGATGGTCTTGTGCTCGGCGCCGTGGTACTGGAAGACGCGCTTCACATCGGGCAGGAGCGCGATGACGGATAGGTAGCCGAGCACCAGGCCGACCCTGATGACCCCCTCGACGAGGACGAACGTGAAGTTGTTGCTGCGGTGCGTCGCGATTCCGGCGAGCAGAAGCGGGAGCCCGATGAACAAGGCCAGGGCGAAAACGCCGGCCACGGCCACCGAGCTGCGGATCTCCTTCTTGCCGATCTGTACGCCCTGGCTGCCGGCGTTCATGTTCGCGGACCACATGAGCGATTTCATGCCAAGGTGCAGCTGCTCACCGATCAGGGCCAGCCCCCGCACGAACGGGAGCTTCCAGATCGGGTTGACATAGATCGCGGCCTTTAGCTCGCCTCGGTCGACGACGATCTCCTTGGTGGTCGGGAGGCGCACGGCCACCGCATAGTGATGCTTGCCGCGCATCATCACGCCTTCGATGACAGCCTGGCCGCCATAAAAGAACTGGTCTTTTACGGCCGGCTGCCGGACTTCCGAGGTCACCGGAGTCGAGACCTCCGGATCCGACATCTAGTTAGAGCGGGTCTTAGCCGCCCTCTTGCGGAAGCGCTCGACCTGGCCGCCCGTGTCCACGATCCTCTGCGTGCCGGTGAAGAACGGGTGGCAGACCGAGCAGATTTCCGTCTTGAGCTCCTTGCGCGTCGACCCGGTCGTGAACGTGTTCCCGCACACGCAGGTGACGACCGCGTCCTCGTAATAGGTGGGGTGGATCTGTGCTTTCAATGTCTTGGCTCCAGGTGAGTGAGTTTACCGAACGAAGGCGTTGAGCATGGTGTCGGCCTGGTACATCGCGAACGCGAGGTACACGACCAGCGCCAGCCAGGCGGCCCCCATCGCGTATCGGGCGGCGGCCGGCCCTGACGTCAGGTGAGCGTCGAGGGCCCGATCACGGAACCGCTGGAGGACCATCGGAATTCCGATGATGAAAAGGATGATCACGAGCGGGCTCACCAGCTGGGCCAGGAACAGCCCGACCAGCACCGCCAGCCCGGCGACCTGGACCCACTTCGACACCGGGGCCAGGATCCATCCACCGTCCAGCATCCCGAAGGGGATCAGGTTGAACAGGTTGATCAAGAAGCCGTAGTACGCCCAGACCAGCAACACGACCCAATGCGTCGACCCGAAGAGGACCAGCGCAACCGTGGCGCCCAGGGTGCCCGCGATCGGTCCGGCGATGCCGATCTGGGCCTGCTTGATGGGGTCGGTTGGATGCGAGCGCTGGAAGATGGCTGCACCGACGAAAGGTATGAAGATCGGCGCCGTCGCTTGCATACCCTGGCGTCTGATCTCAACGACATGGCCCATCTCATGGACGAAGATCATCAGGACCAGGCCGACCGCGAACCAGGGGCCGCCCCAGAACGAGTACGCGACCAGGCTGACGAGCGCGCTTCCGACCGTCGCCAGGGCGGGAACTTTGAAGGCCAGGAGCAAGACATATTTGCCATAGGCCCACGCCGCGGCAAGCAACCCGACCAGGCCGCCCGCAATGCCTCCGTTCCGCCTCGACTTGGGCGCGGGCGAGTAGTGGTGGGGCGACTGCGGGGGGATGTCCGCGGTGACCGGGTAGATCGGCGGCGGCGGCGGCAGCTGCCCGGCCCCAGGCGGGGGCGGGAGCGGCTGGTTCCTCTCTTCCATCTCGTCTAACTTGATACCCCGGCTGGGAACGGCCTAATCCGCCCTGTCCCGCCGGGGATCAGCCGGATGCGACCGCGGTGTGGTGGCGCGTGGTCATCCGCCGGACCGTCGCCTGGCGGCTCGACATCAAGAGCGACGACGACTCGGCGTAGCCGCTGCCAAAAGCGACGCCTGGAAGCAGTGGCCCGCCGGTGACACCTGTGACCGCCACCGCGACCTCCGTCGCAGTGACGAGGTCCGTGACACCGTAGACGCGCGAGGCGGCCTCCCCCAACAGCTCGCGCTCCTCGTCGTTTCGGGGCCACAGCCTGGCCTGCATGGCGCCGCCAAGGCAGCGGACCGCGCAGGCCGCTACCAGCGTGGCGTGCAGGCCGCCGATGCCGACGGCAGCGTCGATACCGCTGCCGGGCATGGCGGCCATCACTGCGCCGGCGATGTCGCCTTCCTCGAGGGTCATGATGCGCGCGCCGGCCGCGGCCACCTCGGCGATGAGCTCCTGGTGGCGTGGGCGGTCGAGTACGGCGACCGTGAGGTCCTGCACGCGTGCGTCGCGGGCAAAGGCGATGCGGCGCAGATTGTCGGCGATGGTGTCGTCGAGGTCGACGGCGCCTCGGGCCGCCGGTCCCGCGACAATCTTCTCCGCGTACCAGACCGCCGGCAGCTGGACGAAACCTCCCGGGTCGACCGCCGCCACTATCGACACCGCATTCGAGTAACCGCGCGCAACCTGGCCCGCGCCCTCGACCGGAAACAGCCCGAAGTCGAGCCGGGGCTCGCCGCCCCCCACCAGCGTGCCCGGCGGGAGGATGGGATCGTTTCGCGTCCCCAGCACCACTGTGCCCGTGAGCCCGGAGTCATCGAGCATGCGCCGCATCGCGTCGCCGGCCGCTTCGTGGATGCGCTCCTCATCGCCTCGACCGAGAAGGCGCGCCGCGGCCAGGGCCGCCGCCTCCGTCGCATGGACGAGATCGAGCGCGAGCTCGCGGCGCACGTCGATATAGCTACGAGGTTGGTCCTGCATGGATGTACGTCCTGCCCAGCTAGTCGATTTCCGGTTCTTCCAGCAGCTCCGCCGGGCGGAGCTCCATCTGGTCGATGCCGCTCTGCAGGAACGCTGCACGCACGAAGTCACGGAACAGCGGGTGTGCGCGGTTCGGTCGTGACCGGAACTCAGGGTGGAACTGCGTGGCGACGAACCACGGGTGGTCCGCGAGCTCCACGATCTCGACCAGGCGCCCGTTGGGCGAGATGCCGCTGAAAACCATCCCGGCCTCGCCGAGCGATTCGCGGTATTCGTTGTTGAACTCGAAGCGGTGACGGTGGCGCTCGTACACGACCTCTTCGCCGTAGGCCTTGTGTGCAAGCGACCCGGGGACCAGCTTGCACGGATAGAGGCCAAGGCGCATCGAGCCTCCCATCTGGTCGACGTTTCTCTGCTCGGGCATCAGGTCGATCACGGGCGTCGAGGTAAACGCGGCGAACTCCGTCGAGTTGGCGTCGGGTGCGTCGAGAACCTCGCGCGCGAAGTCGATGACCGCACACTGCAGGCCAAGGCACAGGCCGAGATAAGGGATTCGGTTTTGGCGCGCGTAGCGCGAGGCCTGCACCTTACCTTCGATGCCTCGGTAACCGAACCCGCCCGGAACCACGATGCCGGCGACGCCCATCAAAGGCGAGGTGTCGCCAGCGTCGAGCTTCTCAGACGAGACCCAGCGGATCTCCACAGCGACGTTGTGGTGGACACCGGCGTGCTTGAGAGACTCGATCACACTCAGATAAGCGTCAGGCAGCGCCACGTACTTACCCACGACAGCAACCGGGACGGTCGCGCGCGGGTGCTTGATGTGCTCGACCATCTGGACCCAGGGCTCGTTCTCCGGCGCGTGCGAAGTCTCATCGAGCTCGAAGTGCTTCGCCATCACCCTGCCGAAGCCGGCGGCCTCGAGCATGAGCGGCACCTCGTAGATGGAATCCACATCAGGCACCGAAACCACCGCTTCGCGCGGGACGTCGCAGAACAACGCGATCTTTTCCTTGAGGTCGGCGCCGATCGGCTTCTCCGATCGGCAGATGATCGCGTCGGGCTGGATACCGATTGCGCGCAGCGCATGCACGGAGTGCTGCGTGGGCTTGGTCTTGGCCTCTTCGCCGCGGATGACGGGGACCAGCGAGCAGTGGACATAGAAAACGTTCTGGCGGCCGACGTCGTTCTTGAGCTGCCGGATGGCCTCCAGGAATGGGAGGCTCTCGATGTCTCCCACCGTCCCTCCCACCTCGACCACGACCGCATCGGCCTGCGGGTCGCGCGAGGCGCGGAGGATCTTTTCCTTGATGGCGTTGGTCACGTGCGGGATGACCTGCACCGTGGCGCCGAGGTAGTCACCCCGACGCTCGCGGGCGATGACCTCCTGGTAGATCTTGCCGGTGGTCACGTTGGACGTCACCGTGAGGTTCTCGTCGACAAACCGCTCGTAGTGCCCGAGGTCGAGGTCGGTTTCCGCGCCGTCGTCGGTGACGAACACCTCGCCGTGCTGGTACGGGCTCATCGTCCCTGGGTCGACGTTGAGATAAGGGTCCAGCTTCTGCAGGGAGACGGTGAGGTGGCGGGCCTTCAGGATGTTCCCGATGGACGCCGCGGTGATCCCCTTGCCAAGCGAGGAGACGACACCCCCGGTCACGAAAACGTACTTCGACATTGACGACCTCCAGGGCGGTTTTTCAAATCTTACCGGGTAAGCGACCCCGGTAAACATTTCAGCGTGGCTCGGCCTTCGGCTCCAGGAGCACCAGCTTGGTTTCGTAGTCGCCCGAGGAGGCCTGGACGGAGAGCTTGGGCTGGGGTTCCCCAGCCGTCAGGCCGATCTCCTTGAGAAACCTGTCGATGGGATCGAGCTCAACCTTCAGCCCGGGGATCGCGTAATGCATCGGCACGACGTACCGCGGCTCCAGCTGGCGCACGACCTCTGCCGCCTGGGTGGCGCTGATGGTCGATCTTCCGCCCACGGGGACGAGCAGGACGTCTGCCGACGAAAGTGGCTCCGCCACGCTGTCGTCGAGGCTGTGCCCGAGGTCGCCCAGGTGGCAGATTCGCACGTCGTCGATCTCGATCACATAGACCGTGTTGCGGCCGTGCTTGGCGCCCTTCTCGGGGTCGTGGTAGGTCGGTACGCCGACGACCGCGACGCCGGCCACCTCGTACTCGCCGGGGCCCCGGATCTCGTAGGCCTCACGCACCACCTGCGCGTAGTTGTGATTGTCGTGCTCGTGGCTGATGGTGACGAGATCCGCGTCGAGCCGCGACAGCTTGAGCCCGATTGCGGGCGGGTACGGGTCCGTGACCACGGCGGCGCTGCGGCCTCGGAGCCGGAAGCAGCCGTGCCCAAGCCAGGTGACGTCCAAATCGCTTCTCCTTACATCCTCTCGGGGGCGCTGACGCCAATCAGGTCCAGCGCCTTCCTCAAAGTGTGACGCGCCGCGCGGCACAGCTCCAGCCGCGCCCGGGTCAGAGCCGCGTCGTCGACCACCACGCGATACTCGGTTGTCTCGTTGCCTGCGTGATAGAAGCGGTGGACCGCCGTCGCCAGGTCATGCACGTAATAAGGAATGCGATGCGGCTCGAGCAGCCGTGTCGCGTCCTCTACCACCTCCGGCCAGAACGCCAGCTGGCGCGCGACGTCGAGCTCCCAGGGCTGGACCAGCAGCGAAACGTCAGCGTGGTCGGGAAGCGTGGGGTGCCGCTCAGCGGCCGTGGCCTCGACGTTGACGAGACGCGCATGCGCGTACTGGGCGTAGAAGACCGGGTTCTCGTTGCTCTGCGTTAGCGCGAGCTCGAGGTCGAACTCGATTGTCGTGTCCGGCGAGCGCAGGAGATAGAAGTAGCGCACGGCGTCGGCGCCAACCCTGTCGACCAGCTCGTCCAGGGGCACGAAACGGCCGGCGCGCTTCGACATCTTGCCCTCTTTGAGGTTGACCATCTGGTGGAGGATGATCACCAGCCGCTCGGGGTTGAGCCCGAGCGCGGCAGCCGCCGCCTTCAGGCGGTCGACGTAACCATGATGGTCGGCCGCCCAAACCTCGACCACGCGCTCGAAATGCCGGCGTTCGAAACGGCTCAAGAGGTAGCCGAGGTCGGACGCGAAATATGTGGGTTCACCATTGGAGCGGATGACGACGCGGTCCTCTTTGCTCGACCTCACCTCTTCGCCGAGGCCGTCCTCCTCCTCCAGGGCCGGGCCGAACCACAGGGCGCCGTCGCGCTCCTTGAGAAAGCCCGAGGCGCGCAGCCTCTGGATGGCGAGCTGCGGCAAGCCCTCTTGCCACAGCCGCGACTCGTTGAACCATTCGTCGTATCGCACGTTGAGTCGCGCGACGCTTTCCCTGATGCGCTCCACCATGATCGCGATGGCGTACTGGCGGACCTTCGCTTCGGCTTCTTCCGTGGGCAGCGCATCGAGATCACCCAGGTCCCGCTTCGCCATCTCGGCCAGCTCAGACACGTAGGCTCCCGTGTAACCGCCTTCGGGTGGCTCCTGCCCATGCATGCGTGCCCAAACCGAGGCGCCGAAGCGGCGCGCCTGCGTGTTCTGGTCGTTGACGTAGTACTCGCGCTGCACCCCATGGCCGGTGAACTCCAGGAGCCTGCACATCGAGTCGCCGAGGACGACGCCACGGCCGTGGCCGATGTGCATCGGCCCGGTCGGGTTGATGCTTCCGAACTCCACCTGCACGCGCTCGCCGTGGCCGGCGTCCGTGGCTCCGTACGTCTCGCCGCCCGAGGCGACCTCCGCGACCAACCGCTGCAGCCACTCCCGCGTCAGTCGGAAGTTCACATAGCCGGCGACCGCTTCGACCGCTGCCGCAGACTCGGGCACCGCGATCGTCGCTGCGATGCGCTCGCCGATCTGGTCCGGACTCTGCCGAAGCGCCTGGGCCAGCTTGCGGCCGGCCGGGCTGGCGTAGTCGCCGAGCTTGGGATCTTTGGCCCGACCAAGCTCGAGGTCTGGCATCTCGCCCTCAACCCCAATCGATCGCACAGCTCCGGCCAGCGCCTCGCCAAGCCGTCTGCGGATGCCCATACCCGAGCCGGCGGTCCTCAACAGGTGGGGTGCACCCCGGCCAGCGTCAGCTGCACCTGAGTGGACGCGTTGGCGCGCGAGTACGTGACCGTCACGCGCTGGTTGGGATGGAAGCGGGACCTCAACAGGAGCGGCAGCGGGTGGGCCGCATCGACCGTGACGTCGTCCAGCTGTGTGATGACATCGCCGGGCTGCAACCCCGCGGAAGCCGCTGGGCCGCCTTTGTCGACCGACACGAGATGGCTTCCCTCCACCGAGCCGATGAGCGCGGCGGACTGCTGCGTCAGCACGCTGCTCGTGGCTCCGACCGACGCGATGACGAGCTGGCCGCTGGAGAGGATCTGCTGCACGTCGTCGGTCACGTCGGCGGCGCTCAGGCCGAACCCGCTGCTCGAGCCTTGAGCCGCCATTGACACGCCGATCACCTGGCCGCCGACGTTGAGCAGCGGACCGCCGGCGGTGCCAGGGTCGATGCTGGCGTCGGTCTGGATCGTGTCGCTGATCTCGAGGCTCTTGTCAGAGCTCGCCGGGTCGGTCACCGTGACGGCTCGATGGAGAGCGCTGATGTGACCGGGCAGGGCCGCACCAGTCAGTGGGCCGCCCACCGCGACGAGGACCTGGCCCTGGACCAGCGTGGTCGTATCGGCAAATGCGAGCGTCGGCAAGTTGTTGACCTGGTCGATTTTCAGCACTGCGACACCGGTCTGGCAGTCGTAGTCGACCAGGCGCGCCTTGTGGGCCTTGGCGTCGCGTTGGATCAGCACCACCAGGGTGCTCGAGTGGGCGATCACCTGGACGTTGGTCACGATGTAACCGTCGCTGGTGGCGAGGTACCCCGAGCCGGCGGTGACCGACGGCTGTGTCTGTGTGACCACGCTGACGACGGCCGGCCTGGCGTGGGCTGCGGCCTGGACGATGGCTGAATCCTCCGTGATGGTGACGCCTGGGCGGAGGTTCACGGACTGCGGGTTGGTGGGCGACTGCAGCTGGAGCACGCCCAGGGTGACGCCGCCCGACACCAGCGCGGTGAGCACGATGAGGGCGACCACGACTAGGAACGGGCTCCAGCGCCGAGCGGCGGGGGCCGGCCGCGCATCCTCGCCGGTGGCGGCGTCCGATGGGCGTACCTCGCCAGGGGCGTGGATCTGGGGTTGCACCCTCCGAGTTTAGGTTTCGGGAGGAATCGACCCCTTGCCGGCGGTCGCGTCCGCTACTGGTCGGTCGGGTACCAGGTCATGACGAGCTGCCGGTTGGGCTCGAATCCGGCCGAGCGGTAGAGCCTGACCGCCGCCTCGTTGTCCGGCCTTGTCCAGACGTAGCCGAGGGTCACTCGTCTCTCGCGGAAGAGCCTGACGGCCTGGTCGATGAGCATGTCGCCCACGCCTCGACCGCGGTGGTCGGGCGCCACGTAGACCTCCGCGACCTCGCCCTCCAACCCGGTGCCCGGGTCGAAGAGGACGATCCAGCAGAAGCCGATGACATCGCCGATTTCGTCCCGCACCGCGAACACCACGTTCTCGCCGCGGAAGTTCATCGGCACGGTCGCAATGTGATCCTCGATCTCTTCCCGCCGGAGCTGCGGATGGTCGGAGTAGTGAACCTGCTCGCCCATGTGCAGCTCGATCAGGAGGGGTTTGATGAGGTCGTAATCGCCGTCGGCCAGGCGTTCCACGTCGAGTGTCCTCATCGTCTCGATGGTAGCCTAGGCGCCCACTCAAAAAAGAATTTTCTGCACTGAAAATGCCGACGTAGCTCAGCTGGCAGAGCAGCCGCCTCGTAAGTGGCAGGTCGTGAGTTCGAATCTCACCGTCGGCTCCGCAAAACCCGTCCCGGTTGCACAAGCGAAAGCAGGAAGAACGCCTCCGCCAGCAGGATTGGTATGGCGAGGACGACCAGCGCGAGCTGCAGCAGGGCGTAGCCCACGACCATGAGCCCGACCTGGAAAGCCGACGCCCCCCCTCGCAGGACCAGCCAGCCGGCGACGATCAGCATCACGAAGTCCTGGAAGCCGAGGTACGGGGTCGCGAGGAGCGAACCCAGGATCCCGGCCGCCATCGGAATCTCCGGACCGTGTGCCCGGTGGCGCCAGGCGGCCACGAGTGCGACGGCTATGACCGCGACCTGGGTGACGTTGAGCAGCGGCCCAAGTCCGAGTGGACCGGAGATGGAGTAGCGGCGGGTGATGTCCCAGGCCGGGGTCTGCGTCTGGGCTAGCACATCTCGATAGCGGGCGACCCCATCGGGACCGAGAAGGGCGAGGGCGACGAGCACGATCAACAGAGCCGCCACAAGCCAGGCGCCGAAGGCCCGCGCGTGGCCCGACACCACCAGGCAGGCGGGCACCAGGACGGCCAGCTGGGGCTTGAGGGCGATCAGGCTGAGGGCGGCACCGGCGAGAACGGGACGATCGTGCTTGAGCAGCCACCACGCCGTGGCGACGGCGGCGGCCACCCAAGCGCCCGGTTGCCCGACCATGACGCCGAAAGCCACCGGGAAGACGCCCAGCAACAACGCGAGGTGAGCGGCGCGGGCCAATCCGTCTGGCGGAGCGAGCAGATACCACGTCCACACCAGCGCGGCCAGCAGCAGGATCGTCCAGAGAACCAGGGCCGCCTGGAAGGGAAGCACCAGCAGCGGGGTGACCAACCAGGCCAGCGGCGGTGGGGAGATGAAGGGTTGCGGGTTGAAGCCGCGACCAAGGCTCTCGATCGCCGCCTTTTGGTCGGCGAGGTCGTACAGGTGGCCGTATCCGTCCCGGATCCCGACCAGGGCGGCACCGTACGCGAGGCGAAAGTCGTTGCGGACCGCGTACTGGGAAACGTACGTGCCGGCCAAGACAGACAGGTCCCAGCCGATCAGGATCAGGCCGACGACCAGCCCGACCGCGGCCCAGAGCGTCCGCCGGGCACGGATGTAGGCAATCACTCAGGAAAGTAAAAGGGCTCGGACCGAAGTCCGAGCCCTGATTGGCGCTTTGGCTACGAGGCCTTAGTTGACCTCCCGGTAGTCAGCATCGACGACGTCCTCTTCCTTCTTTGGCTCTCCCGTGGTGCCATCCGACTGGCCGCCGTCTGACGAGGTCCCGCCCCCGCCACCGGCGCCCGCGCCCTGGTAGATGTGCTGGCCGATCTTCTGGAGCGACTCGTTGAACTCGTCCATCTGTCGCTGCAATGCCTTGGTGTCCGAACCTTTGGCCGCCGCCTTCAACGCCTCCAACTTGGTGTTGACCTCGGTCTTGAGGTCTTCCGGAATCCGCTCGGCGTTTTCCTTGATGACCTTCTCGGCCTGGTGGATCATGTGGTCCGCCTGGTTTCGAACCTCGACCTCTTCGCGCTTCGCGCGGTCCTCGCCGGCGTGGGCCTCGGCCTCCTTGACGAGCCGGTCGACCTCCTCTTTGCCGAGGGTGGACGAGGCGGTGATCGTCACGGACTGCTCGCGACCGGTGCCCTTGTCCTGGGCCTTGACGTTGAGGATGCCGTTGGCGTCGATGTCGAACGTGACCTCGATCTGGGGCACGCCACGCGGGGCTGGCGGGATGCCGTCCAGGTGGAAGCGACCGAGGGTGCGGTTGTCCCGCGCCATCTCGCGCTCGCCCTGGAGCACGTGGACCTCGACCGACGTCTGGTTGTCAGCCGCGGTGGAGAACACCTGCGACCGCGAGGTTGGGATGGTGGTGTTGCGCTCGATGACCTTGGTGGCGACTCCACCCAGGGTCTCCACGCCCAGCGAAAGCGGCGTGACGTCGAGGAGAAGGATGTCCTTGACCTCGCCCTTGAGCACTCCGGCCTGGATGGCGGCCCCGACGGCGACCACCTCGTCCGGATTGACGCCCTTGTGCGGCTCCTTGCCGCCGAGCAGGTTCTTGACCAGCCCCTGGATCACAGGCATGCGGGTCGCTCCACCCACCAGCACGACCTCGTCGATCTGCTGCGGCGTGAGGCTGGCGTCCTTTAGCGCGGCCAGGAAAGGTCCGCGGCACCGCTCCGTGAGGTCTGCTGTCAGCGACTCGAACTTGGCGCGAGTGAGCGTCATCTCGAGGTGCTTCGGTCCGGTCTGGTCAGCGGTGATGAACGGCAGGTTGATGGTCGTCTCGAGCCGGGAAGACAGCTCGATCTTGGCGCGCTCCGCGGCCTCAGTAAGACGCTGCAGGGCCTGACGATCGGTCTTCAGGTCGATGCCGTTCTGCTTCTTGAACTCTTCGGCGAGCCAGTCCACTATCCGGCGGTCGTAGTCGTCACCACCCAAGTGGGTGTCGCCGTTGGTGGCCTTGACCTCGAAGACGCCGTCGCCGACGTCGAGGACGGAGACGTCGAACGTCCCACCGCCAAGGTCGAAGACGAGGATTGTCTCGTTGGTCTTCTTGTCGAGCCCGTACGCGAGCGAGGCTGCTGTCGGCTCGTTGATGATGCGGATCACGTTGAGACCCGCGATCTGGCCGGCGTTCTTGGTCGCCTGCCGCTGTGAGTCATTGAAATAGGCGGGCACTGTGATGACCGCGTCGGTGACCTTCTCGCCCAGGTAGGCCTCGGCGTCAGTCTTCAGCTTCTGCAGGATCATCGCGGAGATCTCTTCCGGCGTGAAGTCCTTGTCCATGGCGGGGACGTGCACGACGACGCGGTCGTCCTTGCCCGCCTTGACCTGGTACGGGACGATCTTCCGCTCGGACTCCACCTCGGCGAACTTGCGACCCATGAATCGCTTGATGGAGTAGACGGTGTTTTCAGGGTTCACGGCCGCCTGCCTGCGGGCAAGCGTGCCGACCAGCCTCTCACCACTCTTGGTGAAGGCGACTACGGACGGTGTCGTTCGCGCACCCTCCGCGTTCGGGATGACGACAGGCTCGCCGCCCTCCATGACGGCGATGACCGAGTTGGTCGTCCCGAGGTCGATTCCTACGGTTTTCGGCATCTGCGATTCCTCCACGCGCCATGGCGGGCGCGCATTTCAATTTTCAACTCCCTGTTCTCTTCCCCATGCCTACGGCTTCAAAACCACTTACCGGTAGGCTTCTCGACGTGCCCATCTTCGAGCTCGACCCGGTCGACGATATTGCCGTGGCGGCGGTCGGCGAGCCGGGGCAGCGCCAGTTCTTTCTGCTCGCCAGCGGGTCGGGGCGCACGCTCACGCTGACATGCGAGAAATCGCAGATCCAGGCCTTGCTGGTCCGCCTGCAACAGATGATGGCCGCGCAGGGCGTCGAAGGCATGCAGGCTGGCGCCAGCGGCAGCGCACTCCTGCCCGGAGAGCCGGAGTGGCAGGTGGGCGAGATGGGGCTGGGGTACCACGAGGACCGGCGCATGTTCGTCCTCGTCGCGAGCGAAGGCGCGGCGGGCGACGAGGCTGCGAGCGAGGAGGCGCCCAGCGTCCGCTTCTGGCTCAGCCACCAGCAGGCGGCCGACTTCTCGAAGCAGGCCGAGAGCGTGCTCACCTCCGGCCGCCCGCTGTGCCCGCGCTGCGGCCTGCCGATGGACCCCGCCGGCCACCCGTGCCCGGTCAACAACGGTGCCCGCCCGATCTTCTGATTCCGCCGCGGAGCCGACCGAGCGGTTGCTGACGCAGCTGCCCGAGATGCGGCTTGCCGGCGTCCTGCACGGGGCGTCGAACTACACGTTCCTGGCGACGCTCGCGCCATTCCCGCCCTCAGGGATGCGGGTCGTCTACAAGCCGGCGCGCGGCGAATCGCCGCTGTGGGACTTTCAGGCGGGCACGCTCTACAAGCGGGAGGTCGCGGCTTACAGGCTCAGCAAGGTTTTCGGGTGGCCACGGATCCCGCCCACTGTCGTGCGGCGTCGCGCTCCGCACGGTGTCGGGATGGTCCAGGCCTTCGTGGACGCCGACGGCCGACACTTCCTGGGCGAGCAGTCGTCGTTCCGGGACACATGGATCAGGGTCGCCCTCTTCGACGTCATCACCAACAACGCAGACCGCAAATCGGGCCACTGCCTCTTCGATGCCGACGACCAGGTCTGGGTCATCGACCACGGCCTCACCTTCCATGTCGACCCCAAGCTCAGGACCGTGATCTGGGACTTCGCCGGCGAGCCCCTGCCGGGCAACCTCTGTGGCGATGTAGAGAGGGCCCTGGCGAGCCTCCAGGCCGGCGAGCTGGCCGGCTCATTTCGCCGCCTGCTCGACCCGGACGAGATCGACATGCTCCAGCGGCGGCTTCGAGGCGTGCTCGATCCCCGATGGAGGTTCCCGGAACCGACGTCGGCATGGTCTATCCCTTGGCCGCCTATCTGAGGTAACCTTCGCGCTTCGAGTGAGTCCGTTCAAGACCCTGGTCCTAGTTCCCGTCTGGTTTGTGCTCCTGTCGCAGACCCCTTCGGCGACTCCATCGCCAAGCCCGTCACCGACGCCAAACCCAACACCGACCCCGGTCTCCTCGCCAACGCCACCCCCCTCGCCGTCGCCCACGCACGCTTACATCACGCTCGACAGCGCCGCGGGCGGCCCCAAGACCAAGATCTCCGTCATCGGCTCCAGCTTCCCGCCCAGCAAGGCGGTCAGCCTGTACTGGGACACCCCGAGTCAGGTGGCAGGCTCGAACACCTCAGATTCGAACGGGACGTTCACGACCAGCGTGATCCCATTTCCCGGCGCCAGCCCCGGCGCGCACAGGCTGTGCGGCTCGGCCGAGGGCTTGAACCAGCCGGCTCCCTGCGCGACCTTCACGCTGCAAGGTGCGCCCACTCCGACGCCCGCGGCCACACCTTCCCCCTCGGCATCCCCCACGTCCTCGCCGTCTTCCTCGCCGACTCCGAGCGCCTCGCCGGTGGTGCTCACCGCCAACTCCACTCGAGGCGGCTTCGACGTGATCATCCGGCCGCCGCTCGTCTTTCTGCCGATCATCGCGCTGCTGGCGCTCCTGGCGGCGCTCGCGTACTGGCTGCTCATGCGGGTCGACCGCACGCCGGTCCTGCCGGCCGCTTCTGTCGTGCATAGAAGCTCACGCCCTGAGCTGGGACCGACGAGCACGCGACCGAGCTTCCCGACCCCCAGCCCTCCCGCGCCGGAGATCCAGCCGCCACCTGCGGAGCTGCCACCGCCGTACACGCCGCCGGAGGACAGCGCTGGTGCGCCGGCCCCTGGGACACCTGAGCCGCCTGCTTACTAGCCACCCGGGTCGTGCGTCCTTAGACTGACCCGAAATGGCGCTTCTCGAGGTGCGAGACCTGGCGGTCCGCTTCGGTGGAGTCGTCGCCCTCGATCGCGTCTCGTTCAGCGTCGAGGAAGGCCAGGTGGTCGGACTCATCGGGCCCAACGGCGCGGGCAAGACCACCCTCTTCAACATCGTCACGCGCATCTACCGGCCGTCGGCAGGCACCATCGTGGTCGATGGCAAGCCCGTGCTCAAGATGGCGCCGCACGAAGTCATCGGGAACGGCGTCGCGCGCACCTTTCAGAACCTGGCCCTGTTTCGCTCGATGACCGTGCTCGAGAACGTGCTCGTCGGCGACCACATCAAGACGAGGCGCAGCGGGCTGCTCGAGGCGGCGCTGCCGCTGCCGTCGGCGCTGAAAGCAGAGTCGGCATCGCGGGCTCGGGCGCTGGAGGTTCTCGATTTCGTAGGTCTCTCCCGTCACGCTGATCACCCGGTGGCGGCGCTGCCCTTCGGCACGCAGAAACGGGTCGAGCTGGCGCGGGCGCTCGTCTCGAGACCGCGCCTCCTGCTTCTCGACGAGCCCGCCGGTGGCATCAGCCACGAAGAGGTCGATGCCATGTCCCGGCTGCTGAGGCGCGTGCACACTGAGCTGAGCGTGACGATGCTGCTGGTCGAGCATCACATGGGTTTCGTCATGGGTATCTCGGACCGGGTGGTGGTCCTCGACTTCGGCAAGAAGATTGCGGAGGGCAGCCCCGCCGAGGTGCAGCGCAACCCGTCGGTCATCGAAGCCTACCTGGGAGCCGCCTAGTGCCAAGCGCTCTGCTCGAGCTCGAGAACGTGCACTGCGGATATGGGCAGACGTCGGTCCTGCACGGTGTGACGTTGTCGGTGCCCGAAGGCAGCATCGTTTCGCTGCTCGGAGCGAACGGAGCCGGCAAGACGACCACCCTGCGCGCCATCACCGGTGGCGTCCACTGGCTGGGCGACATCCGGTTCGCGGGCCGCTCCCTGCGCGGCCGGCATACGGAGGACATCGTCGGCGAGGGCATCGCGCACGTCCCGGAAGGCCGCGGCATCCTCACCGAGCTCACGGTCGACGAGAACCTGCGCCTGGGCGCACATAAAAGAAAGGATCGAGACGCGGTCCGAAAGGACTACGACCGGGTCTTCGAATACTTCCCCGTGCTGAAGGAACGGCGCTGGCTGTCAGCCAGCACCCTTTCGGGGGGCGAGCAGCAGATGCTGGCGGTGGCGCGCGCGCTGCTGATGAAGCCCCGGCTCATGCTCCTCGACGAGCCGTCTTTGGGTCTCGCGCCGCTGGTCGTGCGCTCGATCTTCGAGATCATCCGCACGATCAACCAGACCGACCATGTTGCCGTGCTGCTGGTCGAGCAGAACGCGCGCCTTGCGCTCGAGCTCTCGACCGAGGCGTACGTGCTCGAGGTGGGCCGCGTCGCCGTCAGCGGGAAGAGCGCCGAGCTCCAGGGCCAGGAGTCGGTGCGCCGTTCGTATTTGGGCTATTAAGCATGCAAGAGCTCATCCAGCAGGTCGTGAGCGGGCTGGCCAGCGGAGCCATCTTCGCCAGCCTCGCGCTCGCGCTGGTGCTGATCTACAACGCCATGGGCCTGGTCAACTTCGCCCAGGGCGAGATGGCGATGTTCGCGACCTTCATAGCGTTCACTCTGATCATCCACGGGCTCAATTACTGGATCGCGTTCCCGCTCACCCTCGGCATCGCCTTCGTGGCGGGCGTCGTGATCGAGCGTGTCGTCATCCGTCCGGTGGAACGCGCGCCTGTGCTCACGCTCGTGATCGTGACCCTCGGGCTGGCGACGCTCGTCAACGGCGCGGCCGGCTTTCTCTTCGGGTACGTGCCGCGCTCGTTTCCAAGCCCGTTCTCAGTGCAGACCATCAACATCCTCGGCGCCTTTGCAAGCTTCCAGGACCTCAGCGTGATCGCCGTCTGCGGGATCGTGCTGATAGCCATCTATCTGCTGCTGCAGCGCACCACCATCGGGCTGACCCTGCGTGCCGCCGCGCATCATCCCGAGCCCAGCCGGCTGCTTGGAGTGCGCGTGAGCTGGATGCTGGCGCTCGGCTGGGGGCTGGCGTCGGCTGTCGGAGCAGTGTCCGGGATCATGGTGGCCCCGATCCTGCTGCTCGAGCCGAACATGATGCAGACGATCATCATCTACGCCTTTGCAGCCGCGGTGCTCGGCGGCATCGAGAGCCCATTGGGGGCGGTAGTTGGTGGGCTCATCGTGGGCCTAACCGTCAACCTCGCGGGTGCATACGTGCCGTTCGTGGGTGGGGACCTCGAGCTGGCGGTGGCGCTGGCAATCATCGTCGGCGTGCTGGTCATCAAGCCAAACGGGCTCTTCGGCCGCGCGGCCGTCCGCAATGTATAGACAAGTCCAGCAGCGCCTGCGGAGCGCGCCACCTCGCTACTGGCTCGTGCTCGTTCTCGTCCTCTTCTTCATCGGGCTACCGACCGTGATCACGAGCTTTCAGGCCAGCGAGTGGACGCTGGTGCTGATCTTTGCGATCGTGATCATGGGCCTCAACATCCTGGTCGGATACAGCGGCCAGATCTCCCTCGGTCACGGCGCGCTGATGGCGCTGGGCGCGTACACGAGCGCGATCCTCATCCATCGCTATCAAGTCGATTACCTGGTGACGATTCCCATCGCCGGGCTGGTGACAGGGTTGATCGGCTTTCTGCTGGGCATTCCGGCCCTTCGCCTCTCCGCCCTCTACCTGGCCCTCGCCACCTTCGCCCTGGCCGTGGTGACCCCCAGCCTCATCAAGCGACCGGCCGGGCTGACCGGCGGCGTGCAGGGAATCCTGATCAGCTCGCCCGACCCGCCTCAGTTCGCGAAAGACGCGTTTGCCTCGGTCACCAGCGGACCTCCGATGTCGAGCGACCAGTGGATGTACTACTTGAGCCTGATCTCCGCGCTCGTACTCTTCTGGCTGGCGTGGAACCTGATCCGGCGCCGCCCCGGACGTGCGCTGCGAGCTATTCGGGACCGCGAGGTGGCCGCCGCGTCGTACGGCATCAACATCGCCGGCTACAAGACCATGGCCTTCGGCATCTCCGCCTTCTATGCCGGGATTGGCGGTTCGCTGTACGGGCTCGCAATCGGCTTCGTGAGCCCGGACACGTTTCCTCTGGCCCTCTCGTTCCAGCTCCTGGTCGGGACGGTGGTGGGCGGCCTGGCCTCGATCGCGGGCCCACTCATCGGCGGCGTCTTCACCTTCTGGCTGCCGATCGTCTCGAGCCAGTTCGTCGGGTCCCAGTCATGGATCCCGGCCCAGATCGCCTCCGTCTTCCAGAAGGCCGGGCCGGCCGTGACCTATGGGGCGCTGCTGATCGTGGTCATGATCTTCGCTCCCAACGGGGTCGCCGGGCTGATCCGGACCGGTTACATGCGCCTGCAGGCGAGGCTGCGCGGGGCGGGGGATCGGGGAACTGGACAGATGCCGCCGGACCCCCAGACTGTTTAAATACTTTCACAGAAAAATAGGAGGAGCTTCTATGGCAAAAACGGGACCACGGCTTGGGGTGCTGGCGGCCTTCCTCGTGACTCTGGCTGCCTGTGGGGGCTCCCCAGGCACGACCACCGCAACCGACGTCGGAGTGACCAGCAACTCGATCTTGCTCGGCAACACGATCGCCCAGTCGGGCCCGGCGGCAGCTTATGGGACGATCGCCAATGCCGAGAACGCCTACTTCACCTACATCAACAACACGAAGGGTGGCGTCAACGGCAGGAAGATCAACTTCAAGATCCTGGATGACGCCTACACGCCGGCCAACGCGGTCTTGCTGACCAAGCAGCTGGTCGAGCAGGACCAGGTCTTCGCGATGTTCAGCGGCCTGGGCACTCAAACCCAGACCTCGGTCAGGGACTACCTGAACACGAAGAAGGTCCCCCAGCTGTTCGTGGCCACTGGAGCCACGACGTTCATGGCCGACTACAGCCAGCACAACTGGACGATCGGCTGGCAACCGCCCTACCAGGGCGAGGGCCGCATCTACGCCAAGGACGTCCTGGCGAACCACAAAGCAGCCAAGATCGGCGTTCTCTACCAGAACGACGACTACGGCCAGGACTATTTGAAGGGACTCAAGGACGGGCTCGGTTCCAACTCTTCGATGATCGTGGACGCCGAAAGCTACGACGTGACCGCAGCCGTGCCCACGCTGGCCGCGCAGCTCAGTAAGCTCAAGGGCAAGGGCGTCGACACGCTCTTCATCTTCGCGACGCCGGCATTCACGATTGGCGCACTGGCGATCCGGACCGCCCTCAGCTGGACGCCTCTCACCTATCTCAACTCGGTTTCCAACCCCGCCGTGTACATGAAGATCGCGGCGAGCAAGGGCGCGAAGCTGGACGGCGTCATCAGCGTCGCATACATCAAGGACCCGACTGACCCGCAGTGGGCGAACGACGACGGCATGAAGCTCTACAAGACGGTCATCGCCAACTGCTCGACCTGCAAGGTCGATGACGGCTTCAACATCTATGGCGTCGCCGTCGCGTACACCATGGTCGACGTGCTCACCAAGGCGGGCTCGAACATGACCCGCGAAAACGTGAGGAACATCGCCGTGAGCCAGCTCGACGAGACCAACAACCCGTTCCTGCTTCCAGGTGTAGTTGTCAAGACGACCTCCAACGACCATTTTCCGATCACGCAGGAGCAGGTGATCACCTGGTCAGCGAACGGCTGGCACCTTCAGGGCAGCCTCACCGACGAGCGAGGCACCATCTCGTAGCAGTCTTTGGCGGGGCCGGTTCATGACCGGCCCCGTTATTGTTTCGGCAGTGCTCGATCGCCTCAAGCCTTACTGGCTGCACGCCTACCTGCTTACGTACACGCCGCTCCTGCTGCTGGCCGACAGCCGGATCACCGCGCTGTGGCAGCAGTGGGCGCTCGGACTCCTGACCTTCGCCCTGCTCTACCTCGCCGCGCTCAAGGCGCCGAAGGAGCAGCGCATGCAGGTCTGGATCTGTGTCGGCGTCGCCACCGGATTCGAGATCTTCGGATCGCTGATCTGGGGCGTCTATCGATATCGCCTGCACAACGTGCCGCTCTTCGTGCCCCCGGGTCACGGGCTCGTCTATCTGTTCGGCTTGCTCGCGGCGCGCACGCCCGTCGTCATGAAGTACGGGCGCCGTGTGGGTCGCGTGATCCTCGCGAGCGCGGGCGTGTGGGCCGTGGCGGGCCTCACCGTGCTGCCGATCATCACGGGCCGCGTCGACCTCCAGGGGGCTCTTTGCCTTCCCGTGTTCGCCTGGTTCGTGCTGCGCTCGCCGCGGTGGCCGCTGTTCGCAGCGATCTTCATCGCCACCGGCGAGCTGGAGATATTCGGCACGTCGTTTGGCAACTGGTTCTGGCTGCCGGTGGCGCCGTGGACGCACATCCCATCGGGCAACCCACCGTCGGTGATCGCCGGAGGCTATTGCGTGATCGACGCCTCGGTGTTGTTGGTGATGCGCGGCGCGTTTGCTCTGCGCTCGCAGCTGCCGTGGCGGGTGCGCACTTTGACCGGCGCGCCGCAAGCCCAGGAAGCCTAAGCCGGCTCTCGCATCTCGACCGTGGCCGAGCCCACGGTAGTCCGATTGCCGTCAGGGTCCTCGCCCCACACCTCGAGCTCGACATTCCGGCCGTCTTCCTTCACGACTTTGCCCCGGCACCGGTATGGCCGGCCGGGTTGGTCGATGCCGCGGTAGCTGACCTCAAACGCCTTCAGCGTCCCGCTGTCGCCCAGCCAGTCGGTGACGAGCTGGCCGAGAAATGCCGCCTTGAGCAGGCCGTGCAGGATGACGCCCGGCAGCGCGACGCTCCGCGCGTAGTCCTGGTCGTAGTGGATCTCGTAGAAGTCGCCCTGCGCGCCGGCGTACCGGACCAGCTGGCGCGTGGTCGGCTGTTTGACCAGCTCGGGGATCTCGTCACCGACTTTGACCTTCATCGCCTGATCGCCGTCCCGCGCAGGCGTGCCACCGGGCGCCCGTGCTGGTTGACGTACTCGGTCTCGAAGATGATGAAGAGGAGCGTCCCACTCGATCCGGCCTTCTCGTAGACGTCCGCGACGCGTCCGGTCCCGGTGATGCGGTCGCCGACCTTGACCGGCTCGATGTACTCGAAGCGGTTGCCACCGTTGAGCCACCCCTTGCCATACTCCTCGGCCTCGGCGAGGTGCATCGAGGCGGGGACCAACGCGACCAGGAATGTCGGCGGGGCTTCTTCGAGCCAGCGTGGGTTGGGGTCGCCGATGGCCTCGGCAAACCGCTTGAGGTGCCCGGCTTCGACCACCGCCGAAACTGGCGGCGCGGTGGTGCCGATGCGCCCGCGCAGCCTGTCCAGGACGTCAGTCGCAGCCATCAGCGTCCGCGCGGGAGGCCGAGCACCCGCTCGGCGATGATGTTGCGCTGAATCTCCGACGAGCCGGCGTAGATCGTCTCAGCCTGCGCCCACATCCATCCGTATTGCCAGCGACCGTCCTCGATCGCAAAGTGCGAGCCCGGAGCAAGCGCGCCGTACAGCCCCTGGACGCCGACAGCGGTGTCCTGGATGCGCTTGTCCATCTCACTCCAGTACAGCTTGGTGAGCGACGCCTCTGGCCCCGGAGCCTGGCCGTGCTGGGCGCTCGTGAGGCTGCGCAGGCCGATGAGACGAAATACGTGCGCTTCGATCTGGGCCTGGGCGACTTTCTGGCGCACCGTCGCGTCTGCTCCCGCGCCGCGGTCTCGGGCCAGTGCGGCCAGCTCGACGACCGCGCGTTCGAAACGAGCCGCCTGCGCAAGCCCGCCGCGCTCGAAACCGAAGACCGTCATCGCGATCTTCCAGCCGGCGCCCGGCTCTCCGACCAGGTCGCGATCCTCCACGACCGCGCCCGAAAGAAAGATCTCGCAGAACTCCCCGCCTCCAGTCATCTGCTTGATGCGCCGAACCTCGACGCCGGGCTGGTGCATGTCGACGAGAAAGAACGAGATGCCCTTGTGTGCCTCGGCGTCGCCATCGGTCCTCGCCAGCAGGAAGCTCTTGTCCGCGTAGTGGGCTCCGCTCGACCATGTCTTCTGGCCGTTGAGAACCCAATGTCCGTCCTTTCTCTCAGCGCGGGCGCGAAGGCCCGCGAGGTCGCTGCCCGCATCGGGCTCGCTGAATCCCTGGCAGAAGATCAGCTCGCCGGAAAGGATCTTGTCGACGTAGTTGTCCTTCTGCCACTGCGACCCGCTCACTAGGAGCGTCGGTGCGAGAAGGCTCACGCCGAGGCGCCCGAGGATGATCGGCGCTCCCGCCTTCGCCATCTCTTCGGAGTAGATGGCCTGCATGACGGGGCTCGCCTCGCGGCCGCCGGCCTGCTTCGGCCAGGCGAGCTTCAGCCATCCTGCTTCGTGAAGCCGGCGCTGCCACTGGCGCTGGAGGTCGGTCTCCTCCTCTTCCCGGTAGCCACCCACGCCCTTGTGGCGCCACTCGTCGGGAAGGTTGCGATCGAGCCAGTCGCGGACCTCCTGCCTGAATGCTTCCTCGTCAGCCGTGTAGCCGAGGTCCACGGTTCGGACGTTAGCAAATCGGGCATCCTAGAAGGGTGGCGGCAGAGGTTCTGTGTGGTCGGTGCGGCACGCTGCTCACCAACCCGAACGCGCCCTGCCCACGATGCGGGGCCCCCGCTTCTGGCGCCTATCAGGGCGCGGCCGGCCCGGGAGCCTACGCGGGCGCATACCAGGCCGGGTACCGCCGTGCGCGCAAGAGCCCAGCCCTGGCGGCCGCGCTGGCAATCGTTCCCGGCCTCGGCCATTTCTACCTCGGCCACAACGTGAAGGGAGTCGCCTACCTGGTCGGCGTCGGCGGCCTGCAGTTCTTCGGAGCCGACCTCGACCTCACCGTCATCGGCGCCGCGATCGGCGTGCCGATGGAGCTCGGCGGCGGCGGCCTGTGGCTATTCAGCATCGTCGACGCGTACCGCACCGCGAAACGAATGGAGTCCGGCGGGAACTAGGTCGCCTTTCGGCGGCGCCTCGTCGTGGTCGCCCTGCGCTTGGCTGGTGCAGCGGCCGCAGCGGTGCGCCGGCGGCGTTTCGGGGTTGCCTTTAGCGCCTTCTGTACGCGACGCTGAATTGTCCGCAGGCCTCGCTCTACGGTCCCGCTCGCTGCTTTAGTTCCGCGCGCGGACAGCTTTTCGACCTGACGCCTGAGGTTGCGATTGTCTTTGATCAGCTCAGCGACCATTGTGTTGAGCTGCCCAATCAGATCGCTGCCACCGACCCGACGTCGCGTTTTTGTTTTGCTGCCCGGTGGACGGCCGCGGCGGCGGCGAGGGGTCGGTTGCTGCGGCTCGGATGCGTCTGGCATGTCGGCTCCTGATTCAAAGGGAAATGATGCGAACAAGCCGCAGTATACCCACGGTCTTCCGCGCGCTTGGTTATCAGGTCATGCCGCAGCGAGAGCCGGTTGACGAGAGATGCTCTTCAAACCTTCACGTGCTAATTCATGTGCAGGATTCGCTTTACGGCTGACATAACGCACTACACGCCAACCGCGGCGGCAACGCTCGCGAACTTCATGAACCGCGATGCGAAAGCTGTCGCTCGACGGCATACGGCTGCGAACAACAGGTGCGCAATCCGTGCGCACGATTACGCGGTGATAAGGCCAGCGCGCAGCGGCAAGATCGAGCGCACCTGCACACACATGCGCCTCCAGCTGGGCCGAACCGCCCAGATGCGAGAAACCGAACGATTCCGTATAGACGGCCCGGCCCCTAATGAAAACGGCCAGGCCACATCCAGCCCGGCCGTTTCTGTCGAGAGCGGCGTCAACGTAGATCACCAGGCACTCCCGCAATAACTGTCCCTCCTTAGCGGTGAGATTCAGAATTGAGCGAGAGCCTAACACGATGTTGCGGGCTTGGGACACCCGAGCCACTAGATGTTGTGGGCTCCTGAATCGCCCCACTGGACCGGGCCGCTACGCGGCCGGGTCCACCTCCCCGCTAGGCGGGGAGGCCAGGGAGATCGGCTCCCATGGCATGGTAGCCGCCGTCGACGTGCACGAGCTCCCCGGTCGTCATGTTCATGTAGTCCGACAGCATTGCCACCACGGCGCGGCCTACCGGCGTCCGGTCTTGCAGGTCCCAACCCAGCGGAGCTCGCTGTCCCCACACCTCCTCGAATTCTTTGAAACCCGGAATCCCGCTTGCCGCGAGCGTGGCCAGAGGCCCCGCACAGACGGCGTTGACGCGGATCTTGTAGCGCCCGAGATCGCGCGCCAGGTAGCGGGTGACGGATTCCAGTGCTGATTTGGAAACGCCCATCCAGTCGTATTTCGGCCATGCCTGCGTGGAATTGTCGAAATCGAGTGTTACGAGCGAGCCACCATGTTCACGCATCAGAGGTAGGAAACCCACCGCCAGCTCCTTGAAGGAAAATGCGCTGACCTGGAGCGCCGTCGCAACACTCTCCCATTTCGTGTTCAGGAATTGGCCGCCCAACGCGTCCTGCGGCGCGTACGCGACCGAATGCACGAGTCCGTCGAGGCGATCCCATCGCTTGCGAGTCTCTTTCGCCGCGGCTTCGATGTCATCCGGTTTGGTGACGTCCATCTCGAGGATTTCGGGCACCGGGTTGAGCTTCTTCGCCGTCATCTGCGTGATGCTCATCATCCGGCCGAAGCTCGTGAGCAGAAGCTCGCCGCCCGCTTTCTGCACCTCCACGGCGATCGCGTAACCGATGCTTCGCCGATCGCTCATGCCGGCGATCAGAATTCGCTTGCCTGTCAGTATCACGGCTGAATCCCCCTAGCGTTCTCTAAGGTTTGTCGCCGGTGGCCACCGGCGCGTTCTGTTGCGACCAGTCGCTCCACGAGCCTTCGTAGAGCTTGACGTCGCTGATTCCAGCCAGCTCGAGCGCGAGCAGGTCGTGGCATGCATTCACGCCCGATCCGCAGTAGACGACCGCTCCGGCACTTCCGTCGACACCAAGCGCCTCGTAGCGCCGGCGCAGCTGGTCCGGCGACTTGAACCGGGCGTCGGCGTCGAGGTTGTCGATCCATGGGGCGCTGACCGCGCCTGGGATGTGACCTTTCTTGGGATCGATCGGCTCGTGCTCCCCCCGATACCGTTCGCCGACCCTGGCGTCGACCAGGACGCGCCCGGCTCGGGCCCCGCTCGCGTTCGAAAGGCGCTTGACCCGGCTGAAGTCCATGATTCGCGTTTTCTGCGGCGCCTTGGCCTTGAAGTCTCCTGGCGTGACCATCGGCACCGCCGTCTCGAGCGGCTGGCCCCAACCCTGGAGACCCGAGTCGAGCACCGCCTGGGCGCCATGGCCGAACCAGCCGAGGAGGAACCACAGCCGGGCCGCGATGGAACCGCCGGCGTCGTCGTAGACGACCACCCGGCTCGCTGCCCCCACCCCTGCCCGGCGCATCTCGTCCTGGAACTGCTGCTTGGCCGGCAGCGGGTGGCGGCCGGGTCCCTTGCCGGTGACGGCGTCCAGGTCTACGAACACCGCGCCAGGGATGTGCCCGCCGAGGTATGCATCGCGACCCTGCCGGCCGGTCAGGTACCAGCGGAAGTCGACGAGGCGCAGGTCGGGCTCGCCAATGTGCTCGTGGAGCCACTCGGGGCTCACCAGCGGACCGAAGGTGCTCATGGGGCCACGGTTACAACGCGCGTGTCGTGGCAGAAGTGCACCGCGTGCGGGTGCATGTCGTGCAAGCGCCGAAGCGAGCCGGTCCAGGCTGCCCGGTCGGCGTACTGTCCACGCCAGCGCGTGAGGTCTGCATTCTCAGCGTCGCGGTAGATCTCGGAAGTGTAAGCGGCGTCGCCGATCATCACCGCGCCGCCGTCGGGCGTGTCGACGATGACGCTCTGGTGGCCGACCGTGTGGCCGGGGGTCGCCACGACGCGAACGCCGTCAGCGATCTGCGCGTCGCCATCGACCAGCTCGAACCGGGCGCCGGCGAAGTCGAACCACTCCGAGGTCACGGCCTCCTCGCGCCGGGCGCGCTCCAGCTCGGGTCGCTGGATGTAGAAGGGCGCGTGCTTGAACACCGCATTCTGGCCGCAGTGGTCGAAGTGGAGATGGGTATTGATCACGATGCGCACATCGGCCGGGCTGAGATCGTGCTCCGCCAGCGCGTCGGCGGCGTGGCGGTTGACGACCTTCCACTCCTTGACGATGTCGTCGGGCCACCCGACCCCGGTGTCGACGAGGATCGCGCCGGCCCGAGGGTGCTTGATCACAAAGCCATGCACTGGGATCTGGTTGAGCGAATCGATGCGAGCGAGATGTAGGCGAACTATTTCCATCTACGGAAGAAAAGGTGATACGGCGAACAGGGCGAAGAGCAGCGCGACGTACACGATGGAATAGGTGAAGACGCGGCGTGTCCAGCGACGTCCGGCCAGGTCGAGCACGGTGATGGTGACCAGGCCCAGGCCGAGCACGATGGCTCCGGCCAGGTAGATCGAGCCGGCTCTGCCGGTAAAGAACGGGACCATGCTGACGCCCCCGGTGAGCAGCGCGTAGAGGACACTCTGGCGTTTCGCTGAACGCTCGCCCGAGACCACCGGCAGCATCGGTATGCGCGCCCTGGCGTAGTCGGCCTTGATCACTTGCGCGAGCGCCCAGAAATGTGGCGGCGTCCAGAATACGATCACTGCGAAGAGCGAAAGTGCGGTGAGGTCGAGGGTCCCCGCTGCCGCGGCCCAGCCGACCAGCGGCGGCACGGCACCAGCCGCGCCACCAATGACGATGTTCAGCGGCGTCGAGCGCTTGAGCCAGATCGTGTACACGAAGATGTAGATGAGCGCGCCCGCCAGCGCGAGGGCGGCGGCAAGCGCGTTCGCCCACCTCCACAGGACCACGAATGCGAGCGCATTGAGCGCGACGCCAATGGCCAGCGCGTGCCAGGCCGGGATGCGTCCGCCAGGCACTGGACGCCGGCGCGTCCGGCTCATCTCGGCGTCGATGTCTCGATCGAACCAGCAGTTGATGGCGTGGGCGCCGCCAGCCGCGAGTGTGCCGCCGACCAGAACTGCGAGCACCGCTGCCACCTGAGGATGGCCGTGGGCAGCCGGGATCATCACCCCGATCGCCGTCGCATCCAGGAGCACGACGATGCGCAGCTTGAGCAGGCTGATGTAATCGCGGGCGACGCTCAGCGCGCTGGTCGGGGACTGCGCGGAGATAGCGTTCACGCCGAACCTCTCTCCACCGCCAGGCGCGATAGCTTGGCGGTGCGGTCGGTTCGGGGCATCATGACCAGAGCGAATGTGAGCACAGCGGACCATACGAGCGTAGCGATCGCCACATGCAGGCCGTTGAAGAGGGCCGCGTCGGTGAGGGCGGCCGCCGCGCCGATCGCGACCTGCAGCGCAAAGACCACCAGCGTCACAATCGCACTCAGGCCGACAGGCGATCGCATTCCCCAGCGCCGGAGCGCCGCCACCGCTGTGTATACGATGAGAACCCCGATCACGAGCACCGCCCCCCGGTGCAGCATCGTGAACGCATTGACACCGGAGAAGTCGGGCGTCAGTCCTCGGCCGCACAGCGGCCAGGCATGGCACCCCGCATCGGCGTTGCTGCCGACCACCGTCGATCCCGTCAACAGCAATAAATAGGTAGTCCCCACGGTCACAGCCGCAAGGCGGCGGAATGGTCGGTCGGGAATGCCGGCCGACCGCGGCCCCGCCGTCACGGCCGTCGCGACCAGGAAGCCGAGGATCATCATCGCGAGCCCGAGGTGCACCACCACGAGCCATGGCTGCAGCTCGTTGGCCACGACCACGCCTCCGAGAATCCCCTCCCCCACCACCCCGAGCAGTGAAGCCGTCGCCAGCCACGCGACTCGCGGCCTGGTGTTGCGGAACACAATCCATGCCATCACCACGGTCGCGATGATGAGGGCGCCCGTCACGCTGCCGACAGCACGGTGGGAGTACTCGATGATCGCGTGCGGATCGGCGGGTGGATATGGGCGGCCGTGGCACAGAGGCCAGTCAGGACAGCCGAGGCCGGATCCGGAAACCCGAACGACACCGCCGAGCGCGATCTGGAGGTAGGCGAAGATCGCGGTCACCACCGCAAGCTTCCGAAACCCCCCGACTCCAACCATTGAGTGTTCCGCGCCGGAAGTTCCATGCATCTTCATCGGCCTAGACGGCCGGGTGCCTTCGGCACTGAAGCCTGCGTTGCGGGGCCCGGCGCCGGATCGTCACGCATACGCGTATGCGCTCTTCCCGGCGCCACCCGCGCCTTGGCTCCGGCCGTCGATGCCGCGAATATGCGTCGGACCTTCCAGCGCGGAACACTTGCCGAAGTCTACTGACCACTCAGGTTCGACAGCTCGGCGGCCAGGGCGCGCTCGTCGAGCTGGCCGATGTGCCGGGCGGCGACGGTGCCGTCGGCGCGCACGAATACCGTGACCGGTAAGGCCGCGGCTCCATACTCGCGGCCGACACTGAGGTCCGAATCGAGAAGGGCGGCTTGATGGATTCCGACCGAGTCAAGGAAGGCGCGTGCGGGTTGCGCGCCATCCCCCTCATCGATGAGAACGAGCCGCACGCTGGACAGGTTGGCGACCCGCGCCTGGAGCAAGGGCATCTCGGCGCGACACGGCGGGCAGTAGGTGGCCCAGAAGTTGATGACCAGCGGCTTGCCCAGCAACGAGGCGAGGGTGACACGGTGTCCATCCGTACCGTCGAGCGCAAACGCTCCGGCGAGGCCGCCCCCACCGGATGGGGCTCGCTCCGGTCCGCTGATCGTCACCAGCGACTGCAGCACTTGCGGCGTCCCCCAACCGTCGCCATGGGAAACGAGCTCACGCAGGCCTTCGGTCCCCAGCGCAGTGACCAGCTGAGGCGAGATGTCGTGACCGACGTCCGGAACGCCGCGGTAAACCAAGCGGATGTAGCCGTGGCGATCCAACAGGGCGAGCGTGGACACGTGGCTGTCACCGCTCGCTAGCTCGACGCCAAACGGCTTCCAGAATGCGGTCAAGGCATCGACCGACCCGGTCGCGAACGTCCACTCCGCGCCGATGCTGCTCGCGTAGCTCGCGAGCGCAGATGTCGTGTCGGTCGTGGGATCGGTGGTCACCTCGACGAGCAGCACCTTCGGCGGCAGCTTCTGCTTCTCGAGCTGCGCAAACAGCGCGGTGTAGAGCGGACAGGTTTGATGACATGTGGTGTGGAACGCTGCAATCACCACGTCGCGGCCGGCGATGGTCACGCCGTTGAACGGATTCCCGGCCTGGTCGGCCAGATCGAAGGTGGGCATCGCGACGAACTTGCCTGAGAGCTCGCCCAGGCCCAGGTTCACCTGGTCGTTGCCCGCGTATGACGCGCCGACGATCAGGTGACCCTTTTCGATGCCGACAAGGAGTGGCTCGACCTGTCCCGCGACCACCGAAATCGCCACCGCCTGCTCGTCGGCGCCGACCCGGACGCCGTCGTAATTTCCCTCGGCTACCGGCACCGCCAGCAGCTCGCGCTGCTCCGGAGCCGCCGGCACGGATCCTGATACCGAGCCCAGCGCCGACCACCCGGCGCTGCCATGAATGCTGACGGTGGTCGCCGCGATCGTGGTTGCCGACCGCGCCGAGCCGATCACCAGGACGGTCCCGGTCGGCGGCTGGAGGCGAGGCAGCGCGACCGCCAGGCCCACGATCACCAAGGCGACCAGGGCCCCGCCAGCCCAGAGGACCCTGGGACTCAGCAGCGTGGTTTTACCCGGCGAGTGGGCGGCCGCCGTACGTCGCGGCAACCCTGTCGATGTAGGCGGTGCAGAGCTCGGCCACCGCGTGGCTTTCGATCTGGACCACGTTCTCCGCGTTCTGCTCGCCGCTGTGGGAAAGGTTGAAGCTGCCTGCATACACGTAGTCGTCCGCGACCAGGATCTTGGCGTGCATGAAGTCATGCACGGAACCGACAGCGTATGGCGTCGAACGCTTCGAGCCGAACTTGGCAGCAGTGATGATGCCGCGAAAGGCGGCTATCTTCCACTCCGCGGTTGGCTGCTCTCCCCACTGCCGCTGCACCTGGTCCATCTGAGTCGCATCGTACACACCGGAAACATCGACCTTTCCGTGGTCGACCACCTCCGCCAGCGTGCCGAGGACCGGGCCCGACGTGAGGACCGGCGAGCAGATGCGGATGCGCTGCTGCGCGGACGCAATCGACCGAGCCATCGCGTGGACGAGCTTCAGGCCCCGACCGGGGCAGAAGTACACACGCACCTGGCTGGAGTCGGACAGCGACTCCCACGGCGCAGAGATGCGTCCGGACAGCGCCACCACCGGGTTCTGCCAGAGCTCCATGAAGTTCTGCTCGAAGGTGGCGGTGACGGCGGGCGACGCGATTGTGAAGATCACGTTCTCCTCGCGGTTCCACGAGTCGTTGGTCCAGTTGGTCGAACCGGTGAGCACCGCGGCCTGGGGCGTGCCCGCGTCGCGCACGACGTACTTGTGGTGCATGAGGTCGGGCACTCCGGGGATCGGCTTGGTGTCGACTCCGGCCGCCTTCAGCTGGTTGACGAAAGTCCAGTCGATCTCGGCCGGCGGCGGGACCGGGAGATCGGCCGGGTGATCCTGGTTGAACATCAACCGCACATGGACGCCGCGTTTCACGGCGGCCTGGAACGCGCCCAGCATGGTCGCGCCAGGACCAGAGTCGAGGCGCAGGTCATAGATCGCGACGTCGATCGAGGTGGTGGCGTCGTTGAGGAACGATGCGACCCGCTGGGCCACCACGTCCGAGGTCTGGCCTCTATCGGTCAGGAAATAGAAATCCAGCGACGGCGTCACCCGGGCGATGGCGGCTATCGGGCTTCCGCCTTCGGTTCGCCGGTCTCGGCTCGTGGCTGGTCGATGTGCACGGGCAGTGGTCGCGTCGCCATCGCGGCCGCCTCTTCGGGGTCGTCGGTCAGGCTGACGAGGTCGAAGTCTTCCGGCGACATCGCGCCGCGAGCGAGTACGACATCCCGCATCCATTTCAGCAGGCCGCTCCAGTACTCGGTGCCAAACAGGACGATCGGGAAATGCTCGATCTTCCCGGTCTGCGCCAGCGTCAGCGATTCGAAGAGCTCGTCGAGCGTCCCGAGGCCGCCTGGAAAGATGACGAAGCCGCGCGCGTACTTCACGAACATGTTCTTGCGCACGAAGAAGTAGCGGAACTCGACGCCCAGGTCGACGTATGGGTTGAGCTCCTGCTCGCGAGGCAGCTCGATGTTGCAGCCCACCGACAACCCACCGGCCTCGTGGCAGCCGCGGTTCACGGCTTCCATCATTCCTGGCCCGCCGCCGGTGATGACAGCGAAGCCGCGACGGGCAAGTGCGGCGCCTAGAGACCTGCCGAGCGCGTAGTAAGGATCGTCGGGCTTTGTGCGTGCCGAGCCGAACACCGTGACCGCCGGACCGACGCCGTTGAGGGCGTCGAAGCCTTCGACGAACTCAGACAGGATCCGTAGGACACGCCACGGGTCGGCATGATGGCTGAGCTCCTCGATGGCGCTCCGCTCGAGCAGCATCTTGTCCGCCGGGGCCACTGCAGGAGGGACAACAAGACGACCGGCACGTCGGCGTTCCGCCATGTCG
>VBHB01000086.1 GCA_005880315.1 Chloroflexota bacterium | reverse complement strand
CAGGACGTAAATCGAGACGTTGAGGGCCGGTCGGGATCGCTCCAAGGCTGATCACAGGCAACCCAATCGCACGTATGTCAGACGTATCGCGATGCAGGCCCCAGATCACGATGCCGTCGAGTCCAGCCGCGTGGGCTTCAAGGACAACAAGATCGCCTACGCAGCTTTCGTCGAGCCGTCCGCCGTTGTCGACCACCAGCACGTCGCCCGGAGCAGCCTCCTGCAGCGCTTCCAGGAAGATGTCGACGCTGCCGGCGTGTCGAGCAGGAATTACACGCCCGGCCAGGCGGCTTCCTGGAACAACAGCTTGCAAGAGCGCGGGGGCGCAGCGCACTGGGGTCTGAGCGCGAATGCACGCATCCGCCAGGTGGGCGGTGGTCAGGGCTGCAAACCGCCGCCGAATATCTTCGGGATCCATTCGTGTTCTCTCACTCCCACCCGTCACGCATCAAACCCAGGGCCGAGTGGTTGCCACCTCGTGCACGCCGAACACTTCGGAGGCGGCAGGTTGTGAGCGAGCGAAGTTTTGCCGACGTAAAGGTCAAGCGCGATCAGCGCGTCTCCTCGACGACGGCCCAGGCCTCGATCTCGACCCTCGCAGCGAGCGGGAGCGCGGAAATCGCGAAGGCGGTCCGTGCTGGCCGCGATGAGCCAAAGAAGTCAGCGTAGGGACCATTCAGAGCCGGCCAGTCCGCGAGGTCAGCCAGGTACACGTTGACTTTGATGACTTGTTCTCTTGTCACACCGGCGTCGGCGAGCACGTTGCTGAGATTGCGGAGCGTCTGCTCGAGCTCGGGTCCGAAGCCGCCCTCGACCATCTTCCCGTCGTCGCCCAGGCCGATCTGACCTGACGTGGCGATCGTCTGTCCAATCCGACACCATGGGCTGTAAGGTCCGACCGTCTTTGCCATCAATCGCTCCTCCTCTATTTCGTCTCGGCCTGCGGGACAAACTGCGCTTCGACTAGGACCGTCGAGTCACACATCGGACCGTAGTAGCTCTCGATACCGACTGTCTTGAACGATCGTGCGACTGGACGTGCAACTACCGTCCCGATTAACTTCGGGCGCCGCTCCTACGACCCGACATGGCTCTGCGGCACGGTTGAGGTGCTGCCGGCAGGCGGCGCCGGAACGTAGGAGATCAGAAGCCATCCTTGCTCCCACGGGAACGACTGTTTCAATGGAGCACCGCTAGCGCGGTCGCGCCAACGAGGGCCACGGCAAGCGCGGCGTTCACCACGCGGGCTCGACGTGGGTCGCGGAGCAACGGGGCGATTGATGTGCCGGCGACGAGCCATATCGCGCAGATCGCAATGATCATCGCGGTCAGCACCGCGATTTTGGCGGCAGCGTCGGTTGCCGTGTCGTCGGCGAGGTGGCCGCTGGCGAAGACTGCGGCGATGGCGACCCAGGCCTTCGGGTTGGCGATGCCGAGGAAAGTTCCCCCCGCGACCGAGAACGTGCTCGAGGCTGCGGTCGGTTCCAAGAGTGGTGGTGCGGTCGCGATGTGGTAAGCCAGCCAGAGGATGTACGCCACCGAGATCCAGATCAGGATGGAGCCGATCGCGGGAACGGCCAGGAGCGCGGCCGTAATTCCGGTCGCCACCGACAGGAGCACGATCGTTGTGCCAACGACGATCCCGATCAGGTACGAGAGCGATCGCCGCACGCCGTTGGCCGAGCCGGCGGCCATTAGGCTGATGGTCGCGGGACCAGGACTGCCCATGATTGCCAGCGAAATGAACAGTAGCGGCCCGACCGATCCCCAACGAATGCCATCGTCAAGAAGCACCTCAGGCACTGCGGGCGCTATACCGTTGTCCCATGCCGCAGACGCTAGGAGGTATCGATGCCGGCGGTCTTGAACAATCCAGCACCCGGCGGTCGGACTCGATCAGGTTCGGACCGAGTGCGCACGGGATCGAACGCGCCGAGATCTACCTCTCCGCATGCGCATTCGAGCCGCATCGGCACGACACCTACGCCATCGGAATTACGACAGCCGGCGTGCAGACGTTTCACTACCGCGGCTCGCGCCGCATCTGCCTGCCGGGTCAGCTCCACGTCCTGCATCCTGATGAAGCGCACGACGGTGCAGCGGGAACGGACGGCGGGTTTGGCTACCGAATTCTCTACATACCGCCCGAGCTCGTTCGTGACGCTTTGGCCGGACGCGCGCTGCCGTTTGTCGCCGATCCCATTCAGCAGGTGGCACCGACGGCCGGACTTATCGCCTCCCTGCTTTCCGATATCGACGAGCCGATCAATGAGCTCAGCTCCGCCGAGATCGCCGTCGCGGTCGCCGATTGCCTCGTTTCGTTAAGCGGCCACCCCGACCGCCGGAAAGCGGCTATCGATGCTAGGGCGGTCGAGCTCGCGCGCGACTATCTCGCGGCCCACGCACGTGAGCAGACATCGGCCTCGATCCTCGAAAAGATCGCGGGTACTGACCGCTTCACGATCGCTCGCCACTTCCGATTGGCGTTTGGGACGAGCCCCGACCGATACCGGACGTTGCGCCGCCTGGCGCTGGCGCGGGTTGCGATAGAGAGCGGGCAACCACTTGCCCGAGCTGCGTCTGAGGCCGGCTTCGCTGACCAAAGCCACATGACACGTCAGTTCAAGCGAACCTATGGCCTGACGCCCGGTCGCTGGATGGCCCTCACAGCAGACTCGTCGCGAGAGGCTGGCGCAAGAGCCCCGAGCCGGTAGCGGGCCAAGAGCGGAGCCGGCGCCGTGTAGCTGACCTTCGAAAAGAACGCTGGTTGGTTCGGACCTTAATGTCGCCACTGCTGACCGACTGATCGCCGACAACGGTCTCCCGCACTCCGATGAATGTCGTGTCACTCTCTATGGGCCTGCCATACCGTGCTGATCCACCTACGTCCGCGGTTGTGGCTGTCATCTTGGCGTCAGACGGCGTGAAATTGGCGGGGATGGATGGGAATCGAACCCACCCAGGACGCCTCACAGCGCCCCGCAAACGGTTTTGAAGACCGCGGAGAGCACCAGCTCTCGAACATCCCCAGCATCGGGAATGCTATTCGGTCAGCGGGATGCCGACGCCCTCGACCCCGAGGTGTTCCGCATGCCGGGTCAACAAGCCAACCAGGAAGCCCAGCACCCGATCGACCTGCGAGCTCCCGGCGATGGTGGCGACAAGGGACGGCTCGGGGGAGCGAAACGCGCCCAGCTTGCCCTCCTTGGCGACCCGGGAGAAGCTCCGCGTCCCGGAAGGGATGAATGTGACCCGGACCCCGGCGTAGCGCTCCCCCGAGTGGACGAGCGTGAGGGGACTCTTGCGCCGGACCTCCCACGCCCTGATCTCCTGGCGGCCGATCCGGCGCTCCAGCGTGCTCAGAAACCGCTTCCCACCCGGGTCCTTGCCGGTGTAGATCGCGACCTGCACGCGAGAACAATAGCCAGCTTTCCGCCTGCTGGCAGGACTTAGGCCGGACTGATCAGCGCTTCGAGCTTGGCCTTGAGGTCGCCCTTCATGTTGGGGCGGTAGCCGACGGTCCTATCCGCGGGCTTGCCATCCTTGAAGATGATCACGGTTGGGATCGAGGCGATCCCCAGCGAGATGGGCGTGGCCGGGTTCTCGTCGATGTCCATCTTCATGACGGTCACCTTGTCGCCGAGCTCGCCGTGGAGCTGCTCGACGATGGGGGCGATCATCCGGCATGGGCCGCACCAGGCCGCCCAGAAATCCACCAGCACCGGCCGGTCTGCCTTCAGGACGATGGACTCGAACTCCGCGTCGGTGACCGCCTGTATCTCTGCGCCTGTCTCTGCCATCTAGGAAGCTTTCTTCTCCGTTTTTGAATCTGACTTGGACTCTGACTTCTTGTCCGCCTTCGATTCTGACTTGGTCTCGGCCTTGCTCTCTGAGCCCTTTGAGCTATTCGACGAGGCGGCGGCGCCGTCGCTGGAGCCTGCGGAGCCGTCGCTGGAGCCCGCCGAGTCCTTGCCCGACCCCTTGTAGTCAGTGGAGTAGAACCCGCTGCCCTTGAAGCTGATGCCGACCGGGTACAGGATCTTGCTCAGCTTCCCCTCGCATTTCGGGCACGCCTTTAGAGGCGGATCGGTGATCTTTTGCTGGATCTCGAACTCGTGGCCGCAGTTGCTACAGCGATAACCGTATGTGGGCATTTTTCAGTTCTTGCTTCGGGTTCCTAACTATAGCCGCCGATCTGGATCGAGACGGAGAAATACCATCCCGGACGGTGGCTTGGGGTAAAAGTAGGTGCTCTTCTGCGGAAGTGTTTTCCCCGCCTTGGCCAGCCGCAAAACCTGCCGCACGTCGGGTGCGTCCAGGAAGAAGGCGCCAACCCCCACACCCTCGTCGACCCAGCGCACCGCCTCGGTCGCATCGCGGGTGTACAGAAGGAAGTCTTCCGGGTTCCGCTTGCCCAGGATGTTGTCGATCACCTGCTCATGTAACTCGACAAGGGCCACCTCTCCTTCCAATGGCAGCACCTGGAATCGGTGGTCGTGATAGGCGCCGGCCGCCACCCGGCCGTGGAGGCCGGCGAGGGTAGCCTCCAGCGACGGCGCGTCGTCGCCGCCGCTGACCGTAACACCGGCCTTGAGCACCCGGTGAGTGGGCAGCACCTGCAGACCGGGATCGTCGATATCGGTGAGCACCGCCATAGTGAAACGAGAGCTGGCGTCGGCTGAGCCGCCTGCCTCCTCCGCGTAGGCAAGGGCAGTCTCGTAACGATGGTGCCCGTCGGCGATCAGCACGGGCATGCCCTCGAAAGCTGCATGCACAGCCGCCTGGATCACGCGATCGGTGATCGTCCACAGCCGGTGCTCCGTGCCGTCGGGGCCAAGAAACGCGACTGCCGGCGAGCGCTGGCTGACAACGTCCGTGATCCCTTTCACGCCGCCGGCGCGTCCTTCATATACGAACCACAAGGGCTCGAGGCTCATGTGGGTTGCGCGCATCAGGGCCAGCCGGTCCTCTTTGGGTCCGCGGTGGGTGCGCTCGTGCGGGAAGACCACGCGGTCTGAGTAGGGCTGTAGACGCAGCGCGGCGATCATGTCATGGCGGCGCCGGCCGTCGAAGGTGACTTCGTGGACGTACATGGACGGCTCGTCGGCCTGGACGACGCCCTTTTCCACCCACTCCTGAAAGGTCCGGGCGGCACCTTCGTAGTCCGAGCCCGGACGCGTGACGTGAACGACGTTGAAGGGCGAAAGGCGCTGGTATTTCGCGAGCTCGGAGTCCGGGATGACGTCATACGGCGGGGCGACGAGCGTGCTGGGATTGCCGGCGCTTGCAAGTCGGTATCGGATTCCGGGCAGGGCTCGTACGTCAGCTATCGGATGTGCCCCCGAGCTCGACGTAGCGAAGGTCGGACATGCCCTCCACCTCGCGCAACCGAGCGAGCACATCGCTGCCGACGGGATCGTCGACCGCGAGAATCATCATCGCGTTACCACGCGGCGCATCGCGGCCCACCTGCATGCTCGCGATATTGACGTCGTGCTTGCCCAAAATGGTGCCAAAACTGCCAACCACGCCAGGCCGGTCCTCGTGCCGGCTGACAAGGAAGCGTCCTTCGGGCATTAGATCGACCCGAAACGAATCGATCCGGGTCGCGCGTGGCTCTCCCATGAGCACAGTCCCGGCCAGTTCGTGGCCGTGCATTCGCAACGTGACGAGGCTGGCATAGCTTCCATGTGCGGGACTCCTCCGCTCGATCAGTTTGACGCCTCGGCTCGATGCGATCAGTCGCGCATTGACGGAGTTGATGCGATCTTCAGTGAAGGGCTGCAGGACGCCTCGAATCGCTGCCGCGACCAGCAGGTTGACGTCATGCTCCGCAAGCTCGCCCTCGAACTCGAGCTCGATCGCACCAACCCGACCTTCGAACAGCTGCCGGTGCAGCGCGGCCAGGCGCTCGGTCAGCAGCGCGAACGGGCGCACATAAGCGAGCTCCTCTGGCGGCAACGCCGGTGCGTTGACGGCATAGCGAGGTATGTCGCCCGCCAGCACCGCCGCCACCTCCTCGGCCACGTCGAATGCGACTGACGCCTGCGCTTCCACCGTGGAGGCTGCGATGTGGGGGGTGGCGATGAAGTTGGGCAGGCGGAAAAGAGGGCTCTCGCCGGCGGGCTCGTGCTCGAAGACGTCCGCCGCCGCGGCCGCCAACCGCCCTGATTCGAGCGCCTTGCACAGAGCCTCTTCGTCGACGATTCCTCCCCGCGCGGTGTTGACGAGCCGCGCGCTCGGTTTGAGCAGAGCCAGCTCCGGCGCGCCGATCAGGTGGCGGTTGGCGTCGACGAGAGGTACGTGAACGGTGACGAAATCCGCTCGCTCGAGAAGCTCGTTGAGCGGCACGAGCTGCACGTTGAAGAGCTCCGCGCGCTCGACGGAGACGACCGGGTCGTAGGCGATGACCTCCATCTCCAGGCCATGCGCGCGCTTGGCCACCTCGGAGCCGACGTTGCCGAGACCGATGATGCCGAGAGTCTTGCCACGGATCTCCGTGCCGATGAACTTGGAACGGGTCCACTCACCACGCTTGACCGAGGCGTCGGCCTGCGGCACCGAGCGCGCCAGCGCGAAGAGCAGCGCGATGGTGTGCTCGGCGGCGGCGACGATGTTTCCGCGGGGCGCGTTGACGACGAGGATTCCCTTGCGGGTGGCGGCGGGAACATCGATGTTGTCCACCCCAACTCCGGCGCGACCGACCACCCGCAGACGCTTGCCCGCTTCGAGCACAGGCGCCGTCACCTTCGTCTCGCTGCGGACGACGAGTGCGTCGAACTCGGGGATGCGCTCGATCAGCTCGGCTTCGGCAAGCTTGGCGGCGACGATCACCTCACCGGCGCGACGCAACCGTTCGAGGCCATCCTCGGCGAGCGGGTCGGCGACGAGGATCCGGGGCACGGTGCCTTGAGTCTAGGTCGTCACTAAGCCGGGACGCCCTGCAATGACGCGGTCGCGGCGGCCACTCCACGGCCCTCCGCGGGCGCAACGTCGAGCTCCTCGAGCGCCTGCTCGATCGCCCACAGCACCTGCACCACGTCGCCCTCGGCGACTGCGCCCAGGTGGCCGACCCTGACCATCTTGCCGTTCATCTTGCCCTGGCCGCCGGCGATCACGACGCCGTACTTCTCGCTCAGGAGCGTCCGTAGAGCGGCAACGTCGAGTCCTGGTGGCGGCAGCGCGGAGGTCACCGTGTTGGAGCGGTAGCCCTCCTGAGCGAAGAGCTGGAAGCCCAGCGCCTTGAGCCCTGCCTGCGCGGCCCTGGCGAGCCGCGCGTGGCGCTCGTAGACGTGGTCGAGACCCTCTTCTTCCAGCATGCGCAGGCCCTCCTGCAATGCAAAGGCGACGCCGACCGCCGGGGTGAAAGGCGTCATGCCCTTCTCGGCCCAGACCTTGGCCTCCTTCCAGTCGAAATAGAAGCGCGGCGAGCGTGCCTTGGCCTGCTGCGCCCACGCCCGCTCGCTCACGCTGACCAGCGCCAATCCCGGCGGCGCCATCCAGCCCTTCTGCGAGCCGCTGACCGCGACGTCGATCCCCCAGGCGTCGGTCTCGATATCGATCGAGCTGATGGAGCTGACACCGTCGACGACCACGATTCGGCCGGCATCCCGCCCCACGCGAGCGAGCTCGCGCAGCGGGTTGGTCAGTCCCGTCGAAGTCTCGTTGTGGGTGAGGAGGAGGGTCTTGGCTTGCGGATGGCGCTCGACAACCTTGGCGAGGTCGTCAGGGTCAACCGGCTGCCCCCACTCGAACTCCAGCCGCACGACATCCGCCCCATAGGCGGCGGCCAGGGCGGCGAAGCGCTCGCCGAAGTTGCCGCTCAGCGCGACGATGACCTCGTCGCCCGGCGACACCAGGTTGGCGACCGCCGATTCGAGACCGCCGGTGCCCGACGATGTGAGCAGCAGCAGGTCGTTGGACGTCTTGAAAACTCGCTTCGCACCAGCTGTGATCTCGGCGAGGATGGCGGCAAACTCCGGCCCTCGGTGGTCGATCATCGGCCGGCTCATGCTGCGAACGACCCTCTCGGGAAGAGGTGTCGGGCCGGGAATTCGAAGCTGGGTCTGGAAGGTCATGGGCGCGCTCCGAAATTGGGTTGCGGCGGCGACCCGAATTGTATCCCCCCACCCGCCCGGGCCCTGAAGGGCCGGGGCGACCTCCCCACAAGTGGGGAGGAGGGGGAAAGCTAGTGCTGCTCCGTGGTGTACGGCAATAGTGCGATCGCTCGCGCGCGCTCCAGCGCCGTTGTGAGTGGGCGCTGGTGGCGGGCACAGGTGCCCGTCACGCGGCGAGGGAGGATCTTGCCGCGGTCGCTGACGAAACGGCGAAGGCGCGAGATCTCCTTGTAGTCGATGTACTGCACCTTCTCGACGCAGAAGCTGCACACCTTTCGGTGCTGGCGCTTCGGACCTCTCGACCCGCCGCCGCTGCTCGAGTCGCGTTGTGGACGGTTGACTGCCATGGGTAACTCCTAGAAAGGTATGTCGTCGGGGTCGACGTCGCGGGGCGCGTCGTCCGGCGCGGGGATGTCGTCGTGTGTCGCGGCTGCGCTGCGCGCAGGCGCCCCGGCTCCTGCGGTTGCTCCACGGGGCTCGAGGAACTGCACGTCGTTGGCGATGATCTCGGTCACCCGTCTTTTCTGCCCATCCTGGCCTTCCCACGACCGGGTCTGGATGCGGCCTTCAACGAAGACGAGCGCGCCCTTGCGCGTGTACTGCGCCACCGTCTCGGCGAGGTTTCGCTTGCCGATCGGGTACGCGACGATGTTGTGATAGTCGGTGAACTCTTTCCGCTCGCCGTCCGGACCGGTGGACCACCGGTTGGTGGCGATGCTGAAGTTGGTGACCGCGGTGCCGCTCGGCGTGTAACGCATCTCGGGATCCTTGGTGAGCCGGCCGATGAGCATTGCCTTGTTGAGGTTCGACATCTCTAAGACTCCTCCTCCCGATCACCCATCGATTTGGCCGCCACCGGTTCCGGTTCGACTGCGATTGGCTCGAGGACGACCTCCGCCGGGGGCGGCGGCACGACGGGGGCCGGTGCGGCTTTCTCCGGCTTGCGCACGATGAGATGCCGGAGAACCTCTTCGGTGATCTTGAGCGCGGCCTCGAGCTCGGGGATGCGTCCCTGATCGATCTGGAAATCCTGGAGGACGTACGAGCCTTCCTTTTGATGCTTGACCTCGTAGGCGAGCTTTCGCTTGCCCCAGAGGTTGGTGCGCTCGGCGACTCCGCCAGATCGCTCGATCAGCGTGTTGACGCGCTTGACCACGTCTTGGACCTTGTCGTCGTCCAGGTCGGCGCGAACGATGTACAGAACTTCGTATTCCCGCAATGGGGAGCCTCCTTCCTATGGGTTCAGGCCGCGGTCAGAACGGGAGGCACATGCCAACCGGCCGAGGCCAGAAAGGGTAGGTCGGTATTCTATCAAGGCATGGCCTCATCGACGCGTACGAAGGCGCCCCAGCGGGGGGCGAAGGGGAAGACCGGTCGGCGGCTGCCGCCGAAGGTCAAGACCGGTCCGGACATCCCCATGCTGCCGGTAGCCGTCGGCGCGATCCTCGTGGCCTTCGCGATCGGCCTCATTGTTTACAACTTCGTCAACAACCGGGCGGCCCCCACGCCGAAGGTGGCCGGGGTCACCTGCGACCACCTCGAACAGACGCAAACCCACTACCACGCCGCGCTCCGGATCATCCACGAGGGAGATCAGGTCCGCCTTCCTGGAGGGATCGGAATCCAGGGCGGGGAGTCGACGCCGACCTGCTACTACTGGCTCCACGTCCACACCGCGTATCCGGACATCATCCACATCGAATCTCCCTTGAACGACACATTCACCCTGGGCCAGTTCTTCCAGGTCTGGGATCAGTGGTCGAAAGACAGCGGTAAAGGCGCGGTGCCATTCGATGCCACACATGTCTCGTCTTTCACCCTTGGGCCGAACGAGAAGATCTACGTCTACGTCGATGCCAGCGACGGCAAGGGCGGGGTCCTGTACAACGGCGACCCGAAGTCGATCGTCCTGAAGACTCATGAGGTGATCACCATCGAGATCACCAACGACAAGCCGACGCCGCCGCCGGCGTTCGACTGGAACTCGGGCACCAACAAGGGGCTCTGAGGCCCCTTCATAAAGAGGATCGCGAGGGCCATCGGGTAGCCTTCGCGGGTGGCGCAACCCCCCGGCCACATGCAAAGCCCGACCACGTTCTCGCCTGACGGGTACTGGTGGTGGGACGGCGCGGGCTGGAAGCCGGCACTGTCATCGGATGGATCGTGGCGGTGGACCGGCCGGGCCTGGGTCGCGGCCGGAGCCGCCCAACCGACCCGGCGCGGCCTCTCCACCGGCGCCCTGGTCGGGCTGGTCGCCGGTGTCACGGCGATCGTGCTGGTGGTCGTCGCCGTGATGAGCTACGTGGCCGTGTCTCGCTTCAACACCCCGACCCCGGCTGCCACCCAGACGCCCGCCAGCGGCCAAAGTGCTTCCACCGCCATCCCTTGCGATCAGCTCGAGCACACGCAGGTCCACTACCACGCAGCGGTGCAGATCCTCTACCAGGGCCGCATCGTCGCCATCCCCACAGCCGTTGGCCGGAGCTCCTTTTGCTACTACTGGCTGCACATGCACAGCGGCGAGCCCGGAATCATCCACGTCGAGGCGCCCGCCGACCGCACCTTCACGCTCGGTGACTTCTTTGCGGTCTGGGGTGCGTGGGGAGTCAAAGCGCAGCCGCTCGACTCAGCTCATGTCTCGTCTTTCGTCCTCGCACCCGACCAAAAGCTGGTCATTTACGTGGATCGCGGGAACGGGGAGGGACCACAGCTGTACGCCGGCGACCCCAAAAGCATCGTGCTAGCGAACCACGAGGTGATCACGCTCGAGATCAGCCCGCCGATGGTTGTTCCGCCGCCGGCCTTCGCGTGGCCTTCCGGCTTCTGACCCGTTATCTGGAGGAAGCTTCTAGCAGCACACGCGCCGCGCGATAGTGCTCGAGCGCGTCATAGGTCCGGGCCGCCCGCATCGCCCTGTCCGCCAGGCGCAGGTGCGCCCGAATCGCGGCCTCCGGATCGCCGCGACCGACCGAGAACGCCTGACCGCGTTCCAGCGCGCGCAAGCGCTCGAGACGATGGGCGTCGCCTCGCGAGCTGATGACCTGTCGCTCCACGGCCATGATTCCATCCGCCTCCTCCGTACGTCCCAGAGCACGCAAGGCTTCGGCCTGGCACAGGCGCGCGTCAGTGCTCATGGGCCAGTCCGCGGCACCGAGGGCATCGTCGAGCGCCGCCAGCGCACGCCTCGCCTGGCCGCGAGCGAGGAGCACCCGTGCCCGCTCCAGCGCAAGCTCGCGGTCGAGGTTCGGCAGCCTGCCCTCGAGGAGGTAGTCGACCTCGGTGCCCAGCCGGCCCGCGATCACCCGCAGCACTCTCGTCGAGGGCTGGCTCCGACCAAGCTCGACCTGATTGAGGAACGCACGGCTGAAGTCGCCGCCGCTGACCTTGGCAAGACTCATGCCCCGCTGCTGACGGATGCGGCGAATGCGCTGGCCGAGGGTCTCCTGCCGAGGCACGCGCGAAAGCTTACGGTACGTAAAGCTGGGGTTTACAGTCCCTGGCTGTGGCGACGGGCGGGAACGAGCGCACGGCGCAGCCTGCGGTCCTGGTACGCGATGTGATCGGCGAGGCGGAGGAAGGCATCGCGCAGCGGGCCCGCCTGCGCTTCAGCGCTACTCAGCTGCCAGCTCACGACCTCCAGCTCCTGCCAGGGCGAGCCAGCGCGGTCACTGAACGCCATCTGGACGCGGTCGCCCTCGGCCCAGGCTTCTATCGCCGCCGAGCAACGATCGGCGCGGCCGGTGCCGTCGCTCCAGTCGCCGACCGCGATGGAGAGCACGACGCGGGGACCACCCTCGCGATGAAAATGATCGAATATGTCCGCGCGATAGATCGCGATCGGCTCATCGTCCTCGTAAGTGACGCCGATCACGCTGTCGAACGGAGCGCCGCAATGCGTGCAGGTGCCTGACGAGAGCTGGTCGTCGTGCTCGATGCGCAGCTCACCCATCGCAGGCCTTCAGAGGTAGTCCTTGGGATCCAGGCTGCGGGTGAGAGTCGTGAAGTTATGGAAGCCGTTCGCGGTCACCATCCCCGTGTCCTCGACGCGAACGCCACCGAGGCCAAGCTTGTAGAGCCCCGGCTCCACCGTGACGACGTCGCCTTCCTCGAGCGGTCCGGTGGACGACTCGCGCAGCGACGGCTCCTCATGCACCTCGAGACCAACGCCGTGGCCCGTGCTGTGGTTCATCTTGGGCACTCCTTCGGAGCCCTCGTAGCCGGTCGACGTGGTGCCGAAGCCACGATCGACGAGGACCTGGCACACGGCGAGATGGACGTCCTTGCCGAGCACGCCGGCGCGGATGGTTTCGATGCCCGCGTCGAGCGCCTGCAGGGCCGCGGTGTGCATGCGCCGGAACTCTTCCGGGATCTCGCCAACGACAACGGTGCGTGTGAGGTCGCCGTGGTAATGACTTGCGCGGCCGACCGGAAAGATGTCGATGATCACCGGCGCATTCGCGCGGATCTGACCCTCCCCCCGATAGTGCGGCAGCGCACATTCCGGCGAGCCGGCGATGATCATGTCGGGGCAGGTGTGACCCATCTCGCCGAGCAACAGCTGGGCGCGTGCATACAGCAATTCCGAGGTCAACGGTCGCCCGTCCGACCAGAGGATCCCGTCCTTGATCTCCGCCGCCGCCAGGTGGCGGACCACCTCGACGACGGCCGCCTCTGCGGCGCTTTGGCTGGCCTGGATCGCTTGCGCCTCGACAAAAGACTTATGTCGGCGTTCGGCACGAAAGAGGTCGCGATCGACCTCGGCGGCAATGCCGTTGGCGCGCAGCTCTTCCAGGTGCACCGCGTGCAGCCGCGGCGAGACACGCGCTGAGTCAATACCTCTTTCCCGCAGCATTGTGGTGGCCAGGCCGGCCCATGACGCGTGGACGTAGGCCTGACGGTCCTCCAGCACCTGCTTGGCTTTGCTTTGCGCCCGCGCCCGGTCAATCTCCAGAGGGCTGGCGACGAGGACGTCGTCGCCCACCGCGTACCGGATGTAGAGGCCCGTCTCGACCGCGAAACCAGTTGCGTGGATGAAGTCGGCGTCGGTCTCTCCGGTGGGAATCAACACGATCGGCTTCGACTTCATTGCTCTGCCCCTGGCGCGGGCGGACTTTGTGCGCGTGCGAGCCGTTCCGTCGCCACCCAGGCCCGCGCTGCCGACGGCCTGCGCGACCGCTTGCAGGAGCTCGACCTGCTGTTCGTAGACCCGTTTCGGGGTTCGCGACGGGGCGCGGCCCTCCAGGTTCAGCTTCTCCTGAACCTCATAGCCGCTCGTGTAAGCGACCTCGTAGCCGAGCTCGCGAAGCTGGCTCAGGTCACGCCGAAGCTGACGTTCGGAGACGCCCGCACGTTCGGCAAGCTCCAGCGGGTTCAGGCCGGGCTCGGCGATGATCGCGGCGAGGATGTTGAGAAGGCGGGCAAGCCGGCGGGCGCGATTCACGCCGCCCGGATCATCAGCGGCTGGTTAGCCGATCTCTTCCCAGGAGGTGGTGTTGTTGTTGCCCTCAAACGGGTCGGGCTCAGCCTCCTCCTGGTTCCCCACCTTCTGGTGGAACCTGCTGGCGATCATCTGGTAGGCCATCGTCTTGGGGATGCCCAGCTTGGTGAGCGACTTGACCTCGTCGGCCATCACCTTGTCGCGGGCAGTCTCGATCGCCGCCAGCACCTCTTCGACAGACGCGGTCTTCTTGACCATGTAGAGTCAGATCATACCCAAGCCAACCGTCCCTTAATCGCCCCTTAGACTTAGGCATCGAACGTACGGCAGGCTTTGCTGGGGGTTGGATGGCAGCCGATTACCCGACCGAAAAGATCCGGAACGTGGTCCTGCTGGGCCACTCGCACGACGGCAAGACATCCCTCGCCGAGGCGATGCTGTTCAGCTCCGGCTCTGTCCCCCGCCTCGGCTCGCCGGACCAGCAGACGGCGACCACTGACTTCGAGCCCGAGGAGCAGCGGCGCAAGATCTCGATCAATCTCGGAATCGGATTCGCCGAGCACGGCGGCTTCAAGATCAACATCCTCGACGCCCCCGGGTTCTTCGATTTCACGGGTCAGGCGCTCAGTGGCCTCCGCGCGGCGGAAGGCGCGGTCGTGGTGGTGGGCCCGACCCCCAACCTGGCGGTGGGCACCGAGATCGCCTGGGAGCTGTGCAACCGCACGAGCAAACCCCGCGTGGTGGTGGTCAACAAGCTCGACAAGGAGCATTCGGACTTCTACGGCGCGGTGAGCGCAATGCGGGAGCACCTTTCGCCGCGGCCGTTCCCGCTTCACCTCCCGATCGGCGCCGAGCAGGATTTTCGCGGCATCGTCGACCTGCTCCATCTCAAAGCGTTCGTGACGGCAAGCGATGGGAAGGGCGCTGAGGCACCGATTCCAGATGACATGCAGAAGCTGGTCGAGCAATACCGCGGCCAGCTCATCGAAGCCGCCGCCGAGAGCGATGACTCGCTCCTCGAGAAGTACCTCGACGCGGGCACGCTCAACGAGGAGGAGATCCAGCGAGGCCTGCGCGAAGGGATCCTCGCGGGCAAGGTGGCCCCGGTCGTGTGCTCGTCGGCCACCAAGCTGCTCGGCGTCCGGACCTTGATGTCGACGATCGCCGAGCTGCTTCCTCCGGCGGAGGGCGAGCCCGACAAACCGACCAAGGCCTTCGTGTTCAGCACTGGCGGCGACCAGTTCGGGAGGGTCAGCTACTTCAAAGTCGTCTCCGGCTCGATCAAGACGGACCAGCACCTGACCAACCTCAACCGGGGTGGAGACGAGCGCCTGGCGCAGATCTTCTACCCGCGCGGCAAGGAGCATGTGACTGCGACGGAGGTCCACGCCGGCGACATCGGCGCCGTGACCAAGCTCACCCACACACTGACAGGGGACACCTTGGGGGCTGCCAAGGACGGCGGCCCAGCTGCACCCCTGGACCTGCCGGCCCCTGCCTACAGCCTCGCCATCACGCCCAAGGCCCGCGGCGACGAGGAGAAGATCTCGAGCGGCCTGGCGCGCCTCGCCGAAGAGGACCCGACGCTGCACGTCGAGCGGATGGAGGAGACCAAGCAGCTCGTCATCGCGGGCCTTGGCGATGTCCACCTCGACGTGACCCTCGAGAAGCTGAAACGGAAGTATGGCGTCGAGGCGACGACGCAGACGCCTCGGGTGGCCTACCGCGAGACCGTGTCCGGCCACAGCCGGGCCGAGGGCCGGCACGTCAAGCAGTCAGGCGGCCACGGCCAATACGGCATCTGCGTCATCGAGGTCGCACCGACCAAGCGCGGAGAGGGCTTCGTGTGGGAAGACAAGATCTTCGGCGGCGCCATCCCGCAGAACTTCCGCGTCTCTGTGCAGAAGGGAATCGTTGACAACATGGCCAAGGGCGTGGTCGCCGGTTATCCGATGGTGGACGTCAAGGTCACACTCGTCGATGGCAAGTTCCACCAGGTCGACTCCAACGACATGGCTTTCCAGATCGCGGGGTCGCTGGCCATCCGCAAAGGTGCACTCGATGCCGGCCCGGTGCTTCTCGAGCCGATCGTCGAAGCCACGATCAAGGTGCCCGAGAAGAATCTCGGCGACATCATGTCGGACATCAACGGACGTCGGGGCAAGATCATGGGCACCGAGCCCGACGACGGTTACCAGCTCGTACACGTCAACGTGCCGGAGTCGGAGATGCTGCGTTTCGCTCTGGATTTGCGCTCCATCACACAGGGGCGCGGCAGCTACACGAAGAAGTTCTCGCACTACGACGAGATGCCGGCTCACCTTGCGAAAGTGATCATCGAAGAATTTCAGAAGCAGCACGAAGCGGCAAGCTAAGTAAGCTTCGGCCAGTGAGCTTCGCTTGAGCGCTCCAAGTGCGCACGACGTTTGTGTCATCGGCGGCGGCGTGACCGGGGCGGGAATCGCGCGCGACCTTGCGCTGCGTGGGTTGTCGGTGCTGCTCCTCGAAAAGGGCGACTGGGGAGGCGGGACGACTGGCAGCTCCAGCTGGATGATCCACGGCGGCCCCCGCTACCTCGAGTTCGACTGGAATACCACACGCCTTTCGACGCAAGACGCGGGCTACATCGTGTCCATCGCGCGAAACATGGTCTATCGGGTCGTTTTCATCATCCCGGTGTTGCCGCATGACAAGAACAACATCGAGCGTATGGAGACGGCCATGGAGGTTTACGACCGCTTCCAACCGCTCAAGCACGCGCACCCACATGTGCGGCTGACGGCTGAGGAGGCGCGCCAGATTGAGCCAGGCCTCGCGGCCGACCTCATCGGCGCCGTGACGATGGAGGAGTGGGGCGTCGACCCCCATCGGCTGGTCTTCGCCAACGTCCAGGACGCCATCGCGCACGGAGCCCGCGCCCTCAACCACACGCGCGTGACCGGCCTGCTCCGCGACGGCGGCAAGGTGATCGGTGTTCGCTATCGCGGGCCGGACGGCGCCATGTCGGAGGCTCGGGCGAACGTCGTTGTCAACGCCGCGGGACCGTGGGTGCCCGAGATCAGCCGCATGGCCGGCGCCACGGTTCAGCTGCGGCCGGCCAAGGGGATTCATATCGTGTACCCGCATCGGATCTCCAACTTTTCGATCAGCGCCGAGTCGATCGACGGTCGCGACCTGCTCATGGTTTCGCACGCCGGCTTCACGCTCCTCGGCACCACCGACGATGACTTTTACGGCGACCTCGATTCTGTCGATGTGCTCGAAGACGAGGTCGACTACCTGCTGCAAGCATTCGAACGGGTCTTTCCGTCGATTCGCGCGTACCGGCCGGCGCGAACGACGACCGGTGTCCGCCCGACGCTGTTCAAGTGGAGGCGCTACGAAGACGAGCTGTCGCGGAAGTACGAGGTGATCGACCACTCAGCCGACGGCGCGGGCGGATTCGTCACCATTGCCGGCGGCAAGCTCTCCATGTACCGATTGATGGCTGAGGAGACTTCGGATGTCGTGTGCCAGAAGCTCGGCCATCAAGCTCCCTGCGTCACTGCGACTCGACCACTGCCCGGCAACGAGTCGGATGTCGAGCTTCCGTCGGAGCTCGGACGACGGACTGGCATCACAACGCTCGCTGCGATGAAGCTGCAGTCTAGGCACGGCTCGAATGCAGGCGCGCTTTTGCAGGATGCGCGATCCGGGAGGATGGTGTGCCGATGCGAGCCAATCACCGAGGCGGAGCTGGCGTACGCAGCTCGTCACGAGCAGGTGGGCACTCTGGCGGACGCTTTTCGCCGCGTCGGCCTCGCCGCGGGGCCATGCGCGGGAGGGGCGTGTGTGCTACGCGCGGCGGCGGTCATCGGCAACGAGTTGGGCTGGAGCGCATCGCAACGATTTGATGCGGCGCGCGAGTTTCTTCGAGGCGCATGGTTGGGACGCGCGCCGGTCCTGGGTCACATGGGTTGGGCGCAGGAAGAGCTGGCCATCGGCGCGCACCGAGGCCTTTGTAACTGAGTGGCGCGCGGAGATTCGCTGGTCAAACTGGCGTTCGCTTACGGAGTTCACCTGACCCGCCGGCGATTGACCCGCCCGCGCTCACAAGTCGCGAAGCTTCTCGAGACATACGCACACGATGGAATCCGGCCGCTGTTGCCGGAGGAACGCGAACGTCACCCCCAGTTGATCGGATGTATCAATTGCGGCCTGTGCGCACTCGCAGCGGCCCGGATCGGCAGTGTACGGCTGCCCGACCTCGCGACATCCTACATGCGGCTCTACGCGAGGTTGGGCGAGGCGGCCTCTGATTTGTCGGGAGATTCGCCCGAGCTGGGGGCTGCATCGGCGGCTTGCCCCGTGGGAGTTCCCCTCGACGAGGTGGCGGCGATCGTGCGCCGGCTGGCCGCCGGTTGAGGCCTAGGAGCGACCCGCCAGGCGCCCACGCCGATCCGGATCACCGGGAGCGCGCCTTCAAGGCGACCCGCCAATCCCACCCCTGGCGCCTTTGGCTCCGGCAGCCGCAATGCCGTTCGCGCGTATCTGGCGGTCGTCTCCGCCTGAAGGTCGCCAGGCATCTCCGGTTGCGAGTCATCCACATTTTGTATACAGTCTGTGGAAATAACACAACATCTAGCGCCAATGGTCAATAGGCTACTGCATCCACTTCGCCGCTGGCCGGCCCTCGAGGCGGCGCTCTCCCGCCTCGCGGGGCGCTTCACGACGTGGCCTTCGGACGACTTCGGCCGTTTCATCGGGGCGCCTATGGCGGGCCCATTTCCGGGCGGCCCGGCCGCGTTCCCGCCTGCCTCCGAACCCATTCGACCGCCGCCGCCGGTTTCGATCGCGCCGGCAACTTTCGAGATGCGCTTCATGAAACTACAGGCGCAGGGGCGATTCGAAGAGATGTGGGAGATGCTGGCGGAGGACGCACAGCGCGCGTGGGGTGGGCGTGAGGCGTTCATCAAGGGCATGCCGCGGTTGAACGACGACATGGAGCTGCTGGACATGCAGGTCATCAGCGTGAACGTGCTCGAAGGCTGGACCGATCGAGCGCATTTGCGCACGTACAGGAACGTCGCGCAGATGGTGATGCGATATCGCGTGAAGCAGCAATGGAGAGAATGGACCTTCGACCGCGAGGTTCACCTCATTCCCGCGGCGGGCGGCTGGCGCACGTTGTGCTACCCCGCCACAAGTAAGGCGGTCAGCAACGCGGGGAGCCGCTGATATAGTGAGTTGCAAGCCATGCTCGAGCAGACCATCGAGGAGCAGGAGCGATATGTGCGCTGGCACCGCAGGCGGAGGCGCGCGATGACGCCTCGCCGAATGCTTCAGGAATCCGATGAGCTTCTCTTCTGGGTCGAGGAGTGTCTCGTGAAAGAAGTTCGTCTCGTTCCTGGCTGGTTGGTGGCGCGATTGATGGTCGTGCTTCGACAGGCGCATACAGATCTTCCCGGCCGGCTTGGTCGTGAGCGCAGGCCGGAGCAGGTGATGGAGATCATCTACGACGCACAGGCGGCGTTGATGGACCAGGCATGCCGGAGCCGCGGCCCCGCCGAGGTGATTCCCCTGTTTGCGAAGGCGCGTGAGCGCCAGCTTGCTGAAGCCCTCACGGTCTAGCGGCCTCTGGCTTCGTTCCGTTGCGGGTAGATCTTCACCTTCACTCGCGCTATTCGCATGACAGCAGGACGTCCCTCGATGCATTGATCGAGCGCAGCCGAGCTTGCGGCCTCGACCGCATCGCGCTGACCGATCACAACACTGTCGAGGGAGCGCTTGCCCTGGCGCGACTCGCGCCTGAGCTCGCCATTGTCGGCGAAGAGGCGAAGACGCTGGAGGGTGAGGTCATCGGCCTGTTCATCACCGGAGCCCTCCCGGCATTTCAGCGCCCCGAGCGCGTGATGGACCTGGTGCACGAGATGGGCGGTCTCACCTACGTTCCGCATCCACTCGATCGCAACCGCTCGCATTTCAGCGCCGAACGAATCGTCGAGCTGGCCGATCGCATCGACATCCTCGAGACGTACAACCCATGGTGCGAACCGGCAGCGAACTCAGCCGCGGCCCGTCTGGCGATCGATCTGGACAAGGTCACAGCGACCGGTTCGGACGCGCACTCTACACATGAGATGGGGCGAACCTGGATGGAGATCGAGGAGTACACGGACGTCGCCGACTTCCTGGCCAAGCTGAAACAAGCGCGCCACGTCGTCACCTCCGAGAGCGGAACCGGGCGAAGGGCGTGAGCTCCAGCGCCCTCGAGCTGCTCGTGGCCGGCTCGGTGGCGCTCGATACGCGAGACGGCCCCTTCGGCTCTGTCGCTGAGGAGCTTGGCGGCTCCGCGGTCTATTTCGCCCTGGCGGCAAGCCTGGTTCTGCCAGTGAAGATCGTCGCTCCGGTTGGGCGCGACGGATTCAATCTCGTTTCGCACGCCTTCGAGGGACGGCCGGTCGACACCACTTTCCTGCAGGTTGTCGACGCCCCCACGTATCGGTGGCGGGCACACCAGGAGCATGGCCACAACGTGGACCTCGGCAGTAAGGACAGCATCTATGACGCATGGGAGCCGGAGGTACCGCCAGACTTCAACGGCTGGGCCTTCGTCGGCTCGATGCGCCCAGATCGACAGGCCCAGGTCGCAAAGATGCTGGCCCCCAGCCGGCTCCTGGCCGCCGACGCCATGCTCTCGTACGTGAAGGAGCGACCGCCAGAGGCAAAGGATGTATTGAAGAGGGCGGCCTGGTATTTCTGCAACCAGGAAGAGTTCGCGGCGCTCGGCGGGCAGGACGCTGAGCAGTTTCGCAGGCAGTGGTGGTTGGACGGCCTGGTCCTAAAAGCCGGCGCGGGCGGCGTCACCGCATTCACCGCGGACGGCAGCGTGCACGTGCCGGCCCTGACGAACCACGTCGCTCTTGACACGACGGGTGCGGGTGACGCGGTCGCCGGCGGAATGCTGGCGCGGTGGATCAGCACCGGCGCCGAGCGAGGCGGCCTCCTCGACGCCCTGGCTTGCGGGGTCGCATGCGCGTCATTGACGATCGAATCTATCGGAGTCCGGGGGATCGCGACCGTTTCGAGGGGCCTTCTCGAAGAACGTATGGCCGAGGTCATGGAATGCGTGCAGCGCGGATCGTGATCATCGCCGGCGACCTCGTCGAGCAGCAGGTGGACGCAATCGTCAACGCGGCCAACACAGACCTGCTGTTGGGCGGAGGAGTGGCAGGCGCGATTCGGCGGCGAGGTGGCCCGACCATCCAGCGCGAGTGCGATGCGCATGGCCGTGTGAAACTTGGAGAAGCAGCTATCACTGGCGCTGGCGAGCTCGCCGCACGCCACGTCATCCATGCGGCGAGCATGCAGCTGGGCGGGATCACCACCGCGGACTCGCTGCGGGCATCGATGGACCATGCATTTCGGCTCGCGCGCGAGCATGGCGTTCGTACCATCGCTGCGCCCGCAGTCGGCACGGGCATCGCAGGGTTTCCAATGGACGAGTGCGCGCGCGTCATGGCCGATTGCGTGGACCGCGCACTTGCGAGCGGCTGGGAGCCGGAGGAGATTCGTTTCGTTCTGTTTGGCGACGAGGCCCGAAGAGTTTTTGAGGAAACGTTCCGCGACCACAAAAAGTAGGCGAAATGAGGCCGGTTTTGGCCCGATTTGTTGCGCTTCGCGCGCGATCAGCCTGAATTCGGTTTGAATTGGGGTTGAATCGGGGTAAGACCCGCCCCTAGAATGGGCGAGTCCCCGCCCCCGAAACGGATTTCTACCGAGGATGGTGAATAGTTGGAAGGCTACTGTTTGAAGGACAAGCGGAAGGTCGAAATGCGAGACCCTCAGCCGATCACGATGAAGAATGGCAAGCCGGCGACCGTCGGTACATGTCCAAACTGCGGCACGAAGATCTACAAAATCGGAAAGGCGGTGGCGTAATGGAAGGCTATTGCTTGAAGGACAAGCGGAAGGTCGAGATGAAGGACCCTCACCCGATCACGATGAAGAACGGCAAGCCGGCCACGGTGGGCACTTGTCCGATCTGCGGTACGAAGATTTACAGGATCGGCAAATCGACCTGATCAGACTTCGACGGAGGACCGCTTAACGGGAGCGGTCCTTTCTATTCCGGATCAGGTTGTGATCGGGGGCTCGAGCGCCCCTAACAACACCTCCGTCGCTGATACCGCCTCGTCGACGCCGAGCGCCTTGAAGATCTCGACGTTGGACGGATTGTTGACGCGAGCTACTGTCTTCTTGACTTTGAAATGACGCTTCGCCACCTGCAAGGCGACGAGGTTGTCTTCATCATCTGCTGTCACTGCCACGACTGCGTCCGCGCGCTCGATGCCGGTCTGCGACAAGAACTTCACTTCGCAACCGTCGCCACGCATGACTATGCTGCCCAGTTGCGTTTCCAACCAGTCGGCGCGACGGCCATCTCTCTCGATGAGGGTGACCTCGTGCCCGCGCTCCAGCAGGTCACGTGACATGTAGTAGCCGACCGTGCCTCCGCCGACGACGATCACATACAACGGTTTCTAGCGCTCCCCCAGTGTCTTTTCGATGTGCTTGGCTCCCTCGAGTGTCGGACAGATGGTGTGAATGCCAAGCTTTTCGTAGGCATCAGCGCGGTCTGGGTCGTAGATGCGGCAGACGACGCGGGGCACTTTGAAGATGTGCTTGGCGATCTGGGCGGCCATGATGTTGCGGTTGTCGCCCTCTGTCACCGCGACGAAGCCGTCCGCATCCTCGACGCCGGCTCGGCGCAGTACGTCGGAGTCGGTTCCGTTGCCGACCACCTGGTTGCCCTTGAAGTCGTTGGTCAGCACCCCGCGCACGGCGGCGCGCGAGAACTGATTGGGGTCTCTGTCGATGATCACCACATCATGGCCCGCCTTGTCCATATCGGCCGCCACCTGGGAGCCGACGCGGCCGCATCCCACGATCAGGATCTTCAAGGCCCGTTGATTATAGGGAGGCCCCGGAGGCGCCCCCGCATGGCTCTTGTTAGGATTGGGGCCCGTGCGCTTCCCCTTCACTTTCATGGGTGTGATGGCGCTGGGAATCGGCGTCTGGGTGGCGTTTTACCTGGTCGGACACCGTGGCATCGACCCGGTGGCTGAGGGGATCGCGGCGTTCACCGCATTGATCTCATTCGGCTTCGGTGCCTACGTCTTGATCAGGCGGGTACGCCGAGGCCCGCAGCACTGATGGCCGATCATTCCCACCCGCCAACATCGAAGAAGGTGCTGGTGGCAGTGGGCGGTCAGAGCATCGATGCCGAGACGGTGCGGCTGGCGTGCCGGATGACGGATCCGGCTGGCGGCCGGCTGTATGGGGTGCACATCATCGAGGTCAACCGCGCTCTTCCCCTGGGCGCCGTGCTGGATGACGTGGTCGAGCGGGGCGAGAAGATCCTCGACGAGGTAGAGCAGCTCGCGTCGGAGTCGGGGCTGCCGGTGGAGACCGAGCTGGTCCAGGCGCGCGACACCGGGCCGGCCCTGGTCGATGAGGCTGTGGAGTGGGGGGCAGACCTCATCGTGATGGGGCTGCCGTACAAGCGCCGCTTCGGCGAGTTCAACCTTGGCAAGACAGTCCCGTACGTCCTGAAGAACGCCACCTGCCGGGTGATGCTCTTCCGCGAGCACCGCGAACACTCGACCTGACAGCTCTCACCCCCATAAGCCTCTTCGCGGGCCCTCCCTTCCCGTCCGGCTCCCTCCCCCAGCCAACCAACCGTAACCGGACGTTAGACCGGTCTCAATCGTTGCTCAACCCAGCTTGTTAAGGTCACGCGAGTGACCACAACCCCTACGAAAGAAAGGCCGCACTACTTCGCCCGTCTATGGGCCGAGTTCGGCCGTATGGGGGGCGAGCACGACGCTTTCATCAAGGTCATCATCATCGAGCGGATCGTCAAGGCGATCGTCCTCATAGCACTCGCCATCGGGCTGCTCTTCGCCGGTCGCGCCGGCCTGCTGAGTCAATGGGCGGACTACGCGCAGGACCAGCTCAACCTCAACGCCGGCCGCAACGTCATCGTCCAGCTGCTGTTTAGGCTCCTCGCATACGTCGGCAACTTCACGCACACGACCGCGCTCGCGATCGGTGCGATCGCCTACGCATTGCTGGAAGGCACCGAAGGCGTGGGGCTGGCGATGCGCCGCCGCTGGGCCGAGTACCTGACGGTGTTCGCCACCGGCTTCTTGATTCCTTACGAGGCATACGAGGTCGTACGCCACATCACGCTGTTCAAGGTCGGCGCGCTGCTACTGAACATGGCCGTGGTGGGCTACCTGGCCTACCGGAAGCGCCTGTTTGTCGGCGTTTGACGCCGGAGTGAGCCAGGGACTCGGAAAGCCCGCGCGATGGATCACGTACCGCAGAAGCGCCGCCAGCGTTTCCAATCCGTAGACGGTCGACGTGCGGAAGCTCGTGGAGCTGGCATCAGCGTGATATTTCCCGATCGCGGGCACCTCGCCGATCTTGAATCTAAACGTCGCCGCCTGGATCAACACCTGAGTGTCGAAGACGAAGTCGTTGCTGTTCTCGAGAAACGGAATCGCCTCCAGGAACCGGCGCGAGTAAGCACGGTAACCCGTGTGGTACTCGGACAGGTTCAGGCCCAGGACGCGATTCTCAGCCCAGGTCAGGAATCGGTTACCGAGCCGCTTCCACCACGGCATACCCGCTTTCGCCGGATCGAGGCCTAGCCAGCGCGACCCCAGCACGATGTCGGCCTGCCCATCCTCGATGACACGGCAAAGGTTGGGGATGATGGCCGGGTCGTACTGGCCATCGGGGTGCAGCATCACGACGACGTCAGCGCCCATCTCCAGCGCGTGGCGGTAGCAGGTTTTCTGGTTACCGCCGTATCCAAGGTTTCGTTGGTGCTTGATGACGTCGAGGCGCAGCGCCGTCGCCACGCTCACGGTGGCGTCCTTGCTGGCGTCGTCAACCAGGAGGATGCGGTCGGCTTGGCCGGCCGGAATGTCGCCGACTACCTCAACCAGAGTCTTGGCCGCGCGATAGGCCGGCAGCACGATCACCCGGCGCGGACGGGGCCCGCTCCAGCGGAGCTCGCCGAGCGGTATCGGATCTGGGCGCACGGCCATCCTCTCCACAGTTATGTAGGCGGCGATGGCAAGGGCTCCGACCGCCGCCGACCAGAGGTCGAGGGCCAGCGTCAGGTTGATCGCTGCGTATGCGAGGACTAGCACGAGGGCAGCCATGCGAGGCCATCGGAGCTGGCCAGACAACGCGAGGTCGGCGATAGCAAATCCCGGGATGACCAGGAGGGCCAGGTCATGGACGTTCTGGTGCGGGCTCAAGACAAGCGAAGCCGCGATCGCGAGTGCGAAATCCAGTCGCGGCTTGTCGGGTCGCCAGCTCAGGGAGAGCCCAACCAACGCCAGCAGAAGGATCAGCACCACGAGGGCAACCGCCTTGCCTCCGCCGGGCACGGCTTCGAGGATGTTTCGCAGCGAATAGACGGCTGTGTCGGTGTAAACGATCTGGCCATTGGTCGGCAGCGATCCTCCGATCGCCCACCGGCCGACAGCATTCACATATCCGACCACTGGCCCGAAACCAAAGGCGGCAACCGACACCACTGCGAAGGCGGCGATCACTGCGGCAAAGCCGGCCACGGCCCGCCACGCTCTTCGGGTCACAAACAGCACGGGCACCAACAGGAGCAGCTGCGGTTTGGCCAGGGCCAGCCCGGTGAAGATGCCGGCCCAGCCTAGCCGGCCTCGCGCCCAGGCCGTGTACGCGGCCGCCAGAGGCACGAGAACGACCAGGTCCGACTGGCCCTGCAGGACCGTCACAAAGAGAGGAAAGAACCCACCGATCAGCGCGGCCGAGACGATAGCCGCACGTTTGTGTATCCGCTCGCTGCCTCGTACCAGGATGACGACCAGCACGGCCGCGAGCGCGACATTGAGGGCCGCCATCGCGTAGTACGCACCTCGGTAATCCAGGAAGGCGAGGGGCGCGATGAGAAGGGTGTAGTAGGGCGGGTGAAAATATGGCAACACGACGAATTGATCCGGCGGGTGGGGTACGACCTGCAGCTCATACTGCTTCTGCAGCGCAAGGTCATAAACCGCTGACCCGCCTTTGAGGACATACAGCTTGGCGGCAGAGTAAAACGAAAAGAAATCAGGTCCCTGCAAGTCGCCGCGAACGAACGTGAACCAGTAACCAATCCAAAAGAGCAGCGAGCCGAGACCGGCACCCGCAGCCGCCGCATAGCCAAGGCGCTCCCAACGCCGGAGGGCCAATCGGCTCATCGCCCTGATTCGAGTCGGAGGGCGAACCGTTCAGGAAGCTTCGCTTTCCTTATCGCCCGCTGCGCACCTTTGATGTCGTAACGCACGCGTCGGAATTCGAAGCTCTCGTTGTCGACGTCCCAAATCCCATAGCTGGCCAGCGGGCTCCCATCGCGTGGCTGGCCGACGCTGCCCGGGTTGACAAGAGCCGGACCTTTGAGCGCGAACTTGTCGACGCTATATTCGTGCGTGACCTGGCCGTCGACGAGGCCGAATAGGCCGGGAACGTGAGTGTGGCCGTGGAAGCAGACTCCGCCGTTGAGCAGCTCGAGGTTGGCGAATGCGACCGCGGTGTCTAGCACGTACTCGTATATGTGGTCGCGCGGGCTCGCATGAACCAGGAGCACTTCGTGCTCAACATGACTGTCCGGCAATCCTCGCAACCACTCGATGCGCTCATCACCGATGGTGTCGACGGTCCACCGTACGACTGCCGCTGCATCGTCGTTGAACCACTCGAGAATCTCGGTGTCGGTGCAGGCGCGGTCATGGTTGCCGACGAGCGTCAACCAGCCGCGCTTGGTGACCTCGTCGATGCAGTGTTTGGGGTCGCCCCCATATCCCACAACATCGCCTAGGCAGAGCGTTTCGTCGGTTGGCGGGCAATCGCGAAGTACCGCTTCCAGCGCCTGCCAATTGGCGTGGATGTCCGAGAAGATCGCGATCTTCAAGCCGGCTTACCGTACAGCCGCGGGTAGATGTGGTCGAAGAGGATGCGCAGTGTAGCGGCGAGCGGAACGGCGACGAACATGCCCAGGATGCCCGCCCAGCTGAAACCGGCTATGAAGGCAACGATGACGAGGATGGGCGGGAGCCGAACCGCGTCGCCCATCACCTTGGGGTATACGAAGTTGAGGATGATGTTCGAGATGACGAAGTAGGCGATGGCGATCACGATCGCCTTGAAGGGCGAGGCAGCGAGGCCGACGAGGATCGCCGGGATTGCGCCAACGAACGGACCGATATACGGGATCAGCGCCGAGATGCCCGCGATTAGACCCAGAGCAACGGGATCGTCGAGCCCGAGCACCGCGCACGCGATGCCACTCAGGATTCCAATCATGCCGGCGATGATCAGCTGGCCGCGAACGTAGGCGTAAAGCATCTTGCGAATGCGCCGCCAGATCTGGTCGAAGTCGGTTCGGTAGTCCTGCGGAACGAATCGTCGAAGCACACGCTTGATCGAGGTTGCGTCGAGCGCAAGCAGGAACGCAACGATGAACATCAACACGATCTGGAGCAGCGTCGTCAGCGCGGTGAGGCCGATGCTGACCGCATTGCCGAATTGGCCAAGCAGGTAATCCCTCAGGTGCAAGTTGATGGTTTGGGTCGTGCCCCGGAGATCGATCTTGAAGCCAAAGATCTCCACCGGAGAGCCCTGAAGGCTGTTGATGCGATCCTGCGCGGCGGCAGCGAGACCCGGAGCTTGAACCTGAAGCTGCGCCACTTCGCTGATCCCTAGCGGCACCACGATCACCACCAGGCCGGCGAGGACCAGGATGATCACGACGAACATCACCCCGATCGCCGCGGCCCGCGGCAGGCCCGCATCGACCAGCTTGGAGATGCCGGGCTGAATCAGGAACGCGATCAGGGCTCCAAGGACGAACGCGCCAAGGAAATCGCGAAGCAGATAGAGGACCACTATCGCGACCGTAAGCGCCGCGAAGCCGAAGGCGATTTGAAGGTAGCGGCGCCTCAGTCGCGGGTCAAGAGACCAAGCGGAGACACCGACTCCACTTAATGGAGTCGGTTCGTCAGGCCCGCTTTCGGGAGCGCTGTCTCTTGCGCGGCTCGTAGTACGCACGTTACGCAATCAAGGCAGTATGACGATGAAGGTCAGCATCAGACTCGCTTTACAGGTGCGTTAAGTTACCTGGCTGCTGCTGCCCGCAGCGGCCGCCTTGACCTGCGCCTCTTCGTAGGGAGCGCCGATGATCGGGTTGACCGTGCTACGCCCCGCAGCTAATGCATACATCCCCAGCAGCACTAGACCCACACCTAGAACTCCGTATGCCACGAACGGTCCAGCTGGGCCGAACGACGCGAGAATCAGACCGCCGGTAGCCGCTCCGGCGATCGTCGCTGTTTGCACAAGGCCGAAGCGGATTGCCATTACACTGCCGCGGTTCGATGCGTCGGCAACCTCGAGAAGCGCGGTTTGATTCGCAACTGCGTATATGGGGTTGCCAATAGAGGCCATCAGCAATGCGACCGCGATTATCACTAGCGAAGGACTCATTGCGATCGAAACAGAGAAGACTCCGGTCAAGAACAGACCAACACCAACTGTCCGCATGCTGCCGATGGACCCGAACCGGCCAACAGCAACCGACCCGAGGAAGATTCCGATTGATCCCACTACTTCGAGCATTGAATAAGTCTGGCCACCACTCTTCCCAGACAAGACGTAGGCAAGCGCCAGTAGAGCTGGATAACTAATCGTGAGGAAGAATGCTGCGAGTACTCCCATAACGAGATGCGGCCTCGCCGCCGCAATCGCCCAAGTCCGACGCAATGCACCGGCGAGTCGAGCTGAAGTGGCGCCACCACCAAGGCTTGGAATGCCTAGCGTGATAAGCGCTGCCAGGGCGAAGGTAGCAGCGTCGGCGACGAACAGCAGCACCGTCGACTTTAACCAGGCCAAAATCAATCCAGCCACCGCGAATCCAACAGCGCTGGCGAGCATCATGGTTGCCGCAACCAGCGCGTTAGCTTTGCCAACTTGCCCAGCAGGTACAAGGCTCGGAATCGCGGCTTGCCTCGCCGGCTGGACCACAGCGTTGATACACGCCAGCAAGAACAGTATCGGGACAATGAACCAAATCCATGTATGAATTAGCGCCGGGGTGCCCAGAAGAATGGCGGCGCGCGTAAGTTCCAGCGTCACTATCAAAGATCTGCGCCGGAACCTGTCCGTTAGCCCCCCAACGATGCTCGTCATGAGGATCGTGCCTAAAGCCTGAGCGATGAACGCAATCGCTACGTTGCGTGCACTTCCCGTAACCAGAAAAATCGATACAAGCGTCGCGACCTGGGTGAGCGGATCGCCAAGAGACGAGATGCCGATCGCCGTAAGGAGACTACTGAATGCCGGGTTTGAGCGCAGTACCCGAAGGCTGGTTACCTTCCGAGGCACCGTTGGACGGTCGGCGAGCTCGAGCGGCTTGAGTCCGTGAATCTCGCGAAGCGCATCGACTACGTTGGGGTCATACCAGTGGTCTGCTCGGCGGCTGATATCGTCGACCCCCTCGAGAGGCGTCATTAGCGACTGTCGGTAAAGACGCGGCCCTGTGATTGTGTCAAATGAGTCCGCGACCGACAAAATACGTGCTCCAAACGGGATCACATCGCCTCTCAAACCCGCTGGGTAACCGGTACCGTCCCAACGCTCGTGATGATGGCGCACCAATGGTGCAACTTCCGCCAGGGCCGAGTGCTGAGCGATCATGTCCGCGCCGATATCGGGATGTCGACGCATGATCTCCCACTCGTCCTCGGTCAATGGCCCTGGCTTGTTGAGAATATCGTCCCGCACTCCGATCTTTCCAAGGTCATGGAGCGATGCTGCCGTTCGAATCAGCTCGCATTCTCGATCACCGAGTTCAAGTTGTTCTCCCAATTTGCCAGCTAGCTCAGAAACGCGGATGGAATGTGATTCGGTGTAACGATCGCGGGCATCAAGTGCCTGAGCGGCCAGGTCGAGGGTTTGGTCTTTGAGCTCCCCTTGGCGCTGTGCGTCAGCAACATTTCCTCGAACGGCCAGTACAAATCCAAACAAGCCGGGGGCCATGATGTAACCGACAGGGATGGGGGGGGTCTTGAGTAGTAGGTATAGGATGCCGCCAGCAAAACTCAGAGCGAGCGTGGCAACCATGGTCGATGCTCCGACGTTCTGAGAGATGGTCGTCCAAAACGATGTGCGTCTGATGAACGAAAACAGAATCGCTGTCATCAGATAGTTGAGGCCGACTGCCGCAATCACATAGATCGCAGTTCGAGCAGGCACTGCCCACCAACTGTCTTCGCCAATCGAGGCTACCGCCAGCGAAGGAATCACGTGGGCGGTGGCAGGCATCGCCCGATTGAACAAGAACTGCCACCAGTTCATGTTTCGACCGGGTACCCGACCGTCAAACACGGCGATCCATGCAACCAGGCCGACTCCCGCCCCAGGTGCGAGAAGACCGGTTGCCACAAGCAATGGGTCGACGACCGACTGATACCCCGTTTTCCACGGAATGGGCCGAAGGGCCGCGATCTGAGTCCCAACAGCCAAGTAGAGCAGGGTAGGAAGGGCGGTCCGTAGGCTTCCGTCTGAGAGCGGGTGGACTACCCAGGCAACCGGAATTATCGCGGCGCCGGCAATGAAGACCAGCACCAAGTAGAGTCGCGCCGACCACGAGAGCGAACTAAAGGTAGGCAAGACGCTGGAATTCTAGACCGACGGGTTGCGAGCAAGGCCACCCAAGCTCAACTCGCTAGAAAGGGGCTCCCCGTCACCAGAGAACCCCTACTTTGAATCAGCCTAGGTGATCCACATACCGACGACCCGGGACTTGCCTCCGCCGCGCAGAAGTCTCCTTACGATGCGCACCATTACAGATACCCCTCCGTCCTCAGATTTCTAGCAGCCGTTGTGTCCAAGTCACGTTGGTGCAAGTCTGCCCGGGGGGCCTGGGGTTGCCCATAGTCAATTTCAATGAGACACCCTCATGGAAAGCCATGAGGTGCTCACATGGGAATCCATGAGCAAGAAACTAGAGGTCGGCTAGTGTAATGAGCCCCAACTTCATCGCCGTACTTACCGCCTCACCGCGATTGGCAGCATTCAGCTTCCTGAAGAGGTTATGGAGGTGAGTCTCCACTGATGGCACCCTGAGGCCAAGCTGCTGGGCAAGCCTTTTGGTCGGCAATCCCTTCGCGACACCCCGGAGAATTTGCATCTCCCGGGAAGTCAATGGGACGGTGCCAGAAGCGTGGGAGAGGGGCGTCTGCTCGGCAACCCGCCTAAGCACTTCTGGAATCATCTTGCGCGGCACCGGACTTTCGCTTCGAATAGCGCTCCATAGTGCACGCTGTAACTCCGCCGGGCCAACGTCCTTCAGAACATAGCCGCAGCAGCCTGCCCGCATCATCCGTAGTAGATCGTCACTCGACTCCGATACAGTCCACGCGATGACTTTTGCGTCTGGGAATTCAGCTAATAGCTCCCGAGTGGTTGCGGCGCCATCCATGCCGGGCATGTGGACGTCCATCAGCACCAGATCGGCCTTGATCTTGCCCATTGCTTGGAGTGCCTCAGTCCCAGACGACGCCTCTCCCACCAAGCGCAGGCCGGCCGCCGTCCCGAGCATGGTTCGAGCAGCCGCGCGAGGCAAGACGCTGTCGTCGACGACGAGGACGCGGTATTCCTTTCGATCCGATGCAGCCTTGGCTATGGCGCGCAGCTTAACAAGAAGAGATGGTTCGGTCTTTAAGTAGCCTCTACCTGTACTCGTACTTGGCGCTTCTCGCCGGCGCCATAGTGGTTGCGAACCTGCTGACGCTTCGCGATGACGCTCATCATCCCGACGATGTGCTCACCGTTCTGTACCTACTCCTTGCGTCAGCGTTGCTTAACCTGCCACGCGTCCGCCTTGACCGGGGTTATCTATCCCTAACCGGAGTGGCGATTGGAGCCGCCGCGATCTTGATGAACCCACTCGACGCAACGCTCACCGGCCTAGGAATGGCGTTAGGACACGCGGGACGAGGATTCCGAGTTGTCTTATCAAACGCAGCGAGCTATGCAGCGATCGCGTGGGTGAGCGCATTGATGGCCTCCTACTTTCGCTTCGACAACACAATTCCTCTGATACCTCGACTAATCACGCTCTTTACATTCGATGTCGCCAACTTGTCTCTAATCGCAGTCGGGCTGTCTTTTCCATCAGGCGAGTCGGTCCTTAAGGTTGTTCGCCACAACCTCACGCCGTCGTTTGGGCTTGCGCTCGTGTATTTCAATCTGGCCTCTCTCCTGATCAGCTACGTGCTTGACGGAACGTTGCTGGGCTATCTCCTAGCAACCATTGTCTGCATCTTGGCTCTGGCGCTAACTGACACGATCGCCGGCAGGCGGGTGCGAAGGGTGCTTGAGGATGAGCTGTCGGATGCGGATCGACACCTCTTCCACAGCCGCGCGGTCGAGGGCGTCGTGCACAACCTCAGGAACCATGTGGCCAACGCCCTCGGCTACCTCCGGGAGATCGACTCACGCCGCCTCGATCCTGTCGACCGCGAGAGCTTCGAGACGGCGACC
>VBHB01000216.1 GCA_005880315.1 Chloroflexota bacterium | reverse complement strand
TGGACGCGCTCGAGAAGGACCACGCCTTCCTGATCGAAGGCGGCGTGTTCACGAAGGACGTGATCGACACCTGGATCGACTACAAGCGCAAGAAAGAGGTCGACCAGGTGGCGCTGCGCCCGCACCCGTGGGAGTTCATGCTCTACCACGACGTTTAAAGGGAACCAAGAACCACCTTCCAGGCGGGCCTCGGCGCAAGCCGGGGCCCGTTTCTTTGCCGATCCCATACCCGCACTTTTGACGCCAAAGATGCGCATCAATCGACTCCGAGGCGCACGTTTGACGCCAAACGTGCGGAACGGGACGGCGTTACATACCCAGCATCGCGCGGGCCCGGAGCGCGATAGAGATCGCCACACGCGTCTCCGGGTCGTCGAGCTGCAATCCGGTCAGCGACTCGATCCTCTCAACCCGGTAGCTCATCGAGTTGATGTGGATGCCCAGCTGACGCGCGGCGGCTCGGCGCACCCACCTGGCCGATGACAGTGCCTCGAGTGTTTCCAGCAGCGGCGTGTCCCGCGATTGCGCGTACTTGAGGAGCGTGCCGAGCAGCTCGTCGACAAACCGGCGAAGGGCATCAGGGCTCTGCACCTCGAGCAGCAGCCGGAAGGCGCCGAGCGAGCGATACGACGCGACCTTGCTGCGCCCGCCCGCCCGCCGCGTCAGTCGCAGCGCCTGGCGCGCCTCGATATGCGACCGCGCCAGCTCGCCCACCGAGTTGGCGATGTTCCCAATGCCAACCGACGCTGCGCCTGGCTTCATCACCGGGGCGGCCCCGGCGAGGATCAGTCCCGCGAGCTTCTCCACCGCGGCCAGGTCGGCGGCGATGTCGTCGGGGATGAGGAAGACGGCCGACGACGAGCGGACCAGCGTGAGCGCGCCGGGGAGTCGCGAACGGATCAGCCCGCTGAGCGCCGCGTCCAGCCGATCCTGCTGAGCGCGCCCGGCCAGCGCCGCCTCCGTCTCGTCATCGTCTGGCTCCAGCACGACGACCCACGCGCGATTTGGCAGCCGGTGGCCGAGACGCTCCGCCTGCCGGGCCACCCTCTCCGCCTCGTCCCCCTCCAGGCCCCCGGCCAGGACCTCCTCGACCAGGTCCCCACGCAGCCGGCGTTCGACCTCCGCGGCCGCGCGCTCCTTCGACATCTCGAGCGCGAGCACTGTGGAGCCGTGTTCGAGGGCGCGACGCCGTCCGTGCGAATCGACAGTCTGCTCATCGACCGCGACGGCCAACAGTCCGAGCAGGTCGGCGCCGGCGCGTACCGGCACCACGTCCAGCGCGCGCGCCGGACGGCCGGCGTTGATGCGCACCTCACGCGCACCGGCTTGCGCCAGCGGCACCGGCACATGGATGCGCGGGGGCATGCCGTCGGACGAAACCCCCACTCCCCTGACCCGATAGCCGTCCGGCGAGTACAGGGCGGCGCGGCCGCCGGCCAGCGAACCGACCACCTCGAGGATCGATGAGATGCCGGCGCCTTCGAGGGACAGCTTCGTGAAGCGCTCGTGGATGTCATGGGAGAGCTGGATCTCGCCCAGCTGCACCTCCATCCGGCGCTGGAGCTCGCTGCGCTCGAGGATGCCGGCAACCTGGCCGGCGATCGCGCGGAGGAAGTCGATGTCGCCGGAATTGAAGTCCCGCAGCTCGACCGTCTGCACGTTGAGCACACCGACCAGGCGCGGCCCGGACTCGATCGGGACCGACAGCATCGATTGGAATCGATCTTCGTCGAGGCCGGGAACCCACTTCCAGTGCGGCTCCCTGCTGACGTCCGGGACCACTGCCGGGCGCCGGGTCTCAGCCACCCAGCCGGTGATGCCCTCCCCTACCCTCATGACGACCTTGCCGACCATCTTTACGTTCAGCCCGTTGGTCGCGGTCAGCAGCATCTCCTTGCCGGGGGGAGTGACCAGGTAAAGCGAGCACACGTCCGTGCCCATCGCCGAGGTCGCCTCCCCAATGATCAGGTCCAGCAGCTCGTCCGGCTTCTGGGTCGAAGCCGCCGCTTGCGCGAGCCGCACCAGGAAGCTCAGCTCCCGCTCGGCCAGGCTTGAGTCCGACTCGAGAACGGGCTCGACGCTGAAACCGGGAGCCGCCCGCATGCGGCTCAACTTACGGCTGCTCAATTGAAGAAGGCTCGTGTCAAGGGCACAATCAAAAGCTCCCTGGTTAGTGTGACTCATACAGGCTGAGTTGGTTCAGAAATCGTTTGGGTACTTGGACGTCCGGCTCGGTTCTCTTTGCCCGCAGAGGAAGGAGTCCTTCCCTTGGAGGTATCCCCGAATGTCGAAGTTCCGATTTGTGTTGGTGGGAGCCGGTGCAGCCCTTGCGCTCGCGGGCGCGGGAGTGCTGGCCAACGTCGGCGCCATCTCGCTGACCAACTCCGACTCGCACGGCGATGCGGTCGCCTCCGCGGCCCGCACCACATGCCCGCACGGTCCCAACGGCGTCCATGGCCAATGCGTGAGCGCCATCGCCTCCAGCAAGTCAGAGCAGGAGACCGACTCCGCGACGACCGATGCCTGCAAGGCAGCCGACGTCAACGAGGACTCGACCGAGAAGGCCAGCAGCAAGAACGAGAACGCTTCGGAGAGAGCGGCCAAGGCTTCCAAGGCGGACGAGAAAGCCGAAGACGCCAAGGAGAAGGCTGCCGAGCACTCCGAGGACACAACTGAGAAGGCACAGGCCAAGGCGTGCGAGGCCGCCCAAGCCTCGAATCCATAACCCGCTGGAGGTGGGAGTGATGACCTGGAGGGTCAGCGCGTAGCGGCGTCCGTATTCATCGTTCGTCAGGAGGCGCGGGAGTA
>VBHB01000215.1 GCA_005880315.1 Chloroflexota bacterium | reverse complement strand
TCCGCCCGACTTCAACTCTTCGCCGACCATCCACGCCGCCGATGAGCGCGTGCCGGTCAGCGCGCTCGAGTTCGGGGCCGAGTGCGTTTACGAGGCCGTGACGAGGTACCGAGGTTAGTTTTCACCTCCCCACCCGGTGGGGAGGTCGGGTCGCGGCGCGAAGCGCCGCCACCCGGGTGGGGCGATGAAGGCAGGTAGGCCGCCGTCAGCATCCCGAAATACGTCGGCGCCTCGTAGCTGATCAGCCGTCCGCGCCAGCCTTCGCCGGTCGCACCGAGGAGCATCAGCATCTGCCACCAGCTGTCGGCTTTCGCCTCCTCGACAAGGGAGACCGGGATGTCGACCAGCCCAGCCAGCTTGTCGCCGCCGACCAGGTCGACAACGAGGTCGTCGTAGACCCTGGCGTTGAGGTGATACCCATAAGGGCCGTCGGCGCGATGGGCGTGGCCGTGGTCGGCGCTGGCGATAAATGCGACGCGCCGGCCTGAAGCAGCAGCCGCGGTGGCGACAGCCGCTCCGGCTCGCACGTGGTCGGCCGCCGACAGGTCTCGCGCCGGTGCCATGACCACGAGCGGCAGTGGCGGTTTCTGGCGGCCTCCCATGAACCACAACGGGATCAGCACTCCCCAGTCCATCGGCGCCACCGCGGTCGACGGGTCGTTGGAGCCGAAGCTGACCCCGACTGCCGGCAGTCCATCCGCGATGAGCGTTTCCAGCAGGTTCCAGGCCAGCTGCACATCGCCCGGCACGTCCAGCTCCACCGGCTGCGGTGTGCCGTCGAGGCTGCCCGTCACGCGAGCTGCCACGACCACCGCAAATGCTCCGGAGATATGAACGTTGTGCGGCGTAGCCACGACGACCACCTCAGGCCTTGTCGCCGCGAAGGCGCGTCCCAGCTCCTCCATTCCGGCGCGCGTGCTGTGCGCGATCCGCATCTCGTCCGGGGTGCATGCCTCGGCGACCGCGAGGCCGCCATGCGGGGCGATGGCCGCGAACACCAGAGCCATGGTGCTGATACTTATCACCAATGGAGTCACCGATGCGATTGACGGAGTACAGCCACGGGGCTGGTTGAGCCTGCAAGCTCAGCCCGGTGGAGCTAGGGCAGGTTCTCGGGGCTCTACCCCCGATCGTTGATCCCAACGTGCTGACCGCGGCGTCATCGCGCGATGATGCGGCGGTCTATCGAATCGCGCCCGATCGCGCTCTGGTCGCGACCGTTGACTTCTTCACTCCCATCGTCGACGACCCCACCGACTTCGGCGCCATCGCCGCGGCCAACTCCATCAGCGACGTCTATGCGGTGGGAGCGCGCCCGCTGTTCGCGCTGAACATCACAGCGTTTCCGCGCGAGAAGCTCAGCGCTGGATTGCTGGAGAAGATCGTCGCGGGCGGGGCCGGCAAGATGAGCGAAGCCGGGATCGCGGTCGTGGGCGGCCACTCTGTTGACGATGCCGAGCCGAAATTTGGTTACACCGTAATCGGCGAGGTGCATCCGGATCGCTTGGTCGGCCACTCAGGAGCGCACGCGGGTGACGTGCTGTTCCTCACCAAGCCGCTGGGTTCGGGCCTCGTGGCGACGGCCATCAAGCGCGGGCTGTGCCCGCCGGCGTTGGAGCGTGAAGCGATCGCCGTGATGTCGACCCTCAACCGCCTGGCCTCGGAGAGGATGGTCGCCGCCGGCGCGACCGCGGCGACCGATGTCACCGGTTACGGGTTGATCGGTCACCTCGCCAACATCGATGGCGGCGCCGACATCGACCTGAACGCTGTTCCTTTCCTCGATGGCGTGCGTGGGCTGGCGGAACGTGACCTCTTCCCTTCGGGAAGCCGGCGCAACCATGAGGTGTATCGCGACCAGGTGGACTGGGGCGGCGCTGCCGAGATCGACCAGCTGATGCTTTGCGACGCCCAGACCAGCGGCGGCTTGCTGGTCGCCATCCCACCCGCCAACGCCGACGCATTCGAGCGAGCGCTGGCCTCGGCGCCATACCCGGCCGTAAGAATCGGCACCATTAGCGGCCATGGATCCATTCGCGTCCGCACTTGACCAGGCGGCGGCGGTGCGGCGCCGCGAGGTTTCTTCGACGGAGCTGACGCGTGCGTACCTGGAGCGGATCGAAAAGCTCAACCCCCGGCTGAACGCATTCGTCCTCACCACTCCCGACCTCGCCCTCGAGCAAGCCAAGGCTGCCGACGAGGCGAACATCGGCTATCCGCTGCGTGGGGTACCGACGTCGGTCAAGGACCTCGTCTCGCTGGCCGGCTATCCGGTGACATTTGGATCCAGGGCATTCGAGGACTACACGCTGCCGATGGATTTCTTTCCCGTCGCGCGGTTGAAGGAAGAGGGCTGTCCGATCCTTGGCAAGACCAACCTCTCCGAGTTCGGCACCAGGCCGACGACGGAGCACGGTCTTTTCGGCGCCACGCACAACCCATGGGACCTGAATCACTCCGCCGGCGGCTCGAGCGGAGGCGCAGCCGCCGCGGTGGCAGCGGGCCTGTGCGCATTCGCGCATGGCACGGACGGCGGGGGCTCGGTGCGCATCCCGTCGAGCTGT
>VBHB01000214.1 GCA_005880315.1 Chloroflexota bacterium | reverse complement strand
TCGACGAAGAGGTGGCCAGGTGCGTGCGCGAGACCGCACGCCTGCTCGAGGGTCTCGGCCATCGCGTCACTGAGGGCGGCCCTGACACTGAGCCATTCCGCACTCCGATGCAGGTGATCGTGGTGGCGGGGCTGGGCTCGCTGCCGATCTCGGATGAAAGCAAGCTCGACCCGTTCAACGCGCTCGGGCTCGCGCTGGCCAAACAGGTCTCGGCGATCGACTAT
>VBHB01000213.1 GCA_005880315.1 Chloroflexota bacterium | reverse complement strand
GCCAGCAGTTCGTGTTCCGCAGGCACAGCGAAGAGCAGATCGTCTCGCGGCTCACGCACATCGCATCGACCGAAAAAGTGTTGGTCGATCCCGAGGCGATGCAGCTGATTGCTCGCACGGCGCAGGGGTCGATGCGCGATGCGGTTGGGCTGCTTGACCAGCTGGTGCCGTTGGCGTCGGGTCCCATCTCCCTTGACGGCGCGCGGTCTCTGCTGGGGATCGCGGACCCGCGCCTGCTCGATTCGCTGTTGGAGCATGTGCTCGAAGGCCGCGCCGCCGAGGCGCTCGACGAGCTCAACCGCATCTATGCCGCGGGGGCGGAGCTGCGGCAGGTGGTACGCGGTTTGATGGAGGGGTGCCGGGACCGGCTGGTGGCGGCGCTGTCCCGGCACGACCAGGCCGGCGCGCGGCGGCTGTCGGCGGCGCTCGACGCCCTGCTTCACCTCGACGGCGAGGTGCGCCGTCACGCAGAGCCTCGCTTCCTCGTCGAGGCGACCCTTGCCCGGCTCGCGGTCGAGGTCGGTCTCGGGCAGCCGGCGGCGGTGGTGGCCCCGGCTCCTCCGCGGGAAGAGGTCAAGAGGACCGAGACTCCGACTCCGACTCCGACACCCGCAGCCCAGCCGGTATCAGCGCCTCCGGCCGGAGATGTGGTCGTCGCCGGTTGGACCGACGTCCTCGAGAAGCTGAGCCGCACAGTGCGCGCGGTCTATCTCGACGCGCAGCCTGAGGTGGACGGGTCGCTGCTCATCCTCTGGTTCAAGTACGGCTTTCACCACAAGAAGGCGCAGGACCAGTCGGTGCAGCTACTTCCGCTGGTGCGCGCGTGGCTTGGCGATGGGGTGAAGATCGAGTACAGGCTGCGCGAGGCGCCGACGGAAACCAACAAGCCGAGCGGAAAGGGTCCCGCCAGCCCGGAGGACGATCCCTTCGTGCGCGAGGTGGTGCGCCGGTTCGATGGGCGCGTGACGCGAGTGAAGGAGGTCTCGGAGTGAAGGATCCGATGAAGATGCTGAAGCAGGTCCAGCAGATGCAGGGCCGCATGGCCAAGGTCCAGGCGGAGCTCGAGAGCGAGACCGTCGAGGCGAGCGCCGGCGGTGGGGCGGTGCGCGTGATCGCGACCGGCGCGCAGAAAGTCGTGTCGGTGGTGATCGACCCGGCCGCGGCAGAAGACACCGAGATGCTGCAGGACCTCGTGGTGGCGGCGGTCAATGAAGCCATGGAGCTTTCTAAGCAGCTGGCGGCGACCAAGATGCAAGGGGTCGCGAGCGGTCTGGGCCTGCCACCCGGTCTCATCTAAGCCCGGGACTCGAGCTTGCCGCAGCTCCCGGAGCCACTCGAACGGCTGGTGCAGGAGCTGTCGCGACTGCCGGGCGTCGGCCCCAAGACCGCGCAACGCCTCGCGTTCCACCTGCTGCGCGCGGACCGCCAGCGCGCGGAGTCGCTCGCGCAGGCCATCGCCGACGTGAAGGCGCGAATCGGATACTGCGAGCGCTGTTACAACATCGCGGAGGGCAGCCTTTGCGCGATCTGCTCGTCACCGCGCCGCGATGCTTCGGTGATCTGCGTTGTCGAGTCGGCACTTGACGTGCTGGCCGTCGAGCGCACAGCGGAGTTCAACGGACTTTACTTCGTCCTCCACGGCGTGATCTCGCCCATCGATGGGATCGGGCCCGACCAGATCCACGTGCCTCAGCTGCTCGAGCGCGCGCGCGAGGAGGGCGTGGAGGAGGTGATCGTGGCGACCGACGCCGACATCGAGGGTGAGGCGACCGCCGTCTATCTCCAGCGGGCGCTGGCGCCGCTCGGCATCAAGGTCACCCGCCCGGCGCACGGATTGCCTGTCGGCGGAGATCTGGAGTATGCGGACGAGCTCACACTGGCGCGAGCGATGGCCGGCCGGCGCTCGTTCTAGCCATGCAGAGGAGCGCTTCGTCGCGGCCGGCGCTGCTATTCGACCTGGACGGCACGCTGGTCGACAGCGTCTACCAGCATGTGCTGGCCTGGCGCGAGGCGCTGGAGACTGAAGGATTTCACCTCTCGGTTTGGCGCATCCACCGCCGGATCGGGATGAGTGGCGGGCTATTCCTCAAGGCCCTCGTCCGCGAGCTGGGCCACAGCCTCACCGACGAACAGGCCGAGCGGCTGCAGAAGGCGCACGCGGAGGGATTCGTGCAGCGAATGGACCAGGTTCGTCCCCTGCCGGGGGCGCGGGAGCTGCTGTCGACCCTGACCGCGATGAACGTCCGCTGGGCGATCGCGACGAGCGGAAGCGACAAAACGGCGGCGGGCGCCCTTGCGCTGCTGGCCATCCCCAAAGGCACGCCAATCATCACCCGGGACCAGGTCGCCTACGCCAAGCCGAATCCCGATCTCTTCCTGGCCGCCGCCGCCCACCTTGGGCACGCCCCGGCCGACTGCTTCGTGGTCGGCGACAGCGTCTGGGACCTGCTCGCGGCCAGGCGGGCGGGGTCCTTAGGGATCGGTTTGCTCTCGGGCGGCTACGGCAAGGAGGAGCTGGAGATGGCCGGCGCCTACCGGGTGTATGGCGACCCGGCCGAGCTCCTGACCCACCTGGACGAGCTCGGGATCAGGGCCGGCGAGTAATGGCCGGCGGGGGCACGTTGCAAACGGGGCCCGATCACCGGTAGAATTCGCAGGTTCCTCTGACGGAAGGCTTCGTGCGCCCTAAAAGGCGCCGGGGTCGTCGGCGGGGCCAGCACTTTGACAACTGAAGAGTGGGAAAGACTCTGAGAGTCTTATGACTCAGGGCGAAGGCCTTGGGTCCTCCGTTTAGACGGAGAGTTTGATCCTGGCTCAGGGTTAACGCTGGCGGCGCGCATAACACATGCAAGTCGAGCGAGGGCTTATTTCTCGCAAGAGAGATAAGTTCCTAGCGGCGAACGGGTGAGTAACACGTGGGCAACCTTTCCTATCGCGGGGGATAACACC
>VBHB01000212.1 GCA_005880315.1 Chloroflexota bacterium | reverse complement strand
GTCCTGGCCGCGTACAACTCGATCGCCTTCTTCGGTCTGAAGCCGATCCGCAAACGCTCGGCGTGGATCGCCGAGCGGTTGGTCGGGGCGTTCATCGTCGGCGACTTCCTGATCTGCGCCGGATGGGTGCTGCTGCTGAGCAACAACCACTACAACACCGGCTTCGCGCTCTTCAGCGTCATCGCGATCGAGATCGCGGTGAACTATCCACGCAAGACCCGGATCGCCCTCGCGTTCCTCGCCGCCTACGGCGGCGTCCTCATCGCCTCACGGCGCATCGGCGAGAGCATCGGCGCCAGCCCTGGGACCTTCCAGATCCACTGGGACGAGCTGGTGTTCCGGCTGTTCATCGTCGCCATCGTCACCGGCCTGACCGTGGTCATCACCCGCGAGCGCGAGAAGCTGCGCGAGCTCGCCGAGGCGCGGTCGGTCACCGACGCGCTCACCGGGCTCGGCAACCGGCGGGCGCTCGACACCCGGCTCGCGGAGGAGGTGGTCCGCGCCGAGCGCATCGGCTACCCGCTCACCGTGCTGATGGCAGACGTGGACCATTTCAAGACCTACAACGACACCTATGGGCACCGGGTGGGCGACGAGATCCTCAGGGTGATCGGCAGGGTGCTGCAGACCCAGGGACTGCGCCAGGGCTCGGACCACGCCTACCGCTACGGCGGCGAGGAGTTCCTGGTGCTGCTGCCCGGACTCGGCGCCGACGACGCCCTCGAGGTCGCCGAGCGTCTGCGCGAGGCGATCCGCAACGAGACCACCGCCATCCGCCTCCCCAGGGGGCCGGTGCCGGTCACGGTCAGCGTCGGCCTGGCGGTCTTCCCGACCGACGGCGGCAACGCCGAGGAGGTGGTGCAGCGCGCCGACATCGCGCTGTACCGCGCCAAGGAGAAGCGCGACCGGGCGGTCGCCTACAAGCCGGAGGGAACCCTCCCACCGGCGCCGCAGCGGACCAGTCCCCGGGCCGCGGCGGGCTGAGCCCGGCCCCGGGAAGTGCCCGTATCATCCGCTGCTCGTGAGCGAGCCGGCGGAGCCCCCGATCCCCGACGGGCTGCTGCTGCGCATCTACCGGGTGGCGGTGCTCACCCGCGCCGTCGACCACCAGCTCTGGCTGCTCTCCCGCCAGGGCCGCGCCGGCTTCGTGCTCACCGCCCGCGGCCACGAGATCGCCCAGATCGCCAGCGCGGCGGCGATGCGCCGCGGCCACGACTCCGCGTGGTGCTACTACCGCGACATGGGAGTCGGGATCGCGCTCGGCGTCACCCCGTACGAGATCCTCCTCGGCGGCCTCGCCCGCGGCGCCGACCCACACTCCGGCGGTCGCCAGCTCACCATGCACCTCTCCAGCCCATCGCTGCGGATCGGCAGCATCTCGAGCGCGATCGCCGCCCACATCCCCCACGCCGTCGGCGCCGCCTACGCCGCCCGGGTGCGCGGCGAGGACAGCGTGGCGATGTGCTGGTTCGGCGACGGCGCCGCGAGCGAGGGCGCGACCCACGAGGCGATGAACCTCGCCGGCGTGCACCGGTTGCCGGTGGTCTTCCTCTGCGAGAACAACCGCCTCGCCATCAGCGTGCCCCTGGCACTGCAGATGCCGGTCGAGCGGGTGAGCGACCGCGCCTCCGCGTACGCGATGCCCGGGGAGAGCGTCGACGGCACCGACGCCGAGGCGGTGTTCACGGCGACGCGCGCGGCGGTCGAACGGGCGCGCGGCGGGGGTGGGCCGAGCCTCCTCGAGCTCCGCGTCCCACGGATCACTCCGCACTCGTCCCAGGACGACGACGCCTACCGGAGCGACGAGCAGCGCGCCGCAGCGGCGGCCGCCGACCCCCTGCCGCGACTGCGCCAGACCCTGATCGAGCGCGGCATGCTCGCCGTCGACGAGGACGAGCGGATGGTGCGCGAGGCGCGCGAGCAGGTCGTCGCCGACGAGGACCTCGCCCTCGCCATGCCCGAGCCCCTGCCGGAGCGGGCGCGGCGCTGGCTGTATGCCGGCGACCCTCCGCAGGGCGGGGTGACCCTCCCCGCGCGCTATGCGAACTGGACGGGCGTGTTCGATGGCTGACCCGCAGGCGGGGCGCACCATGGTCCAGGTGCTCCACGACACCCTGCGCGCGGAGATGCTGCGCGACCCGGCGGTGGTGGTGATGGGCCAGGACGTGGGGATCAAGGGCGGGGTGTTCAAGGTGACCGACGGGCTGCACGCCGAGTTCGGCCCGATGCGGGTGCTCGACACCCCGATCTCGGAGATCGTCATCGCCGGCGCGGCGATCGGCGCCGCGATGATGGGGCTGCGGCCGGTGGCGGAGTTCCAGTTCGCCGACTACATGCATGCCGCCTACGACCAGATCGTCAACCAGGCGGCGACGATGCGCTGGCGCAGCGTCGGAGCCTGGTCGGTCCCGGTCGTCTTCCGCGCCCCCAGCGGCGGGGGGGTGCACGGCGGCGTGTACCACTCGCAGAGCATCGAGGCGCTCTACGGGCACATCCCCGGGCTGCGGGTCGTGGTCCCAGCGACCCCGCGCGACGCCGGCGGGCTGCTCCGGGCGGCGATCCGGGACGACGACCCGGTGGTCTTCTTCGAGCACAAGGCGCTCTACCGGCGCCACCGCGAGATCGTCGCCGACGATGCCGAGGTCGTCCCCCTCGGCCTCGCCCGCCCGCCACCGAGATCCTCGACCTGCGCACGCTCTCGCCCTTCGACCGCGAGGCGGTGGCGCGGACCGTCGCCCGCACCGGCAAGGTGCTGCTCGTCCACGAGGCGAACCGCACCATGGGGCCGGCCGCCGAGATTGCCGCCTTCATCGCCGAGGAGCTCTTCACCGACCTCGACGGCCCGATCCTGCGGATCGGCGCCGCCGACTGCCACCTCCCCTACAACGGCCCCGAGGAGACCGCGATCCTCCCCGACGCGGCCCGGGTCGAGGAGGCCCTGCGCCGCCTCGCGACGCACTGAGAACCTCCGCCTCACGCAGCGTGTGACGGGTTCCTCGCGATTGTTGCGTTCTCGACGGAGAGGTCACGGCGACCGGGGAGACGGTCGAAGGCGGGTTCCGGGGGCTCCGTGGAGGCCGCCGCAGGTGCACACTGCCCCCGTCGGCACCACTGACAAAGGCAAACCCTCCGCGAGGAGGGGACGCAAAGCCACGGATCTCTCGCAGACCGCCGGGTTACCAAGGGTCGCCAACCGGGGCCGACAGCACGGAGCGCTGTTGTGCCCCTCCGCAGGCTGTTCACGGCCGCCCCCCCCATCGCGTCGTTCGCCGGCGCCTTCGCCGCGGTCCACGCCCAGATCACCTCCCCGATCGCCGGCGCCCCCGCCGCCGCGAGCGTCGCCTCGGCCAAGGTCCCGAACGCCGACCACAACACCGCCGTGGTCACCCTGGCGCCGACCCCGGCCCCCACCCCGGCGCCGACCCCCGCGCCCACCCCGGTCCCGGTCGTCCAGCAGGCGGCGACGGCGCCGGTCCCGGCGCCCGCGCCGGTGCAGCATCCGGTGACCGCGGCGCCGCCGCCCGCCCCGGTGCAGCTCTTCAACCATCTCACCAGCGGTGACGGCAGCCTCAACACCGCGGTCGGCGTCTACAGCGACTGCAGCGGCCGCACCGAGCTCACCCACGCCGCGGCGGCGATCGACACCTGCATCCCCGGACCGACGTACTTCGTCGGCCACAACGTCGGCGTCTTCACCCCGCTCATGCACCTGGGCGTGGGCGCGATCATCACCTACTTCGACGGCAGCGGCACCGCCCACGTGTGGCGCGTCGCCTATGTGATCCCGAACTGGACCGCCGCCAACGGCGTGCCCCCCGCCCAGGGGCCCGGCGTCGTCGCGCAGTTCCAGACGTGTGTGGTGGCGGACGGATCGGTCGACCGCATCCTCGACGTCGTCCCCGCCTAGCCAGGTCCCCCCTTGCGTCCCGTCCAGGCGGTGAGCGCGCCGGCGTCCAGGGTGTTGATGACGGATGCGACATCAACCCCACAGGCGGCGGCGCGCTCGCAGCCGGTGATCTGCCAGTCGAGCTGCCCCGGCGCGTGGGCGTCGGTGTCGACGGCGAAGCGGCAGCCCGCCTCGACGGCGAGCCGCAGCAGCCGCTTCGGCGGGTCGAGCCGCTCGGGGCGGCAGTTGATCTCGACCGCCACGTCGTTCTCGGCGCAGGCGGCGAAGACCGCCCCGTGGTCGAACTCGGACTCCGGCCGGCCCTTCCCCTTCACCATCCGCCCGGTGCAGTGGCCGAGGACGTCGGTGTGGGGGTTGGCGACCGCGGCGAGCAGCCGCGGGGTCATCTCCGCGGCGGGCATGCGCAGCACGGAGTGGACGCTGGCGACGACGAGGTCGAGCTCGGCGAGGAGCGCGGGCTCCTGGTCGAGCGAGCCGTCCTCGTTGATGTCGACCTCGATGCCGGTGAGGATGCGGAACGGGGCGAGCCGCCGGTTCAGCGTGGCGACGACCTCGAGCTGCTGACGCAGCCGCTCGGCGCTGAGCCCGCGGGCCACCTTGAGCCGCGGCGAGTGGTCGGTGAGGACCATGTACTCGTGGCCGAGCGCCCGCGCCGCCTCGGCCATCTCGTCGATGGGGCTGCCTCCGTCGGACCAGTCGGAGTGGACGTGGCAGTCGCCGCGCAGCCGGGCGCGCAGCTGGGCGCCCGCCTCGGCGACCGGCCGCCCCTCGGTGGACTCGAGCCGCCGGAGGTAGATGGGGACCTCGCCGGCGGACGCCTCGGTGATGACCCGGGCGATCACCTCGCCGATTCCGGGGAGCTGCTGGAGGGTGCCGTCGCCCACCCTCCGCTCGAGCTCGCCCTCGGGGAGCCCCTCCACCGTCGCCGCGGCACGGCGGAAGGCGCGCACCCGGTACGAGGGCTCGAGCGCGCGCTCGAGCAGGAAGGCGATGCGCTTCAGCGAGTCGACCGGTGAGATCACTGCACCGTGATAACACCCGCCATCCCCGGATGGATCGCGCACGTATACGGATAGCTCCCCGCGGTGGTGAACTTGAGCGCGTAGGTGCTCGACGGGAACGGCTTGCCGGCGAACAGCCCCGAGACCGCCAGGCCGCCCGCGTATGCGCTCCCCGGCCCCAGCGTCGGTGCCCCGAAGACGAGTGGGTCCTCCGGGGTGATCGTGCGGCCGAAGACGAGGACGTGAGGCTCGTAGCCGTCGTTCTTCCAGGTCACCGTCTGGCCGGCGGAGACGGTCAGGGTGGAGGGGAAGAACATGTTGACGGTCAGCTCCTTGCCGACCGCCCCCGCCTGGACGGTCCCGTCCGCCGGCGTCGCCACCCCGGCGGCGACGGTGGCCGCGTCGATCCTGTCGGCCGCGAGCTGGCGGTCCGCCGCGCTGGTCAGCGCGTCCGCCGCCTGGATCGGGCTCCCCGCCGGGACGACGGTGAGGGTCGCCGCCATCGTGGGATGGAGGAGGCAGATGAAGCGGTAGGCGCCGGGCTTGATGTCCGCGGAGAGCGGGAGGACCGCGGTCTGGCCGCCGACGAAGATGCCGCTGTTGTAGAAGGGCTGGCCGGAGAACGGGGCGGGGAGGGCCACCTCCGCCGGCGGGGTCCCCGCCGGCGCCGCGGGCGGCGGGGCGGCGGGCGCGCCCGGGCAGGTCGTGGTCGTCGCCGTCACCGGCTGGGTGCTG
>VBHB01000211.1 GCA_005880315.1 Chloroflexota bacterium | reverse complement strand
TGGTAGAAAGCGCCTCTCGATGCGCCGAGCTCGTCGAGCACGTCCTGCACGCTCATCTGCTGGTAACCCTTCGTCTGCATCAGGCGCTGGGCCACATCGACGAAGGCCTCTTTGCGGACCGTGTGGACCGCCGCGTTGAGCGTCCGAGCCATGTCTGGGGATTATAACCGACCGACAGTCGGTCTGTTAATTAGGACGGAGTCCGGATCGCGCCGGGCGCGCGCGTCCTCTTATATGTGGGACCGGCGGCATGTTCAGTTGAGGGAGGCCAGGGCCCTCAGCTCATTGAGGTAGGGCACCGATCGGTCCTTCGTCACCAGGTTCAGGACCACCTGGTCGGCGCCGGCCGCGACGTGACCATCGATCCGGTCCCGAATGGCGGCGACGTCACCCCACGCGACGACCGCATCGAACAGCCTGTCTGAGCCTGGCGGCTCGAGATCATCGGAGTTCCAGCCCAGGCGGAGGAGATTGTTCAGGTAGTTCTCGGTTCGGAGGTAGAGACTCATGTGTGCGTTGCCGATCGTTCGCGCCTGGGGGCGGTCGGCTGCCACCACTACGGGGAGATCGGCCGCCAGGAAGGCGTCTTTACCGAGCTGCTCGCGTACCTGCCGCACGTGCTCCGTGGTGGTGAAGTACGGATATGCCCCCGCGGTGCGCTCGGCCGCCAGCGCCACCATTCGGGGGCCAAGCGCGGCGAGCACGATCGGGGGCAGCTCGACTTCAGGGCCTCGCCATGACGCCTGACTCATACGATCCAGGTATTCCCGCATCGCGGTGACCGGCCGCCTGTAGTCGTGGCCTCGGGCAGCAACCATCGGGGCATGGCTGACCCCCAACCCAAGGATGAATCGACGCGGCCACGCCTCGGCAAGGGTGCGGCCTCCTGCCGCCATCGCCATGGGATCACGGGCCCAGATGTTGGCGATGCCGCTCGCGACCACCATATGACTGGTCGCGGTGAGGAAGATGCCGGCCTGGGCGAAGGCCTCGCGGCCGATCGACTCTCCGTACCACAGCGTCCCAAAGCCGAGCTTCTCGATTTCGGCGGCGACCTCGCGCTGCACCGTGGCCGGCTGCTGGGAAAGCGAGCCCGCGAAGATCCCCAGCCGGCCCGCATCGATGCCGCGCAACAGGCTCGTGCTCATCGAGGTCGATCAGCCTTTGCGGTGGTCGCCCAGGTCGAGGGGCGGATAGAACGGACCGCTGGCGGGGTCCTTGACCGCTTCCTGGAACGTGGTGCCGTAGTCACGCTCGATGTCACCCAGGCTCCAGGCCTGTCTTTTGTAAGTCCAGTTCTCCGGCCGCCGTGCGTGAGCTCGCTTGAAGTGGACGAGCGCGTCGGCGGAATGACCGTGCATCGCAAGATACGTGCCCAGCTGAAAGAACGCCGCGGCCTGGACGTCGTCGGAGTCGAGCGCCGGCATGCGCGCATCGAGCCCATGCTCGTTCATCACGTAGTCGCTCGCCGAACCTTTCGCCACCCAGTCGCGCACGGCGTCCATATATTCGCGGTTGAGCGTGACCTCGCCAGTCTCGCGATTGCGCTTTTGAGCGTAGATCGGGTCGTTGGCTCGGACCATGCGGCCGGTCTCATCGATCCAGAAGGCGGCAGGAACGTTGCGCACGTCGTAGAGCTCCGCCACGGCCAGCTTCTCGTCGAGAAGGCTTGGATGCATCTGGTGGGCGGCTTCGATGAACGGCTCGACCGCCGCCCGACCCTTGGCGTCGCAGGCGATCGTGACGACCTCGAAATTGCTGTCCTTCAGCTCTTGCCGCAACTCCTGCCAGACCGGCAGGTCAAATCGGCAGCTTCACCAGGACGCCCAGAAAAGAATAAGGAGCTTCTTGCCCAGCAGCTCGGCCAGGGTATGCGGCTTGCCGGCGATGTCCGGCAGAACGAAATCCGGCGCTCGCCGGGAAGACAGCTTCGTCTTCCACTCCCAGCCCGCCGGTCCGAAATACCAGACTGAGCTCTTCTCGTCGTGAGCAAAGGGTTGCTCGATGAGCCTGGCGAACTCTGTCAGATCGAGCAGCGTCCCTGAAGCCCCATCGCGAATGAGTGCCGCCCTGCGCGCATCGGGCGCCGGCACGCAAATCTCATCCTTGCAGACGCCCTCTGGTTTGAGCGTCCAGCCGGTCGCCGCCGTCAGGTCGGCAAGCGTGAGCCACAGCTTTGTCCCGTCTTCTTCGGCATCCTCGACCCGCGTCTCACTCTGCTGATAGAGGATGGTCGCGGCGCTCACCTAAGTCCTAACCGGACTGGCGGCGGGAATCGTCCATCACCTTGGTCAAGCGCCGCCGCGAAGATGGGTACGAAAGTCCTATATCGGGCTTCAGAGACCGCCCATAGAATCGCGACGAGAGGAGGGCGCGTCGCTGTTTCCAGGCGACGTTCGCCACGTGCCGGTTTAAGGGGCGTCCGGCCGCCCCGAGAATCAGGGAGGGAAGGGCCCCGATGAGGGAGTGGATTCGTATTCGGCTTGGCGTTCTCGTAAGCAGCTCTGCGATCGCGGTCGCCGCGCTCGTGCTGGCTGGCTCTTCAGTCACAGCGGGCGGCGGAGTTACCGGTGCGGTGTTCACGACCACGAACCCTGCCGCCGACAACGCAAGCTCAGGCTCGCCGGTGCTCTGCAACAACGGCAATCCGGGGTCGTCGGGCCCGAACTACAAACCCGCTATCAACTGCAACATCTACACCTCCAAGAGCTATGTCTGGATGACGGGAGGTCCGG
>VBHB01000243.1 GCA_005880315.1 Chloroflexota bacterium | reverse complement strand
CTCCATGCGAGCGTTGCCTGTCGTCCTGCCCGTGAGCTTTGCAGTCCTAGACGACGACGTCGTGTTCCGCACCGGCACGGGCTCCAAGCTGGGCGCGGCCGTCGACCACGCCATCGTGGCCTTCGAGGCCGACGATGTCGACTTTGCTCGGGGCACCGGCTGGAGCGTGTGCGTCACAGGACGGGCCTCGGAGGTGTACCACCCCGACGAACTGGCAGCGGTGGCCGCGCTCGAGCCGGTGCCACTCGTTCACGGATTCTCTGAGCACGTGGTGCGTGTCCGCGCGGACATACTCACGGGTCGCCGCTTGCGTCCAGCGTCACCTGAAGGCGTCGGCGCCTCGAGTACTCGCACCATGCGAACGCGCGGCTAGCGGCTGTTCCGTCGCTGCGGTATGGCCGCCCAGCGCTGGCGTCCGGGCCGACTTCTGGTCGCGTCGGGCACTATGGAGCCGTGGCAGTCCGGGTATTCCTGCTCGACGATCACGAGCTCGTCCGCCGAGGGGTGCGGGACCTGCTCTGGACGGAGGAGGACATGACCGTGGTGGCCGAGGCTGCCACCGCGGCCGAGGCGCTCGAACGCATCCCCCATAGCCAGCCCGACGTCGCCGTCCTCGACGTCCGGCTGGGTGAGGCGTCCGGCGAGACAACCGGCGTGGAGGTGTGCCGCGAGATCCGCTCGGCCCACCCCGAGGTCAGCTGCATCATGCTCACAAGCTTCGCCGACGACGACGCCCTCTTCGCCTCGATCATGGCGGGGGCCGCTGGCTATGTGCTCAAGCAGATACACGGAAGAGAGCTGGTGTCGGCCATCCGCCGGGTGGCGGCGGGCGAGAGCCTGCTCGACCCGGTCATGACCGCCCGGGTGCTGGCCCGCCTCCGGGCGCCCGAGGCCAAGGATCCCCTGGCAGGGCTCACGCCGCAGGAGCGCCGCATCCTTGACTACATCGCGGAGGGCCGCACCAACCGCCAGATCGGCGAGGCCATGTACCTGGCCGAGAAGACGGTCAAGAACTACGTGTCCAACCTGCTGGCCAAACTGGGTATGGCCCGGCGCACCGAGGCCGCAGCCTACGCGGCCCGACTGGCCGAGCGCCGCAAGGCCGAAGGGCGAGACTGATGCCTCTCGACAAGGTCGATGATCCTCGTCGGCTCCGCCAGCTGATAGGCGCACTGCTCACCGTGGGCTCGGACCTGTCCCTCCCGGTGGTGCTGCGCCACATCGTGGAGGCAGCCGTCGCGGTTGTGGACGCCCGCTACGGAGCGCTGGGCGTGCTCGACGAGGACGGCCACGGCCTGGCTGAGTTCATACACGTGGGGATAGGGCCGGACGATGCCCGGATCATCGGCCACCTGCCCGAAGGCCACGGCATCTTGGGCCTGCTCATCCTCGAACCCAAACCCCTGCGCCTGGCGGACCTCTCCACACACCCCGACAGCTACGGCTTTCCGCCCAACCACCCCCCGATGCGGTCGTTCCTCGGCGTTCCCATCACCATCCGAAGCCGGGTCTACGGAAACCTTTATCTCACCGAGAAACGGGATGCGGACGAGTTCGCCGAGGAGGACGAGAGCCTGGCCTTGGTCCTGGCCCAGGCCGCGGCCATCGCCATTGACAACGCCCGGTTGCTGGAGAAGGTGCGGGATCTGGGCCAGGCCCACGACCGCGAACGCATCGCGGCCGACCTCCACGACCGGGTGATCCAGCATCTGTTCGCCACCGGTCTGGCTCTCGAGGCGACCGTCCGCCTCGTCCCCGCCGAGGCGGCGGAGCGGCTCCACGCGGCGGTGGAGGACCTCGACCAGACCATCCGCGAGATCCGCTCGACGATCTTCGCCCTCCAGACGCCCAAGGGCCGCGGCCGTGGCCTGCGGGGGGAGATCCTGGCGTTGGTCGTCGAGGCGTCGGCCTCGCTGGGCTTCGAGCCTCGCGTGCACCTTGAGGGACCGATCGACGCGGCGGTGCCCGAGCGCATCGCGAGCGATCTGCTGGCCACCTTGAGCGAGGCGCTCTCCAACGTCGCCCGCCACGCTGTCGCCTCCCGGGCCGAAGTCCATGCGTCGGTGGCCGACGGCCGGCTGCTGGCAGAGGTGGCCGACGACGGGAAGGGCGTCCCGGGGGATCCGGGGACGGGAGGAAACGGGCTGGTGAACATGGCCCGTAGGGCCGAGGCGCTCGGCGGCTCGTGCTCGCTCGGGGGGGGCTTGGGAGGTCGGGGCACGAAGGTGACCTGGCAGGTCCCACTCGGGGCGGGGGACTGAGACCCGTGGACGCCGGCGCTTACCCGGCAGAGTGGGAGCTCGACGCCCTCCTTGCCGACGGGGTCCCCGTCCACCTCCGGCCGATCCGGCCGTCCGACGGCGACGCACTACTCGCCTTCCATGCCCGACTGTCGCCCGGGACCGTCTACCGCCGGTTCTTCAGTCCTCACCCCCGCCTGTCGGAGAAGGAGGTCGAGCGTTTCACCACCGTCGACTACGGCGACCGCTTCGCCCTGGTCGCCACCGTCGAGGACGAGATGGTGGCGGTGGCCCGTTACGACCGCCACGGCACCGACGTGGCCGAGGTCGCCTTCGTGGTCGCCGACGCCCATCAGGGACGTGGCATCGGCTCGCTCCTGCTCGAGCAGCTCGCGGCCGCGGGCCGTGAGCGGGGCATCCGCCGCTTCGACGCCGACACCCTGGCCGGTAACACGTCCATGCTCGGCGTGTTCCGCGACGCGGGCTTCGACGTGCGGTCCTCGGTGTCGGGCGGGGTGGTTCACGTCGAGTTCCCGACCGACGAGACGCCCGGCTCGCTGGGCGCGGTGGAGGAGCGGGAACGGCGAGCCCAAGTGGCGTCGGTGCGTCAGCTGTTGCGGCCATCGGCCATCGCCGTGGTCGGGGCCAGCCGGACGCCGGGCACCATCGGCCACGAGCTGTTTCGCAACCTGCTGGCGGGAGGCTTCGGCGGCACCGTGTACCCGGTGAACCCGGCCTCGGCCTCGATAGCCGGCGTCCACGCCTACGCCCGCGTCG
>VBHB01000237.1 GCA_005880315.1 Chloroflexota bacterium | reverse complement strand
ACTGCGCGCTGACCGGGACGCATCTCGGGTGCGAGCACGGCGTGTGCGGGGCGTGCACGGTCCTCCTCGACGGCGATGCCGTGCGCTCGTGCCTCTTGTTCGCGGTCCAAGCCGAGGGCGCCGAGGTCACGACCGTCGAGGGCCTGACGCCACCCGATGGTGGCCTCAGCCGGGTGCAGGCGGCGTTCCGCGAGGCACACGGGCTCCAGTGCGGCTTCTGCACACCGGGGTTCATCGTGTCGGTGACGGCCTACCTGCGCGACCACCCCAGCCCGAGCGACGACGAGATCCGAGAGGCGCTCTCCGGCAACCTGTGCCGCTGCACCGGCTACCAGGGCATCGTCAACGCCGTGCGCTTGGCAGCCGGGCTGCCGTGAAACGAGGTCCCCGATGACATCGCGCACCGTCCTCAGCAGGCAGAGGGTGGCCCTCGCCCGGCCACCGAACCGCCCTCGGGGGCCCCGGTCAGCTGGTACGCCACACGAACCTCACGTCGCCCACCCCCCGTCGGGCAGGCGACGCCAGCCGCCGGCGGCGGCCGTGCCCCCGTCGACGTGGAGCGTGATGCCGGTGACGAACCGGGCCATGTCGCCGGCCAGGTAGACGGCGGCCGCGGCCACGTCGTCGACGTGGCCCACCGTCTCCAGGGGGACATGGCCGGCCGGACCTTCGAGGGGCCCGACGCCGGGCGTGGGGATGACGTCCGGGGCGATGCAGTTGACCCTGACACCGGTCGCGCCCAGCTCGAGGGCGAGGGTCTTCGACAGGCTCGTTATGGCCGCCTTCTGGGCGGCGTAGACGGCAAAGCCGGGGGCGGCCCGGTGGGCCTCGACAGAGGTGAGGTTGATGATCGAGGCGCCGGTGGCGGGCATCAGAGGCACGAAGGCCCGCACGCAGTGGGTCACGCTGTCGAAGTTCTCGAGCACCAGGGCGTCCTGGCCCTTGAGGCTCACACCCAGGAACTCGCTCCTGAACGTGCCGCCCACGTTGTTGACCAAGACGTCCACGCGGCCGAAGCGCTGCCGCACAACGTGGGCAAACTCGCCCACAGCGCCCCCGTCCCTGACGTCGAACCGGCCGATGAGGGCTGCCCGCCCCGTCGCCTCGACGTCGGCGGCGGCGGCGGCCAGGTTCTCTGAGTCGCGGTCGCACATGGCCACGTCGGCACCGAAGCGGGCGAAGGCCACGGCGATGGCGCGGCCGATGCCCACGGCGGCGCCGGTCACGACCGCCACCCGATCGGTCAACAGGACCCTGCTGGGTCCGAGGGGCTCGCCCGAGGACATCGATGTCAACGTCAGCTCGAGGCTATTCCCGGGCGTGCGGGCGACGGCCGGTGACGACCGCTTCCTCGACGAGCCCGACCACCCAGGTGAGGGCACTGATCGCCTCGTCGCGGTCGAGGTGCCAGTCGACCACCAGACGCTCGTAGGAGCCAAGGCTCCACAAGACGTCGAGCACGGCGGCGGCAGCGATGCCCTCCGCACCGGACCACGCGTTGGGACCCGCGGCCACGGCCTGGAGCAGCGCTTCGTGCTGGCGCTGGGCAGCATCGGTGAGCGTCGGGTCGACCGGTGCCCGCCGCTCGAGGGGATAGCCGGAGCCGTGTTCGAGGATGCGGGCGGTGACCTCCGCGATGTTCCCGAGCCGCATCGAGTCGAGATCGACGCCTGCGTCCTTCTCGAGGCGGCGCATCACCGCGTCCCGCAGCCCCCGTTCGCTCCCGAAGTGGCGGTAGACGGTCCGCTCGTTGACACCAGCTCGATCGGCGACAGCGCGGACCGTCAACCCCCGCCAATCGCGGATCGACGTGCGGTGAAGGAGCTCGGACCCGGCGGCGACGATGCGGTCTCGGGTCTCTGTCGCCAGCTGGTGGCGCAGCGTGTTGTCGTACCGGCGCCGCGCCCGTACCGGCTGCGTGCCTAGGCGAGACGTGCAGCCCACCCCCCGTCCACGGGGATGATCGCTCCGGTGACGAACGAGGCGCGGTCCGAGACCAGGAAGGAGGCGACCTCCGCCACCTCGTGCGGTTGGCCCCCTCGACCCAGCACCGCCTTCTCGAGGATCCCAGGCATGTGCTCGGGGTGGGCACCCATGATCTCGGTGTGGATGAAGCCCGGGCAGATAGCGTTCACCCGGATACCGAGGGAGCCGCCCTCGATGGCCGCCACCTTGGTGGCCCCGATCACGCCGGACTTGGCCGCGTTGTACACGCTCGTGTAGGCGGAACCGTTGAGCCCGCCGACCGAGGACCAGTTGACGATGGCACCGCCCGTCCTCGCCATCGCCCGGATGCCGTGCTTCATTCCCAGCAGCACACCCCGCAGGTCGACGTCCATGATCTTGTCGTAGGCCTCCATCGTGAGGTCGCGTACCAGGAAGCCGTCGGCTATGCCGGCCACGTTGAGGACGGCGTCGACTCGTCCGAACTCGTCCACCGCGGCTTGGATCATGGCTTCGACGTCCGCCTCCTGGGTGACGTCGCAGTGCACAGGCAGCACGCTCCCGCCGACCTCGGCGGCCGTGTCCTTCTCGGCGCCGCTGATGTCCCCGGCTACGACCTGCGCCCCCTCGCGGACAAAGACCTTCACCGAGGCCTTACCCATCCCGGAGCCGGCACCGGTGAGGACCGCCACCTTTCCGTCCACCTCTCCCATCACGCAGCTCCTCTCGTGAACACGGGCAGGGTCTCCCACCCCCGGACAGTTGACGTTGAGGCCAAACGGGCGTTGTGGTGGTCGACGTCCCACTCGGGGAAGCGCTTCAAGACCTCGTCGAGGGCGATGCGGCCCTCGAGGCGGGCTAGGGCGGCGCCGAGGCAGAAGTGGACGCCGTAACCGAACGTGAGGTGCTGGCCCACCTTGCGGTGGATGTCGAACCGGTCGCCGTCGGGGAAGCGGCGGTCGTCGCGGTTGGCGGACCCGACCAGGAATCCTCGATGGCGTTGGGGATCAGCGATGGGTCCTCGGCCAGCTGGCGCCGCTGGTCGGGGTGCTCGGCCAGCGCCTTGCCGGCCCAGCCGATGAGCCGGGTGGTGGTCTCGTTGCCAGCTCCTGCGACGACGAACACGTAGGTCAGGATCTCGTCGCGGGTCAGGCGCCTCGTCGTCCCCGTTTCGTCCTCGAACTCGGCGTTGAGTAGCTCGGTCATGAGGTCGTCGGAGGGGTGCTCGGCCCGCCAGTCGACGTACTCACCGAACATCTCGCCCTTGGCGAAGTCGGCCGACACCTGCATCGGCTCCCCCGGCGCCGTGCGCAGGTTGGCATCGACCCGGTCGCGCACGGCTTCCTGGTCAGGCTCGGGGATGCCGAGCAGCATGCTGATCACCCGCATCGGCATCTGGGCGCCGAGGTCGGCGACGAAGTCGAACCCGCCGCCCCCGACGAGGCCGTCGAGGCTGCGGGCGCAGAAGTCGCGGATCTGGGGCTCCAGTGCCGCCACCCGCTTGGGCGTGAACACCCGGGACAGCAGCCGGCGGTGGATGGTGTGGATCGGGGGGTCCTCGAAGATCAGGCTCCCTGGCGGTATCTCGACGTCCGCCTTGATGAGCTCGAGGATGCCGCCCCGACTCGAAATGAACGCCTCGTTGTCGACCAGGCCGCGCTCTACGTCGTCGTACCGGCTGACCGCATAGAAGTCGTGCGTGTTGTTGTAGTAGAGCGGCGCCTCCTTCCGAAGCCGGCGGAAGACCGGGTAGGGATCTGCGTTGATGGCGACGTCGTACGGGTCGTAGTACACGTCGTTCGCGCCCCTGACCGTCACGCAGCAGCACCTCCCGGTCGATGCTCGTTCTCCTCGAGGAGGGTCAGGATCTGTGACGGTCCGAGGGGCAGCCGCGTGACGGTGACGCCGAACGGTGCGAGGGCGTCGGCCACGGCGTTCACCACCGCCGGGGGGGCGCCGATGGCACCGCCCTCACCCACGCCCTTGTAGCCGCCGGGGCCGCTGCTCGGCGTCTCGATGTGGACGAATTCGATGGGGGGGACGTCAGGCGCGGTTGGCAGGAGGTAGTCCAGCAACGTGGTGGTGACGGGGTTGCCGTCCTCGTCGTAGGCGAGATGCTCGTAGAAGACCCCGCCGATGCCCTGAACGACCCCGCCCGCGATCTGGCCCTCGACCACCTGCGGGTTGATCATCGGCCCGCAGTCCTCACCCACGACGTAGCGCAGGAGCTTCACCTGTCCGGTCGTGATCTCGACCTCGCATGTGCACACGTGGGTGGCGTTGACCCACAACGAACCACTCGATGCCGTGTAGCGGCCGCTGGCCTCCAGCACGGCGGGCAGGCCGGCCGGCAGTGAGGACGGGTCGGAGTGGGCGAGGGTGGCGAGCTCGGCGAACGAGATGCCTCCCGACGGCCTGCCCCGCACGACCGCCCGGCTCCCTTCAAGCTCGATGTCGTCGACTGCCGCCCCCAGCCTGTAGGAAGCGATGGCGGCGATGCGCTCACGCAGGATGGCCGCCGTCTCCCGGACGGCACCGGCGGTCATCGAGGCGCTGCGGCTGCCGGCCACGCCCGCCCCGAAGGCGGTCACCGCGGTGTCGCCCTGGATCGTGGCGACGTCGTCGATCTTGGCGCCCAGCGCATCTGCCGCCAGCTGGACGACGGTGGTCTCGAGGCTGTTCCCCGCCGAGCCACCGGCGATGAAGACGTTCACCATGCCCGACGGCTCGATGCGGATGGTCGCCGCCTCGGTTCCGTAGTACCCGTAACCGGGGGTCGTCGGCTCGACGTAGTTGGCGATCCCCACGCCGAGATAGCGCCCTTCCTGCCGGGCCTGCGCCTGCTCACGCCGGAAGGCGTCGTAGCCG
>VBHB01000236.1 GCA_005880315.1 Chloroflexota bacterium | reverse complement strand
CATCCGAGCTGCAGCCCGACGGCTCATGGCAGCACATCCAAACCGAGCACGGCCTCAACTCGCAGAGACGCTTCCAGGAGCTGGCTCTGGAGCGCGCGCGCGGCAATGGAGTGGTAAGCCTAATCAAGCATGCTTAAGCCCCATGAATTCAGAGCCTTCGGCTTGAATTCACGGGGACCCCATTAAAGAACGAGAGGTGAAGCTCGGGGCCGGCCCCGCGTTCCACCTCCCAGATCTCGGCGGAGTCGTCGACGGTGTGACCGTCACCCCGCCAGAAGCTGTCCGGTTGGAGACCGTCTACTACGACACCCCCGACCTCCGCCTCGCCCGCTGGGGCGTCTCACTTCGCTACCGGGCGGGCGAGGGGTGGACCTTGAAGCTTTCCCCGTCGTCCAGCAACGGATTGTTGGAAAGGGACGAAATTGCATTCCCAGGCGGGCCCAAAAAACCTCCAGCCGCTGCCCTCGCGCTGGTGCGTGCTTACGTCCGCAAGTCGGAGCTGGTGCCGGTCGCCCGTCTCTCCACCGTCCGGCGTCGCGTGAGGCTGGTGGGTGCGGATGGCGGCCGCATGGCAGAGGTCGTCGACGACGAGGTGTCGGTGCGAGACGGCCGCCGGGTGGCTGCACGTTTTCGCGAGATCGAGGTCGAGGTCGCAGGCGCCGATGGAAACGATGCCATCGTGTCGCCGCTGGTCGACCGCCTGCGCGCGGCGGGGGCGGGAGCCCCTGACCCCACTCCTAAACACATCCGAGCCCTCGGCCCTCGCGCCATGGAGCCCCCCGAGGTGGCCCCGCTGCCCGTCACCCCCGAGTCGGCGGCGCGCGAAGTCATCCGAACCGTGCTCGCCGAGCCGGTCGCGGCGATCCTCCGCAACGACCCGCTCGTGCGCACCAGCAAAGATCCGGAGGCCGTGCACCAGGCGCGCGTGGCGACGCGCAAGCTGCGCTCGCACCTGCGCACCTTCGGCCCGCTGCTCGAGCCGGAATGGACAGCCCCCCTGCGCTCGGAGCTCGGCTGGCTCGCGATGGCGCTGGGCGCGGTGCGCGACCGCGAGGTGCTCCTCGATCGCCTCCGCGAGCGGGCCAAGTCGTTGCCCGCGAGCGACTCGCGGTCGGCGGCTTCTCTTCTCCACCTCCTCGAGCTCGAGATCGAGTCGTTGAGGAAGAAGCTGTACACCGAGCTCGACTCCCAACGTTATGTCGACTTGCTGGAGTCGTTGGTGGCGGCGGCGCATTCGCCGGTCTGCACGCTGGATGCGGACCAGCCCGCCTCGCAGCTGCTGCCTCCGCTGGCGACCGGCCCGTGGCGGCGCCTGCGCAGCGCCACCAGGCAATTGCCCGATCCGCCCACGGACCCCGAGCTGCACCGAATCCGCATCCTTGCCAAGCGCGCGCGCTACGCGGCGGAGGCCGTGGCCCCCGTCGTCGGTGAAGGCGCCGTCGCGTTCGCGCGTGCGGCGGCGAAGCTGCAGACGATCCTCGGTGAGCACCAGGACAGCGTCACGGCGCAGGCGTGGCTTCGCGTGGCGCGGGTAACCGGGCGCAAGGCGTTCGTGGCCGGGGAGCTGATCGCGATGGAGCACCTGGCGGCGCAGGACGCGCGCGCGAAGTGGCCGAAGGTGTTGAAGGCCCTGGACAGAAAACGCCTCCGCAAGTGGATGCCCTAAGAATATGAGAGACAACCTGTCGGTTTTCTCTCATCGCGCGGCTTCGCCGCGCTGCTCATTTTCCCGCTGTTGGGATGCTTTGAGTGAGTACTCCTCGCCACGATGGGGAGACGCGAAAAACAAAGTCGCGGCCGGTGCCCGGCCGCCCCTGCTTCGCCGGTGAGACACAACCCGCGCGTGTTCTTTAGCTGATGGCGACTTTCTATTTCGTGCGCCACGCCAAGGCCGGCAGCCGTGGCCACTGGCAGGGCGATGACCGGGTCCGGCCGCTGAGCAAGAAGGGCCTGAAGCAGGCCGAGGGCCTGATCGACGTGATGAAACCGTTCAAGATCTCGGCGATCTACTCGAGCCCCTACCTCCGATGCATGCAGACGGTGGAGGCGCTGGCCAAAGACCGCGAGATCGACATCAAGAAGACGCCGGCGCTTGCGGAAGGCCGCGGGCTGCGCGGTGCGTACGAATTCATCGACGACCCCAAGCTCGACAACGTCGTGCTGAGCACGCATGGGGACCTGGTGTGGGAGCTGGTCGAGGACCTGGTCCGCAGGCGCGTGATCAAGCCCGGCACAGGCGGCTACGACAAGGGCTCGACGTGGATGGTCGAGGTCGAGGATGAAAAGCCGGTGCGCGCACGCTTCATCCCCGCCCCGTGAAGCTCTCGAGAACGGTTAGCCTTCGGAAGTGACCGTCACGCTGCGGGGCGCCTCACTGGACGAGGAGCAGGTCGTCGCGGTGTCGCGTCACGGCGAGAAGGTCGCCCTTTCGGCGACGGCCCGGACGCGCATGGAGCAGAGCCAGGCCCGCGTGCAGCGTGCGGCGCGGTCCCGCGAGCCTGTCTACGGCGTTTCGACAGGTTTTGGAGCGCTCGCCGGCACGCGCATTCCGCCCCTGCGCCAGCCCGAGCTGCAGATCGCGCTCATCCGCTCGCACGCCGCTGGGGTCGGCCCGCCCGCGGACGTCGAGGTCGTGCGAGCGACGATGCTGCTCCGTGCGCGCACCCTCGCGATGGGGCTGTCCGGCGTGCGGCCAGCCGTGGCGGAGACGCTCATCGCGGTCCTCAACGCCCGGATCACCCCGGTGGTGCCGCGCTATGGATCGGTCGGATGCAGCGGCGACCTCGCGCCGCTCGCGCACATCGCACTCACGCTGGTAGGTGAGGGCGAGGTCACCGATTCGGATGGCTCCCGCCGGCCTTCAGCCCAAGCGCTGCGCGCCGCGAAGATCAAGCCGCTCAAGCTCGAGACCAAAGAAGGCCTGTCGCTGATCAACGGCACCGACGGAATGCTCGGCATGCTCGCCATCGC
>VBHB01000085.1 GCA_005880315.1 Chloroflexota bacterium | reverse complement strand
CGACCATGCCCGCGCGGCGCAGCCGGTCCTGGTAGGCCTGGTAGGCGGCGGCGAGCGCGCGCAGCCGATCGCTCCCGCCCGCTTCGGTGGCAAGCATGAACGCGGCCGGATGCACGAGGTTCTGCTTCATGAGCGAAACAAACCCCAGCAGGTCGCGCGCGAACGCGTCCGACCGGCGAACGCCAACAAGCGCGCCGAGCACATCCTGATCGACCTCGGCCAGCACCTGCCGCATCACGATCGATTCCTGAAAGCTGTTGATGAGCATTCGGTGCGTGTCGGGCGCGTGGTCGCGCAGCACGCGCCAGCAGAAGCTGTGGAAGGTGGAGATCCATGCTTCGCCGTAGTCATCCTGCAGGCGTTCGTCGATTCGCCGGCCGATCTCGTCGGCGGCGCCGGTCGAAAACGTCAGCGTCAGGATCTGGTCGCGCCTGGCCACGCGTCGAAGGACGGCCTGCTCATACAGGTCGACGAGCGCGCGGGTCTTTCCCGTGCCCGGCCCGGCGAGCACGCGGAGGGGGCCGTTGATGTCCTGGATGTCGATTGGCAATGCGTGTACCTCAGGCGGCGGGCTATTGGATTATGCGGTGGCCGGTTCCCTGAGGTCAGCCGTGCGTGTTAAGGCGTGGCGCCTCCTTGCCCCGTGGGGGCGTGCGGATTCGGGCCAGGTTGCGACCGTACAGCAATATAGGCGGGCGTCATGTCCACGACCGCAACCACCCGCCGGACCTTGAATCCGATCGCGATCGCGGCGCTTGCCGCGGTCGCGATCGTCCTTCCCCATGTGCCGTCGTTCTTCCATCGCCTCCTCGACGGGGACGAGGCGATCTACGCCTCGATTGCCGCCCTAATGAACATGGGCGAGCCGCTGTACGCCGGGGGCGGCGTGGACAACAAGCCGCCCGGCATCTTCTGGGTCTATGCGGCGACATTTCGTGTCTTCGGGACATACCAGATGAGCGCGATCCACACCATCGAGCTCCTCGCAGTCGTCGCGACGGCGATTCTCATCTTTTTCGCCGGGCGCCACGCGGGATCCACGCGAGCCGGCCTGCTGGCGGCGATCTTCTACGGCGTCATGACCGGAGCGGGCAACCCGCGGCTGCTCGCGGCCAACACCGAGGTGCTGATGATGCTGCCGCTCACAGCGTCAGTGCTGCTCATGCTCCAGCGACGATGGCTATGGTCGGGGGTGCTGCTGGCGGCAGCCGGAGCGTTCAGGCAGTCCGCCGCCATCCAGGTCCTGCTGCTGCCGCTTGCGCTCGCGTATCTCGAGCCGCGGGTGACGCGCGTGCGGGCCTTGCTCTTGTTTGCGGGCGGCCTCGCAGCCGGCCTGGTGGCCAGCGCCCTGTTGCTGGCGCTGACCGGGTCGCTGCCGGGATTCTGGCGCTGGACGATCGGCATCCTGACGCAGTACGCCGGCACGAACTGGACGCCGGCGGTCGTGTGGTCGCGCGCGCAAGACAGCGTCCTTCCCTTCTTGCTTGCGACCGCTGTCCTGTGGGCGGCGGCGATTGGGTGGGCCGCGCGATGGAAGCAACTCGAGCCTGCCCACCGTCTCGTGACGGCCTGGCTGGTCGCGTCGGTCGCCGGCTCGCTGGCCGGCGGCCACCTGTCGTGGCACTACTTCATCCAGGTCATGGGGCCCCTGGCGCTGCTGGCGGCATTTGCGATCGATCATGCCCTGCACACCCCGATGCGGCGGGAAGTGGCCACCGTGGTTGCCCTCGGCGTGGCGGCGCCGGCGCTCTGGTGGGGCGCGTACGACGTTGTCGCGGACCCGCTGACATACGACTGGAGCCCACCGATCGCCAAGCACGAGCTCGTGGCGACGTACATCAAAAACCACACCAAACCCAACGATCGCGTTTTCGTGTGGGGTGACTGGCCCGCGCTCTATGTGGAATCGGATCGCGACATGGCAAGTCGTTTTCCCGGTTTCCTGCGCGGCTTCGACCGCGGGTCACACCTGCCGCCGAACAATTGGGACACTACGCCGGACGTGTGGCCGGCGCTCCAGGCCGACCTCGAGCGCAACCCGCCGGCCATGATCGTCGATACCGCTGCCGCGAACTGGAGCGACTTCGCCGGGTATCCAATGCGCAACTATCCGGTGCTGCAGAACCTCGTCGGCACCAAATACCGCCTGGTGGCGGTGGTAGATGGCGTTGCTATCTACGTGCGAAACAGCTAGAGAAGCTTTACCAGCTGGGTGAGCTTGAGCGGAAGCGTGGGCAGGCCGACCGTGTCCGGGACCTTCACGGGCGGCGCCGGCAGAGTGATGGGAACCGAGATCTGGTCCGGCACAGATGGGATCGTCACCGGAACTGTGATCTTCTGGGCGGGCACGATCGCCGCGGGTAGCGCCGCCGGAGCGGCCGCGGTGGTGCGTCCGCGATCGACCTGGGTCAGCTGCGCCGGTGACGGCGCTTGGCCGGCAAACACGGCGGCGGTCACGGCGCCGCAGGCGACGACAACCGCTGCCTCGGCTACGTGGTCGGACGCGCTCTCGACGCCGCGACGGACCGTGTCGACGACGGAGCGAAATGCAAACCACCCCGCGATCGCATAGATCGTGCGCCTTGCGGCCGCTCGACCCATCTCGACGTGGGCGCTCACCGCCCTCAGCGCCTCACGCAGCTTCCGCCGGACCGCGCCTTCGCCGATGCCCAGGTGCGCTGCGATCTCTTCGTTGGTGAGGCCGCCGAAGTACGCCAGCTTGACAGCCTGCTTGTGGCCGAGCGGCAGCGTGTTCAGCGCCTCGTCGACCGATTGGCGGACCATCGCGCTCGAGAAATCGTTCCAGGGCAGCGTTCCGTCATTCGGTGGCGTGCCCTCGACCAACATTTTCTTCAGACCTTTGTGGTCACCACGTACGCGCCGCCGGTCGAACGGCCGTTTCCGAATGCCGGTCATGAGCCACGTCCGCCAGGAATCGCTGGCGGTGGCGGGCAGCACGATGAAGTCCGCCTCTTTTACCGGCGAATCATCGTCCGTGTGGTTTCCGCCGTTCGACCCCGAAGGCGAGCGTGGGGCGAAAAACCACCGATTCAACATCCCATTCCCAAAGAGCGCATTAACCCCTTTGCAAAAAACGCGTAAGCGGATCGGCGTACCCGACGCCGTTAAACCGTGTAAAGGAATAACTCAGTCGGGTGAAGGTGGGATGGGGCGCTTGATCTCGAGGACACGGGTCTCGTCGGCGGCCATCGACATCAACCTGTCGTACAGGTTCAAGGCCTCCGAGGCGGGCGGTGCGTCGGCCAGGCGAATGTACGCTGAGGCACCGTTGGGAAATACAAAGGTCGGGGTTCCGAACACTCCATGCTTGGCAACCGCATGCACGTGATCGTGTGCGAGCGCCTGCATGATCGCCGGGTCATCGACGTCACGGCGGAAACGCGCGAGGTCGAGACCCGAGTCGTCGGCCACCTGCTCGACCACGCGGACGTCGTCGATGTCCAATCGCGATTGATGACGCGCGGCGAGCAGGGAACGGTGAAATACGTCGAACTTGCCCTGGCGCCGGGCGGCTTCCGCGGCTTTGAATGCAAGCCTGCCCCGCACCCTATCGGCCGCCGGGGCATCCCAAACCGTCCACCCTTCCTCTTTCGAGTTCACCTGCGTCAGCGAGAAGTAACGCCAGCTGACACCCGGGCTCCGCTCGACCGCTACGTCCACGAGCAGCAATGAGGCCCGATATACGAACGGGCACAAATAGTCGAAGTAGAGCTCGAACTCCATGAAAGTTGGAACGCGGGCCGTGCTCACGCGTATTCCCGACAGCTGGGCCTGGATGGCCCCCGATCTCCTCCGCCGACTCCTGCCGTTCGCTGTGGTGGTGGCCGTGGTCGAGGTCGGGTGGCGGCCGGCCTGGCTGGGGTTTTCCGGCGGGCAGGTGGGAGCCCAGCTGGCTTTCGCCGCGGTGGCTGCGCCCGTGCTTTTCGTGGCGGCGGCGCTCGTGCAGCGGTGGCTCGCACGGCGCCGGGGTGCGCTCCTCGTCCCCGGCGCGCCCACCGACGCCTTGTTCCAGGCCGCGTTCTATGCCGTCAACGGCCCGATTGAGGAGGCGTTCTTCAGAGGCCTCGTCCAGGGCGGACTCGGCCTGGCTTTCGGGGCGCCGGTCGGATTTGTGGCCGGCACCGCGTCTTACGTCCTTTATCACCGGCTCGGCTGGCCGTGGGCCGATACGCTCGCCACCGCCCTGGCCGGGATCCCCCTCGGCCTGGCGTTCTGGCTCCTGCCCGGACCGCCATCGCTGATCGGCGTGTCGATCGCGCACATCGCGGCCACCTGCGGATTCCTGGGCCCCGGCCCGTACCTGCTCAGGAGGCTTCGGCTCCTATAGGTGGTGCAGCTCGATGCGATGCAGAGGCGGACGCTGGCGTGGGCAGGACTCGCCGTTGTGCTCACGGCATTCGACGGTTCGGTTCTGGTCCTGGCGTTGCCTGCGGTCGCTGGTGACTTTCATGCGCGAGTGCCCGACCTCAGCAATCTGGGCTCGATCCTCGCCTTGGGAAGCCTGGGCGCGCTGCCGCTCGCAACGCTTGCGGACCGCTTCGGGCGCCGGCGGCTGATCGCCGTCGGCGTGGCCGGATTCTCGATCGCCAACTTTGGCAGCGCCTTCGCGCCCAGCCTGGAAGGACTCGCCTTCCTCCGCCTGGCCGCGGTCTGCTTCGAGGTCCTGGTCGGTGGGGTGGCCACCGCCCTGATCGTCGAAGAAGCGCCGGCCGGCCGGCGTGGCCAGGCGGTGAGCGTGCTTGCGGTGCTGAGCGGAGCCGGCACCGCCATCACAGTGATCGCCTATCCCCTGGTCGCTCCACACTGGCGCTGGCTCTTCGCTGCCGGAGGGGTGGGCCTGGTGGCTGCACCGCTCATCTGGCTGCGTTTGCCCGAAGGGCGCGTCTGGGAGCGAGTGAGACCTTCCGGTTCGGCGCTCCGGCTGCTGCTGGCGCCGCCCTGGCGCCGCCGCCTGGTGATCATCGCCGCCACGACCGCCCTGCTCGCCGTCCTCCTCGAACCGGCGGGGCTTTTTTTCACGCTCTTTGCCAGCCAGGTCTTGCGCATGAGCCCGGCGAAGATCAGCGTCCTGATCGCGGTTTCCGGTGTGGCGGGAGCGGCGTCATACGTGGCGGGCGGCTATCTCAGCGACCGCTATGGCCGAAGAGCCCCTGGCGCCGGTCTCACCGGCGCCACCGCGGTGGCCGCGAGCTTGAGCTTCGCCACCGGGACGCCCGGTTTCCTTCTCGGCAATGTGCTGTGGAGCTCGTTCGCGAGCGCTGCGACTCCGGTCCTCGGGGCATGGTCCGGCGAGTTGTTCCCCACCCGGGCGAGGGCGACGGCCGAAGCCGCCGGGTCGGTGGCGGGGGCTGTCGGCAGCGTGGCCGGCCTGCAGGCGGTGGGGGTTCTCGCCTCGTCCGCGGGCCTTGGGACGGCACTGGAATTAACCGGCGTGGTCGCGCTTGCGGGTGCCGCCCTCCTGCTCCTGCTGCCCGAGACTCGTGGCTCGCCGCTGCCTGATTAGACAAAGAAATTGACGGACGTGCGGGGCGGTGCTAGGGTTTGCCGCGGTATATCGGTCGCATATCGGTCGATGGCCAGATGTGGGAGGGGTCACAGGGTTGGCGTCGCAGGCTCGGGCGATTGGAGCTAGGCACGCACTGAGCACTGTCGCGGAAGCGGCGCGATCGCAAAGCGAACAAGCCTACCTTCGGATTCGAGACCGCATCGTGTGCCTCGACATGCCGCCCGGCTCGGTGGTCGAGGAAGGCCGGCTCCGCGACGAGCTCGACATTGGTCGCACCCCGATCCGGGAGGCCCTGCAGAGGCTGGCCTGGGAGAACCTGGTGCGCAGCGTGCCCCACCGCGGCACGTTCGTGACGGACGTCAACATCACCGACCTCGCGCGCATCACCGAGGTCCGCGTCGTCCTCGAAGGCCACGCGGCGAGACTGGCCGCCGAGCGCATCGGCGCCGGCGACCGCGAGGCGATCACCGACCTGCTCGAACGCCTCGATGCCGCCGAGCTCACCAACCCGCGCGAGCTGATGCAGCTCGACCGAGAGATCCACGGTCAGATCTACCGATCGGCCCGCAACGCGTTTCTCGAAAACACGCTGGAGCGCTACTTCAACCTCAGCTTGCGGCTCTGGTACCTGGTCCTCGACCACGGCGTGCGCCTGCGCGAAGCCGTGGAGGAGCACATCGAGCTGCTGCGCGCGGTCATCGCCGGCGACGGCCAGCGTGCCGACGAATGCATGAGGCGCCACGTGATCGGGTTCGAGCGCGAGATCCGCAAAGTGCTGGTCGAGAGGTAGTCGATGCCGAAAGTCTTTTTTGCGACCGACCTGCATGGTTCGGAGGTGTGCTGGCGTAAGTTCCTCAACTCCGCGAAGTTCTACGACGCCGACGTCCTGATTTGCGGCGGCGACATGACCGGCAAGGCGATGATCCCGATCGTCGAGGAGAACGGCCATTACACGGTGACGATCGCCAGCGAGAGGCAGGTCGTATCGGCAGGCGAGGTCGGAGACATCGAGAGCCAGATCCGCCGCCGTGGTTATTACCCTCTGCACGTAACGCCGGAACGTCTGCAGGAGCTGGACGAGAACGCTGATGTCCGGAAGGAGACGTTTCAGCAGATCATGCTGGACGGCGTTCGGCGGTGGATGGAGATGGCTTCAGAGAAGCTGCACGGCTCCGGAGTGCGCCTATTCGTATGCCCGGGAAACGACGACGAGATGGAGGTGGACGGCGTCATCCGGGAGTCCGATTTGGTAGAGCTCGGCGAGGGGCGCATGGTCGAGATCGACGGCTTCACGATGATCTCAACGGGTTGGTCCAACCACACGCCGTGGAACACGCATCGGGAGGAAACCGAGGAAAAGCTCGGCGAGCGCATAGAGGCGATGGCGAAGCAGATCGCCGACCCTACTCGCGCGATCTTCAACCTCCACTGCCCGCCCTATCGATCGGGTCTCGACGAGGCGCCGGCCATCGACGCTGACATGAAGCTGCTGCACGGTGGGCGCGCGTTGCGCCCGGTCGGATCCACCGCGGTGCGACAGGCGATCGACAAGCACCAGCCCCTGCTCTCCCTGCATGGGCACATTCACGAGAGCAAGGGCGCCGTCAAGCTCGGCAAGACTCTGTCCATCAATCCGGGGAGCGCATACGAAGAAGGAATGCTGATGGGGGCGATCATCAACCTCGACCCCAACAAAGGGATCAAGAGCTACCAGCTGGTCAACGGTTAGAAGCGGAGACAAGGAGAGGACAACATGGCTGACACGACGATGGGGAGTACCGGCGCAAGGCCGACGCTGTTCCTGCGCAACGCGACCGGGCTGGTCAAGGCCTGGTCCACATTCGATGCCTTCGTCTATTCGTTCTGGTCGGTCAACCTGATCACGCTCGGTCTGTACGGAATGTCCTATGTGTACTGGGTGCCGGACGGTCAGCTGCTTGCGGCGATCCTGATCTTCGGGGTGCTCACGACGTTCCTGGTCATCACATACGCGATGTTGGTCAGCGTCATGCCCCGCACGGGTGGGGACTATGCCTGGCAGAGCCGCGTTCTCGGCGGCGGCCTCGGCTTTGTGCTGTCCATCACCGGGTGGTGGTTCACTCTGTTTCTCTGGGCGCCGATCTACGCCAACATCCTTAACGTTCAATTTTTCCTTCCGCTCGCCTACACGCTCGGGTGGTCAAACGTCGCAATGTTCTTCACGAGCCACAACGGGATCTTTGTGAGCTGTCTCATAGTCCTGGCGTTCGTCAGCGTCGTGGTGACGCTCGGCATGGAGACGTACGCGCGGATCCAGAAGATCTGCTTCTGGATCGGCATCGTGGGCCTGGCCGTCGTCTGCGGCCTGTTGGTGTTCGCCAGCCAGAGCGACTTCCAGAACGCATTCAACCGAGAGGCCACCAGCCTCTTCGGAGCGCCGGCGAACGCTTATCAAGCGACCATTGACGCCGGGACCAAGGCCGGCTATGCGCCACATGACTTCGGCTTCTTTTCGTTCGGGCCGATCTTCCTCGTCCTGCCGTTCCTCGCCTTCTACCTGCTTTGGCCCAACTGGGGTGCGACCCTATATGGCGAGGTCCGCGGCGCGAAGGACATCCGCAAGCCCTTCTGGAGCATGTTCTGGGGACTCTGGGTGACGATCGGCATGGTCGCGATCGTCCTGCTCCTCATCGTCAAGACGATGGGCTGGCAGTTCTACAACGCCGCCAATGCCGCATGGTACGGCGGCACCGCTCCGGTCGGAACGTGGCCTTACCCTGTGATGTTCGCGGGCTGGCTCGTCGACAACAAGCTGTTCCAGGCCCTGCTCATCATCGTGATGGGCCTGTGGTTCTTCGGGTGGGCCGGCACCCTGTTCCTCTCGTCGACTCGTGTGATCTTCGCTGCCGCGTTCGACCGGGTCCTGCCCTCATGGGCGGCCAGCGTCTCGGCCAAGCGACGCGTTCCCTATGGTTCGCTGGCGCTCATGATCGCGCCATCGGTCGTCGTGAGCGCCGTGTGGGCCTACAAGCCGGACTTCCAGAGCGTCTTTCTCGACGCCACTGCCGTGCTTGCACTGACCTTCTTCGCGACCGTGATCGCCGCCATCATCCTGCCGTGGAGGCGCAAGGACCTCTACGAGGCATCGTCGATCGCGCGATACAAGGTGGCCGGAATCCCGGCGATCACCATCGTCGGGGTGGTCACGGGATTGTTCCTGCTCTTCATGCTCTACCAGTGGTCGTTCAACCCGGACAACCTGTACGGTACGTCGTTCCAGAAGACCCTGAACTCGGTGTGGTACTTCGTCGCGACCTATGTGGTTGCGGTGGTTATCTACGTCGCGGCACGGATCTACCGGAGCCGCCAGGGGATCGATCTCACACGCATCCACCACGAAATTCCGGTTGAATAGCAACTCCATGGCCGCCGGCGTCAATGCCGGCGGCCCTCTTTTCTAGCCATGCTCGAATACACACTCCGCACCTATCAGAGCCCGACCCGCCTCGTGCAGCGCCTTGGCGCCATCCGCGAGCTGGGTACCGAAGCTTCGCTGCTCGGGATCCGCCGCCCCTTGCTCGTCACCGACCCCGGTGTGAAGGCGGCGGGTCTGTTGGACACCGCACTCGAGGTCCTTCGCGGTGCAGACTGCGAGCCGGTCGTGTTCGACCGCGTCCGCGCCAACCCGGGAGTCGAGCTGGTCGACGCCGGCGCCGCCGAATACCGATCGCAGGGCTGCGACGGGCTGGTCGCGATCGGCGGCGGAAGCTCGATCGACACCGCCAAGGGGATCGGGGTGGTGGCAGCTCATGACGGCAGCATCCTCGAGTACGAGTGGGGAGGGAGCCCCATCGCCAAGCGGATCCCGCCGATGATCGCGGTGCCGACCACGGCAGGGACAGGCAGCGAGGTCACCCTCTGGGCTGTGATCACCGACCCCAAGCGAAAGATCAAGTTCAATGTCGGCGGCACGCCGAACATCGCGTCCTGGGTGGCTGTGATCGACCCGGAGCTCACCATCAAGCTCCCGGCCGCGGTCACCGCCGGCACCGGCATGGACGCGCTGGCGCATGCCGTCGAGTGCTACACGATGTCCTACCACCAGCCCTTCACGGACGCCGTGGCGCTGATGGCGATGGAGTACGTGACGCGATATCTGCGGGTCGCCTTCTCGCAGGCCGCCAACGTCGAGGCGCGCTACCACATGAGCGCGGCGGCGATGCTCGCCGGCCTCGCATACGGAACCGACTCGGCCGGCGCGGCCCACGCGATGAGCCAGACCGCGGGCGGGGTGCATGACGCGCCGCACGGAGCTTTGACGGCGCGCCTGCTCGGCCCCGTCATGGAATACAACCACGCTGGCGAGCCAGAGCGTTTTGCGCGAATGGCAGCCGCCTTCGGCCTCGACGTGCGCGGAACCACGGTCTGGCGCGCGGCCGAGATGGCCGTGGACTACGTGCACCAGCTGACAGTCGACGTGGAGATCCCGAGCCTCGAAGAGCTTGGCTTCAGCAGGGACGAGATCCCCATGCTGGCCGAGAAGGCCGCCGCCGATCCGCAGAGCATCGGCAACCCGCGCGACGTCGATGCCTCCGCTTACAAGCGCATTTACGCGCGCGCGTTCGACCTGGGCCGCACAGCGCCGCAGCATGTCAATGGAGACAAGAGATGACTGTCGACGTCGCCCGTTCCGTGAAGAAGATGTTCGTCGACGGCAAGTGGATCGACTCGGAGAGCGGCAAGCACTTCGACGCGACGAGCCCGGCCACAGGCGAAGTGATCGCACAGGTGCCGAAGGGAACCCGGGCGGACGCGCGCAGGGCAATCGAAGCCGCCCATCGCGCTCGCAAGCCGATGGCCGCGCTCAAAGGCTTCGAGCGATCCAAGCGTCTCCACAGGATTGCCGAGGCAATCGAGCGCAGGCGCGACGAGCTGGGTCACATCCTCACGCTCGACCAGGGCAAGCCGCTGGTGGCCGAAGCGCTGGTCGAGGTCGACGAGGCCGCCGAGTACTTCCGCATCGCGGCGGAGGATCTGAAGCGGCTCGAAGGTCGCCTGCTGCCATCGGCCTCGCCGAGCAAGCTCGTCCTTGCACGCCATTACCCACGCGGCGTGTACGGAATCATCACGCCCTGGAACTGGCCCCTGACGATGGCCGCGGAGCTCATCGCGCCTGCCCTGGCGGCGGGCAACACGGTGGTGTGGACGCCGGCGTCGTCGACAAGCGTCATCTCGGTCGCGCTCATGGAGTGCATGGCCGAGGCCGACCTGCCTGAAGGTGCGATCAACCTCGTGACCGGACCGGGTGCCGAGGTGGGCGACGAGGTCGCCGGCCATGTGCTGGTCGACGGCGTCGGCTTCGTCGGCTCGACCGAGACGGGCGCATCGGTCGCCCGCCGGGCGGCGGGCAAGCACGTCATGCTCGAGCTCGGCGGCAACGGGCCCATCGTCGTCTTCGGCGACGCGGATCTCGCCAAGGCGGTCGAAGGCACGATCGTCGGCTGCTACCTGTGCGCCGGACAGAGCTGCACGGCGGGCGAACGCATCCTCGTCCACGAATCGGCCCATGACGAGTTCGTCGAGCGACTCGAAGCCGCCGCCCGCACCCTCCGCCTGGGCGATCCTTTCGCGCCCGAGACGACACTCGGACCCCTGAACAACGAGGGCGTGGCGATGAAGATGGACGAGCATGTGGCCGACGCAGTCGCGCACGGGGCGCGCGTGGTCATCGGCGGCAAGCGAGCAGACGGTTTCCCGACCCGCCTTTACTACCCGGCGACCATCCTCGACGGCGTCGAGCCGAAGATGCGCGTGAGCCTGGAGGAGACGTTCGGTCCGGTGGCGCCGGTGATCAAGTTCGGTGACGAGGCACAGGCGCTGGCCATGGCCAATGACTCGCCCTATGGCCTTCTTGGCGCCGTCTACACAAAGGACCTGTCGCGCGCGCTTCGTTTTGCGGACGGCCTGGAAATGGGCTGGGTGAACATCAACGAGTCGTCCAACTACTGGGAGGCCCACCTGCCCTTCGGGGGCCGCGCCGGCAAGCGAAGCGGAATCGGGCGCGTGGGCGGGCGCTTCGCGCTCGAGCAGATGACAGACCTCAAGACGATCGTCATCGAGGTGGAAGCCGCCCCTTGACCCAGGGCCCTCTGGCGGACCCCGCCGGGCGCGCGCAGGCCGCGCCTCTCGAAGACCCGATAGCCGAGGCTGGCCGCATCGCGGTCGCCGCCAAAGCCGCGGGCGTGAAGGCGAAGCTCCTGGGCGGGGCGGGAATCCATCTCAGCTCGCCGAGCGCGCGCAAGCCGCCATTGAAAAGGAAGTACGGCGACCTTGACTATGCGATCCGAAAGAAGGACCGCCAGGCAGTGCAGACGCTGTTTCCATCCCTCGGCTATGAGGCGAACGAACGATTCAACCTCATGCAGGGGGACCGGCGCCTGTATTTCTACGACGTCGATCACAGCCGCCAGGTTGACATCTTCGTCGACATCATCCAGATGTCACATGTGATCGACTTGCGCGGAAGGCTCGATGGCGACGGACCGTGCGCCAGCCCGTCGGACCTGCTGCTGAGCAAGCTCCAGATCTTCGAGGTCAACCGCAAGGACCTCGTCGACCTCACTGCGCTGCTGCTCGACCACCCGATCGTCAAGAGCGCGAATGAGGACTGTATCGACTGCACCTACGTCGCCAGGGTGGCGGCCGACGACTGGGGGATGTATCGGACGCTGCAGGAGAACATCGGCAAGCTGCGGCAGACGCTCGACGACCTCAACGTCGACCGCGATCTCGTTCGCTCTCGGCTCGACGAGCTCTGGTCGGCCGTGGAAAAGCAGCCAAAGCCACTGAAGTGGAAGCTGCGCGCCCAGGTGGGCGATCGAATGCGCTGGTACGAGCTGCCCGAGGAGGTCCGCTCGCCCTACCAGCCGGACTAGCGGATCTCAACACATATAAGGAAGAGAGGATGAGCAACCTGCCCGCCCATGCCCGGGCCGTCGTTATCGGCTGCGGGATCGTCGGCAACAGCGTGGCTTACCACCTGTGCCGCCTGGGCTGGCGCGACGTCGTGCTCCTCGACAAAGGCCCGCTTCCCAACCCGGGCGGTTCGACCGGCCATGCCTCGAACTTCATCTACCTGGTCGACCACTCCAAGGAGATGACGGCGCTCACTGTCGAGAGCGTCAACCAGTACAAGGAGATGGGCGTCTTCACGCAGTCCGGCGGTGTCGAGGTCGCACGCACGAAGGAGCGCATGCAGGAGCTGACACGGCGCATGGCGTCGGCGGCGGCGTGGGGCATAGAGCCCGTTTCGCTCGTGAGCCCGGCCGTGGTCAAAGACCTCGTCCCCTTCATCAACGAAACGATCATCCTGGGCGGCTTCTACACTCCCGGCGTCGGCGTGGTCGACTCACTGCGCGCAGGCACGATCATGCGCGATCGCGCGCAGGCATCGGGCGCGCTGACGGTGGCGGCCAAGACGGAGGTGCTCGGCATCGACGTGAAGGACGGCCACGTTCGCTGCGTGCGCACCACGGCCGGCGACATCGAGGCGGATACGGTCGTGATCACATGCGGCGTGTGGAGCCCGCGCGTCGCCCGGATGGCAGGCGCGCGTATCCCGCTCACGCCGGCCGTGCACCAGATGATCGATGTCGGCCCCGTGCCGCGTTTCGCGGGGGCCAAGGGCGACATCGAGGTGCCGATCGTGCGCGACATGGACACCAACATGTACGAACGGCAGGCCGGTGGCGACCTCGAGATCGGGTCGTACGCGCATCGGCCGATCCTCTACGACCCCGAGGACATCCCTCCGATCGAGCGCGCGGCCCTGTCGCCGACCGAGTTCCCGTTCACCCAGCCCGACTTCGAGCTCCAGATGCAGCACGCGCTCGAGCTGGTGCCGGAGATCGTCGGCGATGAGCGCGTGGGCGTGAAGTACGCCATCAACGGCATCCTGTCTCTCACCCCCGACGGCATGCCGGTCCTGGGCGAATCCCCGGACGTCAAGGGCCTGTGGTCCGCGGCCGCCGTGTGGGTCAAAGAAGGCCCGGGCACGGGCAAGGCGCTGGCCGAATGGATGGTGCATGGCGAGTCCGAGATCGATCTCCACTCTTCGGACATCGCCCGCTTCCACGAACACCAGAAGACGCGCTCGCATGTGCGCGCAAGGGCGGCCGAGGGTTTCAACAAGACCTATGGCATCGTGCATCCGAGCGAGCAGTGGGCCTCCAACCGCAATGTCCGGCTGGCGCCTTTCCACGGGCGCGAGCGCGAGCTCGGTGCGATGTTCTTCGAGGCCGCCGGGTGGGAGCGCCCGATGTGGTACGAGTCGAACGCGCCGCTGCTCGAGGAGTTCGGAGACCGGGTCAACAGGCGCACAGCCGAATGGGAATCGCGGTGGTGGTCGCCGCTCATCAACGCCGAGCACCTCGCCATGCGCGAACGGGCGGGACTGTTCGACCTGTCTGCGTTCACGATCTTCGACATCACAGGGCCAGGCGCCCTGGGCGCGGTGCAGGCCGTCACGCTGCGCCAGATGGACGTGCCCGCCGGCCGCAACGTGTACACGCCGGTGCTCAGCCCAAGCGGCGGCTTCAAGTCCGACCTCACGATCATGCGACTTGGCGACGAGCACTTCCGGGTGGTCACCGGCGGCGCGGCCGGCATGTCGGACAAGAAGTGGTTCGCCGACCATCTACCCGCAGATGGCACCGCGCAGCTCTTCGACATGACCTCGGCCATGACGACGATCGGCCTGTGGGGCCCGCGAGCGCGTGACATCCTCGCCGCGGCCACCGCCGACGACGTCTCCAACGAAGGCTTCAAGTTCGGCGCCTGCAGGACGATCGACGTGGACACCGTTCGTGTCCTTGCCTCCCGCATCTCGTACGTGGGCGACCTCGGCTGGGAGCTTTACGTGCCTATCGACCAGGGGCTGAAGCTGTGGGACATGCTCTGGGAAGCCGGCCGCCCGTTCGGCATGGCCGCGTGCGGCATCGGCGTCTACGGCACGACGGGCCGCCTGGAGAAGTGCTACCGGGCGCACGGCAACGAGCTGGAGACCGAGTACAACGTGGTCGAGGCCGGCATGCAGGCGCCGCGGGTGAAGAGCGAGGACTTCGTCGGTAGGGAGGCCCACCTCCGCCACCGCGAAGAGGCACCAGCCGCGGTCCTCTGCACGCTGACGGTCGACGATCACAAGTCGAAAAGCGGCGAGAAACGCTACATGCTCGGCCGCGAACCGATCCTCAGGCGTGACGGAGCGCCGGTCGTCGACCGAAAGGGCCGCCGCTCATATGTGACCAGCGCCGGTGCGGGCCCGTCGGTGGGCAAGCACATCCTGATGTCATACCTGCCGCCCGAGCACGCGACGCTCGGCGGGGAACTCTCGGTGCAGTACATGGGCGAGCGCTACCCGGTCACGGTGGCCGTTGTCGGCTCGACTCCGCTCTTCGATCCCGAGAACACCCGCATCCGCTCTTGAAAGTCCTCGTTTGCGTTAAACGCGTTCCTTTCACGGGCGGAAAGATGGTGCTTGCCGCCGACTCGATGTCGCTGGAGACCCGCCACCTCGGCTTCACGATCAGCCCCCACGAGGAGTGCGGCGTCGAAGAGGCGGTCCGGCTCATCGAAGCCAGTGGCGGTGAGTCGGTCGTGCTGACTCTCGGCCCCATCGAAGCGGCCGAACAGCTGCGCGACGCCATGGCGATCGGGATCGACCGCGCGATCCACCTGCAGACAGATGGCGGCGAATGGGATCCGGAGTCGACCGCGGCCGCGATCGTCGACGCGGTCGGGGCCGAGGAATCCGCATCAGGCCCCTTCGACCTCATCTTCTTCGGCAACGAGTCGGCGGACGCAGGCGGCTTCCAGGTGGGGCTGCGCGTGGCGCGGGGGCTCGGCCGGCCGGCCGTCACCGGCGTCAAGAAGGTCACCGTCGAGGGCACGTCGGTCCGGTGCGAGCAGGAGGTGGACGGTGGCCGCGATGTCTATGTGGTGCCGATGCCTGCCGTCGTAACCGTCAAAGAGGGCCTCAACCTCCCGCGATACCCGTCGGTGCCGGGCCGGATGCGAGCGGGTCGCAAGCCTGTGGCGGTCAGCGCGCCCGCCCGAACCCAGGCAAGGCTCGAGCTCGAGAGGCTCGTCGTCCCGGCCGGGCAAGGCCGGCGTGCGGAGCTGCTGGGCAGCGGGCCATCGGCCGCGCCGGCAGTCGTGGAAATGATGCGCAGGATCGGAGTGGCTTAGTGTCCGGAACCGGAGAACGCTGCTAGTGGTTTTGGTCCTGGTCGAGCATGCGGACGGCAAGGCGATCGACCCGTCGCTGCAGACCCTGACCGCGGCGCGATCGTTCGGCGAGGCCGTGCACGGCCTGCTCATCGGCTCGAGCGTCGACCTCAGCGCGCATGGCGTGGCCGTCGCTCACGTCGCGCAGCATGCGTCACTCGACTCGTTCGCGCCGGATGCATGGGCCGCGATCATCGTTCAGCTCGCCGATCGATTGAAGGCAAGGGCCATCTTTGCCGCGGGAACGGACCGCGGAAACGAGGTGATGGCGCGCGTTGCGGCGCGCATGCAGCTGCCGCTCGCAACGAACTGCACCGCGGTCGCGACGGGAAGTCCCGTCACGCTCACGCGGCAGCGGTGGGGCGGCAGCCTCCTCGAAGAGTCGGCGCTGCACAGCCCACGGCCATTGGTGACAGTCGCGCCCCATACCGTGGCCATCGCCTTGTATCCGGCCGCGACCACTGTCGAGGAGTTCACACCTCAGCTGACAGAGCAGGAGCTTGCCGTGAAGGTCTTGGAACGCGTCAGCAACAAGGGTGGCGGCGTCTCCCTGGCCGAGGCGAAAGTGGTCGTCAGCGGCGGTCGTGGCGTCGGCTCCAAAGAGGGATTCGCGATCATCGAAGACCTGGCCTCACTCCTCGGAGGCGCCGTGGGCTGCTCTCGCGTCGTGACGAGCGCGGGCTGGCGGCCGCATTCCGACCAGGTCGGCCAGACCGGCACCAAGGTTTCGCCCGAGCTCTACATCGCTTGCGGCATCTCCGGCGCGACGCAGCACATGGCCGGGTGCAGAGGCGCCAAGCGCATCCTCGCGATCAACGCCGACGCCGAAGCGCCGATCATGCAGAACGCCGACTATGCGGTGGTCGGCGACCTCAAGGAGATCGTGCCCGCAATCTCGGCCGAGCTTCGTAAGAGCCGGGCAGTGCACGCCCCTCTCCCTGGCCCTCTCCCCGAAGGGGAGAGGGGATGATCGCCGCGGCGGTCCTTGCCATTGTTCTGATCGTCACGATCACGCTGTTCGGTCGCCGTGCGCTCCTCCTCTACCGGCTCGTTCGGATGGGCAAGCCAATCAAACGCTTCGACGACCTGCCCGCCCGCGCTCGTGCCGAAGCGGTGGTGGTCGTGGGACAGAGCAAGCTCCTCCAACGCCTCCTGCCGGGCTTGATGCACGCGGCGATCTTCTGGGGATTCATCGTCCTGCTCCCGACGATCTTTGTCGCCATGATCGGGATCATCGACCAGCACGCGACGCTGCCATGGCTGGGGCAGCAGGGCTGGTATGCACTCCTCGTCGATGTGTTCGCCGTGCTGGTGCTCGCCGGCGTCATCACGGCGTTCGTGATCCGAAAGATCCAGCGGCCTCGCCGGTTCGTAGGCAGCCACGTGCGTGAGGCCGACCTCATCCTGCTGCTGATCGCCGGGATCGTCGTCTCGCTGCTGTTGTGGCACGCGAGCCAGATCGCGCTAGGACTCAACGAGTACCCCGCGGCGTGGGCGCCGGTCTCGAGCCTCCTGGCCGGTGCCCTGCATCAGCAGTGGACGCCATATCTCGAGCGAGGTGCGGTGTGGGCGCACGTGCTGATCATCCTTGGCTTCCTCGTCTACCTTCCCTACTCGAAGCACCTGCACATCTTCATTGCGGCGGTGAACGTGTTCTTCGGGCGCACGCACTCGCGCGGCCGGCTGGAGCCCGTCGATTTCGAAGCCCCCGACGAAGATGTCCGATTCGGGGCGGCCACCGTCGCCGACCTCACCTGGAAGCAGATGGTCGACACCATGTCGTGCACCGAGTGCGGCCGCTGCCAGGACGCCTGCCCGGCCTACAACACGGGTAAGGAGCTCTCTCCGAAGCTCCTGATCATGGCTCTGCGCGACCAGGTGCTGGCGCAGGGGCCAAAAGCGCTCGCCGCGGCCAAATCCGGTGCGGCGTTCAAGCTCGAGCCGCTGGTCCCGGCCGCCGTCACCGACAACGTGGTCTGGGATTGCGTGACGTGCGGCGCGTGCGTCCGTGAGTGCCCGGTGGGGATCGAGCACATCGACCACATCATCGACCTGCGCCGCAACCTGGTCATGGTCGAGTCGCGTTTTCCCGACGAGGCCGCGACGATGCTGCGTGATGTCGATCGCGCCTCCAACCCGTGGGGCAAGCCGCAGTCCGATCGCGCGCATTGGGCCGACGGCCTCGGCGTTCGCGTGCTCGCGGCAGGCGAGCCTGCCCCCGACGTCCTGTTCTGGGTCGGCTGCGCGCCGTCGTTCGACGAGCGTGCCAAGCAGGCGGCGGTATCCACGGCGAAGCTGCTCGAGGCGGCGGGTGTGGACTTCGCGATCCTGGGGCCGCGCGAGTCGTGCACCGGCGACCCCGCGCGGCGGATGGGGGACGAGTACACCTTCCAGAAGATGGCCAAACAGAACGTCGGCACGTTGAACGACGCGAAGGTCGGAAAGATCGTGACCACCTGCCCGCACTGCTTCAACACCATCGGCAAGGAGTACGCGGACTTCGGTGGCCGGTACGAGGTCGTGCACCACACCGAGTTCCTCGCCGGCCTGGTGCGCGACGGCCGCCTGAAACCGCTCGCCGGCGACCGGACCATCACGTACCACGACTCCTGCTACCTGGCGCGCCACAACGACGTGCGCGAGGCTCCGCGCGAGCTGGCGGCCGCCGCCGGTCGCACGGTGGAGATGCCGCGGAATCGCGAGCGCACCTTCTGCTGCGGCGCGGGCGGCGCGCGCATGTGGATGGAGGAAAAGCGCGGGCGGCCCATCAACGAGGAGCGCGTCCGCGAAGCTGCGGGCACAGGCGCCGAAACGCTGGCGGTGGGCTGCCCCTTCTGCACGGTGATGCTGGACGACGGAGTTCGCACCACAGGCGCGAAGCTCCAGGTCATCGACCTCGCCACGCTGCTGGCGGAAGCGGTCGAGAGGCGGCGATCACAGGACGCGGACGCTTCCACAGCGCATGGATAGTTCCGGCCGGGCGAGCGCCGTCGTCATCGGTGGCGGTATCACCGGCTGCAGCGTCGCCTACCACCTTGCCAAGGCCGGGCTGCCTGAAGTGCATCTCATCGAGAAGGGCGAGCTGACGAGCGGATCGACCTGTCACGCGGCAGGGCTGGTCACGCAGTTCAACCCATCGCCCACGATGATGCGGTTCCGCCGATACAGCATCGAGCTCTACCGCGACCTGGGCGTATTCGAGACGGTGGGCAGCCTGCGCTTCGCGTCCAGTCGCGAGCAGCTGATGGAGCTGCAGCGCACGGCGAGCCGCGCGCGCGGGATCGGCCTCGACGTCGAGCTCGTCTCAGCCGCCGAAGCGGCCAAGCTCATGCCGGCGATCAGCACCGAGTCGCTGTACGGGGCGGTCTGGGTACCGGGCGACGGCCACCTCGACCCACACACCGCGACGCACGCGCTGGCGCGGGCCGCCCGGGCGCTGGGCGCGCAGGTGGCGACCGGCCTCCGCGTCACCGGAATCGAGCTGTCGAACAACGGAGCGATCCAGGCCGTCGTCACCGACGCCGGCAGAATCGAGACGGAGGTCGTCGTCGTCGCGGGTGGGATCTGGGCCCCGCAGCTCGCGGCGATGGCGGGCGTGCAGGTCGTCTCGACGCCCGTCGATCACCAGCACGCCGCACTGCGAGCCGTGCCCGGGCACGAGCTCCCGGGCGACATGCCCTGCTTCCGCGATCCCGACAACCTCGTGTACGGCAAGGCCGAGGCGGAAGGCATGATCCTCGGCGGCTACGAGCAGGACCCCGTCGCCCGCTGGATCGACGGCGTGCCGTGGGAGCACACGGGGACGTCGGTGCCTCCCGACCAGGCTCGTTTCGAACCTCTCCTGCGTGGGGCCGCTCGCCGTTTCCCGTTCCTCGGCGAGGCCGGGATCGTCAAGCTCGTTTGCCACCCCGACGCGATGACGCCTGACGCCAATCCGTTGCTGGGACCCGCGCCGGGCGTGCCCGGGCTGTACCTGGCGGCCGGGCTCTCGCTGAACGGTTTCGGGGGCGCCGGTGGGATCGGCCGCGCCCTCGCCGAGTGGATCACCGGCGGCGAGACCGAGCTCGACCTCCATCCCTATCGCTGCTGGCGTTTCGGTCCCGTCCATCGCGACCATCGCTATGCCGCGGACCTGGCCCGCGAGGCATACCGCTATTACTACTACCTGCGCTATCCATTCGACTCCGACGAATGGGGCCGCCCCCGGCGCACGAGCGGGCTGCACACGCGAATGCAGGATCTCGGCGCGGTGTTCGGCGCCAAGCACGGCTGGGAGCGTGTCGACTACCACGAGCCGGGGCGCCCATGGCGACGCGCGGGGGCTGACCAGCGCCGGTTCGGCTGGACGCGACCTCCGTACTTCGACTTGCTGGCGGTGGAGCACGCCGCGTTCCGCGAACGCGCCGGCATCATCGACATGAGCTCATTTGGAAAGATCGAGGTCACCGGCCCCGGCGCTACGGCGCTGCTCCAGCGGGTGGCCGGCAACACCGTAGACCGTCCAGCCGGCAGCGTGGTCTACACACAGCTGCTGGAGAAAAACGGGGGCATCGCCGCCGATGTAACCATCACTCGTCTCGCCAAACACCACTATCGGGTCGTCACGGGAGCCGGCTACGTCAACAGCGACCTCGGCTGGCTGCGGCTGCAGGTTCGAGAGCGCGACCCGGCCGTCGACCTGCGGGAGTCGACGGAGGATTTCGCGGTCATCGGACTGTGGGGACCATCCGCACGCGACATCCTCGAGCGCGTGACCGGTGACGACGTCTCCGACCAGGGTTTTCCGTTCATGCAGGCGAAGGCGATTCGCATCGGTGGGGCGCGCGCCCTCGCCCAGCGTGTCACCTACGTGGGCGAGCTGGGGTGGGAGCTCTACCTGGAGCCGGCATGGGCAGGCCAGGTGTGGGACCGGCTGATGGATGCGGGACGGCCAAACGGCATCAGCCCCGGCGGGTACAGGGTCCTCGACAGCCTGCGAATGGAAAAGGGCTACCGCTACTACGGCACCGATCTCACATTGCTGGACACCCCACTCGAGGCGGGGCTCGGTTTCTGCGTGCGCTTCGAGAAGCCCGAGTTCAACGGCCGCAAAAGGTTGCTGGCCCAGCGGGAGGGCGGGATCGAGCGGCGCCTGCGCACGTTGGAGGTCGGTGGGGAGGAATACCAGCCCATCTATGGCGGCGAGGCGGTGTATGGCGACGGGAAGGTGATCGGGCGCCTGCGCAGCTGCGGATATGGCTTCACCGCGCGACGCAATCTCGCCTACGCGTACCTGCCGGCCGGGCTTGGGCCTGGTGGCGAAGTCGAGGTGGAGGTGTTCGGAGAGCGCGTCCCGGCGCGGGTCTCTGTCGATGCCGTGGTGAAACGAGAGAGTGTCAAGAGCTGACGACGCGAGCGCCGGCGTCTCGCTGTGGAAGGGCGAGAAGGTTCACGTATCGCCCCTGTCCGGGGGGCTGACCAACGAGAACTATCTCGTGGAGACAAACGGCGCTCGCTACGTGATGCGGATTCCTGGGCAGTCGACCGAGCTTCTGGCGATCGATCGGGCCAACGAAGTGCACAACACGGTGGCGGCGGCGACCACGGGCATCGGACCCAAAGTGCTCGAGTACGTCCGCCAGGGAGACGTGATGGTGCTGGAGTTCATCGACGGCCCGACCATGTCCGCCCAGGCGCTCCATTCGAAAGAGATGGCGACTCGAATGGCCGACTCCTTTCGACGCCTGCACGCGGCTCCGCGCTTCTTGCGGGACTTCAACATGTTCCGCCTCATCAAGAAGTACCTCGAGATCGTCGCCGCGCACAAAGTCACGATTCCCGCGGACTACCGCGAGCGGCTGCCTCTGGTCCGCGAAATCGAGCGCGCCGTGGGCAGGGCGTCGCTGCCCAGCATGCCCTGCCATAACGACCTGCTCTGTGAGAACTTCATCGACGACGGGGCTGCGCTCCGCATCGTCGACTACGAGCTCAGCGGCAACAACGACCCCTGCTTCGACCTCGGCAACACAGCTCAAGAGGCCGAGTTCGACGACGACCTGCGGGCGACGCTGTGTGAGGCCTACTTCGGCCGCCTCGATGAGCGCCAGCTCGCCCGTATGAATCTGTTCGCGTTGATGTCAGATGTCGGGTGGACGTTGTGGGGCGCGATCCAGGCGAAGATCTCGGCGATCGACTACGACTTCACTGGCTACTACACCGCCCGCTGGCAGCGGGCGCTCGAGGTCATGGAATCCGATCGCCTCAAGCGCTGGATGTCCGAAGCGCGCGCCTAGGACAGGCCGACGATCTCCCCATTCTCGTCGATATCGATGCTGGCGGCGATCGGAGTTGTCGGCAGTCCCGGCATAGTGCGCATGTCGCCGCAAATCGGATAGATGAAGCCTGCCCCGACCGACGCCCTCACCTCGCGCACGGGCAGCACCCAGCCGGTCGGAGCTCCTTTGAGCTTGGGGTCGGACGAGATCGACAGGTGGGTCTTGGCGATGCAGACGGGCAGGCGACCGAACCCACTCGCTTCGTAGGCGTCCAGCTGCTTGGCTGCGGGCGGGTCATATTCGACGCCTCGCGCGCCGTAGATGCGAAGGGCGATGGCTTCGATCTTTTCGCGCAGGGTCGCGGCGTCTGGATAGAGGAGCTGGAATACGCTGGGCTCGTCGGCGGCCGCGACGACCATCTCGGCGAGCTCGGTGGCTCCCCTGCCGCCTTCGGCGAAGTTGTTGCAGACGGCGGCCCGGACGCCAAGGTGCTCGGCCAGCTCACATATCGCCCTGTGCTCCGACGGGTGATCCCCTGGAAACGCGTTGATTGCCACGACCGGCGTGACCCCATGGATCTGGATGTTCTCGACCTGCTTGCGCAGGTTGGCGGCGCCCGCGAGCACGTCGTCCGGGTTCTCCTTCAGGAGCTCCGGCGGTAGTGGGCGGCCGGCCACGACGCGGTACTTGCCCGAGTGAACCTTCAAGGCCCGCACCGTGGTCACGATCACCGCCGCGTCCGGGGTCAGGCCGGACGTGCGGCACTTGATGTTGAAGAAACGCTCCGCGCCCATGTCTGCGCCGAACCCGGCCTCGGTGACGAGGAAGTCACCAGCGTGAATTCCAATGAGGTCGGCGATCACAGACGATGCCCCGTTCGCGATGTTTCCGAATGGCCCCGCGTGCACCAGCACAGGCGTGTTCTCGAGCGTCTGCAGAAGGTTCGGCTTGATGGCGTCGCGCATGATCACCGTCATCGCGCCACCGGCGTGAAGGAAGTCGGCCGTGATCGGTTTGCCGTCGCGCGCCAGACCGATCACCATGCGCCCGAGCCGCTGCCTCATGTCCTGCAGCGACGTCGAGAGCGCGAGCACCGCCATGACCTCAGAGGCGGCGGTGATGTCGAATCCTGTCTGCCGCGTCACGCCGTCCTCGGGCGAACCCAGGCCGACCACGACACTGCGCAGCACCCTGTCACTCACGTCCAGCACGCGACGCCACGTGATGCTGTGCAGGTCGATTGGAAAATCGCGCAGGCTGTGGTGGATGTAGTTGTCGATCATCGCGGCCAGCAGGTTGTGGGCCGCGGTGACGGCGTGGAAATCGCCGGTCAGGTGAAGATTCAGTCGCTCCATCGGCACCACCTGGCTGTAGCCGCCGCCGGCGGCGCCACCCTTGATGCCGAAAGTCGGGCCCATCGACGGCTGGCGGATGGCCACGGTCGCGCTCTTGCCAATCCGCCCGAGCGCGTCGCCCAGCCCGACCGTGGTCGTCGTCTTGCCTTCGCCGAGCGGCGTCGGGGTGATCGCCGAGACAACGACGTACTTCGCCTTCGGCCGGCCTTTCAGCTCGTCGATCGCGTCCAGCCTGATCTTCGCGACGTCATGGCCGTACGGCTCCAGAAGGTGCTGGCCGATACCCATACGTGCGGCGATCTCGGCCATCGGAAGCAGGCGCGCGCCACGAGCGATCTCGAGGTCGGGCGGAAAAGTCACAGCCAAGTCGTCCTCCTCATGCCGCGAGCAGCCTGGCCAGCGTCTCCTGGCGCCAGCGCTCGGTGGCCTCGATCTCGTTGAAGGTGAAGAAGTGCAGGCCGGCGACCCTGCGATCGGGAGCGGCCAGGTCGGGCAGCAATCCCGCCGCGAATCGCTCGGGGTCGTACCCGCCGGGCTGCACCATGCGCATGAACCAGTTGGAGTGTCCGCGCAGGAATCGCGCGGAATCCGCGATCCCGATGCGCGTCGAGACGCGCAGCAGCTTGGATGGGTCGGTGACGCCGGCGAGACCGATATGGATGGGCAGCTCGACGCCCCGCCGGCGGACGCGCCCGACCCATTTCTTCACGATCCGCGGATCGAAGCAGAGATTGCTGACGATGTAGGTGGCGATGCGGCGTTTGTCCCACATCGCCTGGATGGTGAGGTCGTCCTCGATGAAGCTGTGCCGCTCGGGATAGCCGGTGACTCCGATCTGCAGCAGGCCGTGCGGCTCGGCGTCGATCGCGGCAAGCAGTGACACCGAGTCGCCAAAATCGCCCGCCGGCTCTTTGGCGTCCCCGGCTATGACGAACACCTCACTGCGGCCGAGAGCGTTCACCCTGGCCAGGATCTCGCTGAGCTGCGCGTGGTCCCGGATCAACCGCGCCGAGAGGTGGGGGACGACCTGGTAACCCTGCGCCGCCAAGCGCTCCGCGAGCGCGATGGTCGCTTCGATTCCCCTTCGCGGCGAGGCTGTGATGGTGACGGTGATGTCTTTCGGGACGTGGACGAGGACGAGCTCTTCGACCTCTTCGGTCGGTAGCACCTCGTATCGCGGCGCCTGAAGGAACGCGATCAGGCCCTGGCGGGTGATCTGGTCGGTGAGGCCGATACGACCCAGCAGGCGAGCTGGAGCCCCCGGACCTGAACGCACACGCCCACTCACCACGCCCTCGATGTCGCACTATACGCCCCTGTCGCGCTATGCGCAACGCGAGCGGTGAATCGATCAGCGCCAAAGCACCGGCAGGATCACGTTCCGGTCCAGCTCTGTGCCGGCCCGGCCGGATTCGAAGCCGGCGATCGGGATGTTGCCCGCGAGCTCGCGGTGCAGCGCGGCCAGCCGGGCGGGCTCGACGGCGTCGCCGGGGTCCGCCGGTCCGTCATGGTCGACCATCGTGCAGGCGATGGCTAAGAGTCCCTCGCCCGCTTCGAAAATCTCGACCACCCGCGCCTGGCAGGGCCAGTCGACGAGCGATGAGGTGGTCACCTCCCAGAATCCGCCATTGCCGTGCGGGTTCGGACGCGGCTTCACCGCATTGGCATGGATGTGGCCGTTGAGCCAGAGGATTACGTTGCCCTCGGCGTGGACGACCTCGAGCATCTCGTCCGTATCGATGTATCGCGGTCCGCCGGCCCTTCTCTTGTTGCCCATGGTGTCGAGCGTGTGGTGCGACGTGATCACCACCGGGCGGTCGCCTGCATCTTTCAGCCGGCGCTGCAGCCATCGCAGCTGGTCCTCGTCGAGGCAGCCGTCCGCCCCGCCGGCCGCGCACACGGTGTCGAGCACGATGAAACGAATCGCGGCGGTGTCGTGGACGTAGTAGGCGGTGCCTTCCTCGCGGTTCGCGGCGGTGAAACCGTGTGCCTCGGGCTGGGCTCCGCTGCGGAAGTGGCTGTCGACAAACTGCTTGCGAGTGAAGGGACGCCTTTCGGCATCTGGGGTGACCGGCAGGTCGGGACCGGCCATGAAGGCTTCCGGCCGCCGCACGAACATCTCGAGCGCGACGTCGCGGTCGATTCCGTCGGGAAGCCGAAATGGCTTGTGGAAGCCGACCATCGCCAACGCCAGCTCCGGGGTGACGATCCCGACGCCCTGGCTCACCTCCTCGTGGTTGCCGTGGCAGCCGAGCCAGGGCATGCGCAGCCCAGGCGATGGAAACGGGCGCAAGGCGCGTTCCAGCACGCCCGGCAGCCGAGGAAAACCGTAGCCGGCGCTCATCAGGTCGTCACCTTTGACGGCGCCGTCAGGCTTCCAGAACAGGTCGTCGGGCCAGCCCGGCGACTGCACCCCCTCGTAGCGATCACCGCCGGAGTCGGCGCACACCTCGCCCCCATCCAGGAGAGCAACCACCGACGCCAGCTCGTTCGACTGCGCGTTGTCGACCCCGTCGCCCGACATGACGGCCATGTCGAGAGGAGCCCCGGCGACCGGTCCCTTATCGATCGCGTTGATCGCGCGCACCATCGCCGCGATCGCGTGCGCGTTCAGCGCCTCCTGTGGCCGGTGCATCGGCAGCAGCTCGCGGAAACGAGGGTCCAGGTACTCGCGATTGATGAACTCGAAGCGCGCCGGCGACTGCACGTCCGTGAAGTGGAGATCGGTCAGGTGCGCGATCGACGCCAGTACGCGGCGGACGCGAAAGCGTTCCGCGACCGAGGCATCGGTCAGCTCGTAGCGAAACTGGTGCGCCTCGCCGTCGCTGGTGCGGAGAGCCCGATATTTGCCAGCGGATCCCGACCGCACGACCTCACCCGCCACCAGCCTTCGCTGGTGGCCGAGAAATGACGGTAAGGTCACGCCTCGGTTGGCGCTGTTTCGTCCCTTGCGAGCAACACGGGGTCCTTGCGGAGCGACAGTCTCACCCGGGTGCCCGCAGTGAGCGCGGCCGCGTCCGAGGTCGGAAGCTGTGCAAGCACTGTGATGTCGCCGAGGTCGACGGTGACGCGGCTGGTGGCGCCCAGAAACACGGTGGCGATGACGGTGCCGATCAAGGGCCCCGGCAGCATGTCGCCATCCGAAGCAAGCGTCACGGCCTCGGGCCGAACGAGGGCTATGGCCGCGCCGTCGGACGAGTCCGGCTTCACCAGTGGCAGGCGAGTGCCCCGCACCTCAACCTCCCCGCCTTTCACCACCCCTGGAAGGCGGTTGGTCAAACCGACGAACTCGGCAACGAAGGGCGTGGCCGGACGCGAATAGATGGTGGTTGGAGGACCGAGCTGTTCGATCCTACCCGCGTTCATCACGCCAACTCGATCTGCGATTGCGAGGGCCTCCTCCTGGTCGTGGGTGACGAAGAGGGTGGTGGTCCCCACTTCGAGCTGCACGCGGCGAATCTCGTCGCGCAGGCGTGCGCGCACGCGAGCATCGAGCGCTGAGAGCGGCTCGTCCAGCAGCAGAACTTTCGGCTCGATAGCGAGCGCCCGCGCCAGTGCTACACGCTGCTGCTGGCCACCCGAAAGCTGGCTCGCGTACTTGTGAACGTGGGCGGAAAGCCCCACCAGCTCCAGCATGTCCCCGGCCCTCTTCCGGCGTTCGGCGGGGCCGACCTTGTGCAGCTGCATGCCGAAGGCGACGTTCTGCATCGCCGTCATGTGTGGAAACAGCGAGTACGCCTGGAACACCATGCCAATCTCGCGCTTGTTGGCCGGCACATTGGTCACATCCTCGCCTCCGATGAGAACGCGGCCTCCGTCCGCCTCCTCGAGGCCGGCCAACAATCGGAGCGCTGTGGTCTTGCCGCAACCCGACGGTCCAAGAAGGCATACGAGCTCGCCGGGCGCCATGGTGAGGCTGAGCCCGTCGAGCGCGGTCACGCCGGAGTAGCGACGCCTGAGGTCCTCGAGCCGTACCTCAACGCCTGAGCGCAGGGTCGTTTCGACGCTTGCAGTCATCTCGTGCCTCCCGAAAAATCGCGCGCGAACGTTTGCACGAGCCGCTCTCGGTTTCGCCGGCGTACACCACGTTGTCCGCCCACGAAAGACAGTGCCACGAGCAGAACGAACGCGAACAGCAGCGACGCCACGGCGACAGCGATCGAGACGCCCGCGTTGGTGCGTGCGAGCGAGACGATCTCCACCTGGAGGTTGGGATACAGGAGGTTGTTGGCGATCGTGTACTCGCCAAGCACCAAGGCCACCGAAAGCAGACCGGCATTCAGCAAGGCGGACGAAATGTTGGGAACGATGACGCGCAACATCACCGTGAACCAGTCCGCCCCGAGGCTGCGTGCAGCCTCCGAGAGGGTCTTGACGTCGATTGCCGCGAGCCCGGCGTCGAGTGCGCGGTAGGCGTAGGGCAGCACCAGGATGGCGTAGGCGAGCGACAGGGTGAGGATCGAGTCGCTGAAGTTGGTGCCCATCCACTGATACATCGGCGAGAAACCGACCACGAGGACGATTGCGGGAATGGTCAGTGGCAGTAGAGAGATGCTCTCGATTACTCGGCGAAGCCTGGGCAGCCGCAATCGCACCCACACCATCGTTGGAACCAGCACCACGAGAACGCCGATCGACGTGATCACCGCCAGCTCGAGCGAAGCGACGATGCCCGCGACAAGGTCCGGGTATGTGCCGATCGCCTTCCAGGCGTCAAGCGTCCGTGGCGAGTTTTCTCCGATCCCGCGGGTGGAGAACTCGAACATGAACCAGATCGGTCCGAGGAAAAATGCGCCAAGGAGGACGAAGGTCACGACGCGAAAGACCTGGAGCTTGGCCCTTCGCGACCGGCTCACTGCAGCCACCTCGCGGTGCGCCGCTGGAGCACCGCGTACAGCCCACTGACGATGGCGACGATCACGATCAGCACAACAGCCTGTGCCTTCGCGAACCCGGGCTCGTGTAGGCCGACCTCGCTCGTGATCGCATTGCTGATCTGCAGCGGCAGGATCGGCCCGCCCTGGTTGATCAACGCGGCTGCAGTCGCGTAGGCGGACAGCGAGTTGGCGAACAGCAGCAGTGTCGAGCCGAGAAAGGCGGGCGCGAGCAGCGGGCCGGCGACGTGGCGCCAGTAGGTCCACGTACCGCCTCCGAGACTCTCGGTCGCCTCGCGCCACTGCGGCTTTATGCCGTCGACGGCGGGCAGGAAGATGAGAACCATCAATGGGATCTGGAAGTACAGGTACACCAGCTCCAGGCCGCGGAGGTCGTAGAGCCAGACGCCGCTGCCGTAGTAGTCGAGATGGTGCTGCGACAAGTACACGTAGAGGGCGCTGGCCGGGCCGATGGCCGCGATGAACGCGAATGCCAGGGTCACGCCCCCGAACTGGGCGAGCACGCCGCACGCAGACGTGAGCACGCGGCGAAATATGCCGCGCGGGTTGCCGGTGGCGATCGCGTAGGTGAGCAATGCTCCCAGCACCGCGCCGCCGGCTGCCGTGACGGCGGACAAGATGACGCTGCTGATGATGGCGCTGATGATGTAGGGCCTGGAGAGGTTCGCAAAGTTGGAAAGAGTCAGGCCGCCTTCGCTCGCGAAGGCGCCCGCGATGATGATCACCGTTGGCAGAAACAGGAACAGCGCGACGTAACCGAGGAACGGGACAGCCCCGATCCAGTCAAGGGAGAGGCGCCGGCCGCCCACCATCGGGCGGCCGGCGCTGCTTACAGCCGGAGCGCCGGCGGCTGTCAAGAAATGGCCGAAGCCCAGTGGGCTGCCAGGTACGCCTTCGCGGCGGTGGCCTGGTCAGCGCTCAGGCGGATCGGTGTGCCGTTCGCGGCCGGCAGTTTCGCTGCGGCGGCCGCGTCGATCTTGCCAGACGCCTGCATCGCTGCCATGCGCACGGGTCGCGCGAGACCCTTGAGCCACAGGTTCTGGCCTTCGTCGGAGTACAGGTACTCCTCCCACAAGCGAGCCGCCGCCGGGTGGGGGGCGGTCTTGCTGATGGCCTGCGCGTAGTAGTCGAGCAGGATCGCGTTCGCGGGCACGAAGATCTTCCACGTCGGTACGTCGGTGCCGTGCGCCGCAGACAGGTAGTCCCAGTCGAAGACAACCGGTGTCGTGCCGTTCTTGACGGTGGCCGTGGTCGCCTGCACCGGCACGAAGTTGCCCTTCTGCTTCAGCTGCTTGAAGAAGTCGACTCCCTTGCTGATGTCATCGACCGAGCCGCCGTTCGCGAGGGAGGCCATCATCACGCCGTTCAGCGCCGCATTGGCCTTGGTCGGGTCGCCGTTCAGTGCGACCTTGCTTCTGAACCCAGAGCCAAGCAGGTCTTGCACCGATGTGACTGCCGGCACCTTGGCCGAGTCGTAGCCGATCGACATGTAGCCGCCGTAGTCCTGGAACCAGAGCCCGGTCGCTTCTTTCTGGTTGGCGAGGATGTCATTCCAGGTTGCGACCTTGTAGGGGGCGAACAGCGTGAGGTTCGCGAGCGCTACCGACATTCCGATGTCGAGCACATCCGGGGCGCGGCTGCTGGTGCCGAGCTGCTGGACTGCGTTGACCTCGTCCTGGCTGCTGCCAGTGGGGTTGTCCGAGGTGATCTTGACGTCAGGGTATTTGGCGGCGAAGCCATCGAGGACCGCGCCATAGTTCGCCCAGTCACGCGGCAGCGCGATGACGTTGAGCTTGCCTTCAGCCTTCGCTGCCGCAACCAGGCCGTCCATGCCTCCACAGTCGGCGATGGACGTCGCCGTCTTCGCGCTGCTGCAGGAAGCGGTTCCGCCGCCGCCCGTCGATCCGCACGCAGCCACCAAGAGCAGGGCTGCGACGGCCACACCGACACCACGAATTCGATATCGCAAGTTCATTCCTTCTCCCCAAATGACGGTTTATTCGCGCGGCGGCCGAACTCCGGCCCGATTGGCGGCTAAATGATGCTCCAGGCAAGGCGACATTGCAAAGACCCCGATGGCGCCATTTGGATTAAGGCGCGGTCAGGCCCCGGCGAGGCGGCGAGAGGTCCGGCCCCGGAAACCGAGACGGCGCGACAGGTCGGCCGCGGCTTCTTTGGTGAGGCCTACCAAGTCGGGCCCGCCGCCCGCCTGGAGCCGGTGCGCCGGCCCTGAGACGTCGATCGCCGCGAGGACATCCCCGTCCGTCGAGAAGACCGCAGCAGCGATGGCGTCGAGGCCGAGCTCCAGCTCCTCGAACGTGCGGGCGTAGCCCGCCTCGCGGGCGGCGTTGAGCTGCTTTTCCAGCTCCGGCACGTCGACGATCGACCGCGGCGTGCGCGGCTCCAGCGGACGCGCGAGCAAGCGCTGGCGGATCGGCTCGGGGGCGAAGGCGAGGATGACCTTGCCGCTCGCGGTGCAGTGGACCGGGGTCCGGCGGCCGAGCCAGTTGACGCTCACGAATGAGGTCGAGCCGGTCGATTGCTCGATGGGGACGATCTCGTCGCCGTCGAGCACGTCGAGGGTCACCGTCTCCCCGGTCGAGGCGGCTAGGTTTTCGCACACCGGTCGCGCTACGTGGCGCAGGTCGAGCTCGCCGGTGACCACGCGGGCCAGCTGGGGGAGCCGGCGGCCGAGGCGGTATTTGGCGGTCCGGGGGTCACGCTCCACCAGGGCATGGCGCTCCAGGGTGCCGAGCAGCCGCAAGGCGGTCGAGCGATGAACGCCGAGCTCTCGCGCCACCTCAGCGCCGGAAAGCCCGGCGAAATCGGCGTTGCCTCCAGATTCGCGGCCGGCCGACGAGGCGAGCAGGTCGAGGATGGCGACCGCCCGATCCACGGAGCGGATCACATCGGCTTCCCGAGTGTCGTTGCTCACTGCGCAACACTATACGATAGGGGTATTCTTGTTGGACTCTGAGCATCAGTTGGGCGATGCGCAACAGAGAGGAGGCGAGATGAGTCGAGAAGAAGAGATCCGGGCCGGCTTGTTCGACCACACGCTCAATGGACACGCGCCCGAGGTCAAGGCCCTCACCGAAGAGGGGCTGAAGCTGGGCATGGACCCAATGGACATCCTATTCAAGGCCCTGATCCCATCGCTCGAAGAGGTGGGCCGGCGCTTCGAGAAGGGCGACTTCTTCGTTCCCGAGATGCTCATCGCCGCCCGCGCCATGCAGGGCGCGCTGGTGATCCTGCGGCCCCTCATCGCCGAGACGGGAGCCAAGCCGGTCGGCCGTTACGTCATCGGCACCGTCAAGGGCGACATCCATGACATCGGCAAGAACCTCTGCGTGATCATGCTGGAGGGGGCCGGTTTCGAGGTGTTCGACCTCGGCGTCAACACGCCGCCCGAGAAGTTTGTGGCCGCGGTTCAAGAACACCAACCGGACGTGGTCGGCTTCTCAGCCTTCCTGACCACGACCATGCCCATGTTCAAGGTCAACATCGAAGCCATCACCAAGGCGGGCCTTCGCGACAAGGTGCACATCGCGGTGGGCGGCGCCCCGGTCACAGAGGAGTACGCCAAGCATGTAGGCGCGGACAGCTACGCGCCCGACGCCTCGATGGCCACTCGCATGGCCAAGGAGATCGTCGGTGATCGCAGTGAGGGTTCCCAGGGCGCGAAAGCGCTGGAGCAGGCGGTCATGAAGATCGACGAGACGCTTCGCAAGGGATAGGCGGCCTTTTGGAAACAGTCCTCCGCTCGCGCACACGCGAGGTCGTCATCTCGATCGACCGGCCATTCGTGATCATCGGCGAGCGCATCAATCCGACCGGCCGCAAGGTCCTGGCCGCGGAGATGAAGGCAGGCCGCATGGACCGGGTCAAGGCGGACGCCATCGCCCAGGGCGCCGCCGGCGCGCACATGCTCGACGTCAACGCCGGCATCCCGGCCATCGACGAGCCCGCGCTGCTCGTGGCCACGATCAAGGCCGTCAGCGACGTCAGCGACCTGCCGATCTGCATCGACTCGTCGGTCATGGAGGCGCTGGAAGCCGCCCTCGCCGTCTACGAGGGCAAGGCGCTGGTCAACTCGGTCACGGCGGAAGACGAGCGCATGGATCGCATCCTTCCCCTGGTCAAGAAGCACGGTGCAGCCGTGATCGGCATGGCCAACGACGAGACCGGGATCTCGATGGTGCCCGAGGAGCGGCTGGCCATCGCCCGCCGCATCGTCGACCGCGCCGCCGACTACGGCATCCCGCGCGAGGACGTGATCATCGATCCGATCGCGATGACCGTCGCCGCCGACCCCACCTGCGGGCTGATCACTCTGGAAACGATGCGCCTGATCCGAAACGAGCTCGGCAACAACATGACGTGCGGGGCGTCCAACGTTTCGTTCGGCCTGCCCGACCGCGCTACGGTCAATGCCGCCTTTCTGCCGCTGGCGATGCACGCGGGGCTCACGTGCGCGATCACCAACCCGCTCGTGCCGGAGGTGCGACGGGCCGTGCTGGCAGGCGACCTCCTGCTCGGTCATGACGAGTACGCGATGCGGTGGATCGCGAGCTATCGCGCCGAACAGGCCGCGGCGGCAACGAAATGATCCAGCGGAAGCTGGAGGTGACCTACCGGCCGTTCGACCGCACGACACGCGTGCCGCCAGGCACCACCGTGTTCAGCGCGGCGCACTGGATCGGACTCCCCATCGATTCCACCTGTGGCGGCCGAGGCACATGCGGCAAGTGCAAGGTTCGCGTGCTCGACGGAGGCAGCGAGGTGACCACGGCCGATCATCGCCAGCTGCGCAAGGACGAGATCGACAATGGCTGGCGCCTATCGTGCCAGGCGCGCATCTACGCGGACTTGACGTGCGAGGTGCCTCAGCTGTTGCGCGTGCCGAAGGCCGCGACCATGGGCCTGAGCCGCCTCGTCATCATCGACCCCAACGTGCGCAAGGTGTACCTCGAGCTGGCCGAGCCCGGCCTCGAGGACCAGCGCAGCGACATCGCGCGCCTGCGCGATGCACTGACCGCGGAAGGCCACGACATGTCCGCCGGCATTGCCGTGCTGCGGACGCTGCCGATGACGCTGCGCGACGCCGGATTCAAGATCACGGCGGTGCTGGCCGGGGAGCACCTGGTGGCCATCGAGCCCGGGAAC
>VBHB01000242.1 GCA_005880315.1 Chloroflexota bacterium | reverse complement strand
ATCGGGGCGGGGACGAAGATCTGGCATTTTTGTCACATCATGAACGGCGCTCGGATCGGGGAACGCTGCAACATTGGACAGAATGTCTGCGTCGATGGGGGAGTGACAATCGGAAACAACGTCAAGATTCAGAATAACGTGTCGGTCTATGCGGGCGTCGTGATTGAGGACGACGTCTTTCTGGGCCCCTCATGCGTCTTGACGAATGTTACGAATCAGCGCGCCGAGATTAATCGGCACTCGTTGTATGAGACTACTCGGCGGAAGCGCGGGTGTACCGTCGGCGCCAATGCGACCATCGTGTGCGGAGTCACGATCGGACGGTATGCGTTCATCGGCGCCGGCTCGGTGGTCACCAAGAGCGTGCCGGACTTCGTTCTGGCTGTCGGCAATCCAGCGCGCCAGGTCGGATGGATAAGCCGGCATGGCCATCGGCTCGATGAGCCTGACGCCGACGGCGTGATGAGATGCCCTGAGAGCGGGTATCGTTATCACGAAACCGAGCCCGGCGTGCTTCGGTGTCTCGACTTGGACGACGAAGCCCCACTCCCCGCGGAGTTGCGCATGGGCTTCAAGCGGTACAGGCAACTGAAAGAGGAAGGCAAGGGATGAATGTCCCTCTACTCGATCTCAAGGCGCAGTACCTGACGGTCAAAGCTGCTGTTGATTCTGCACTGTCGGAAGTGATGGAGTCACAGCACTTCATCCTGGGACCGAAAGTGGAAGAGTGTGAGCAGGCGATCGCTCGATACTCTGGCTGCTCGCACGCTGTCGGAGTGTCCTCGGGTAGCGACGCGTTGCTAGCGTGCCTGATGGCGGAAAACATCGGTCCCGGCGACGAGGTGATTACAACCCCTTACACCTTCTTCGCGACGGCGGGCGCGATCGCCCGCGTCGGAGCGACTCCAGTCTTCGTCGACATCGATCGGACCACTTACAACCTCGACCCGTCCGGACTGCAGGCGAAAGTGACGGATAGAAGCCGCGCAGTCATCCCGGTCCACCTGTATGGCCAGATGGCGGACATGGATCCCGTAATGTGGGTCGCCGAAAGACACGATCTCGTTGTCATCGAGGACGCCGCGCAGGCAATCGGCGCTGAACACAAAGGTCGACGGGCCGGCAGTGTTGGACATTACGGCTGTCTTTCGTTCTTCCCTTCAAAGAACCTCGGAGCCGCTGGAGATGGAGGGATGGTCGTCACGAACGATGCCCGGCGCGCGGAAACGCTGATGTGCTTGCGGGCCCACGGGTCGAAGCCGAAATACCGGCATAGAATGATCGGCGGGAACTTTCGCCTCGATGCGATCCAAGCGGCAATTGTCGCTGCGAAGCTGACGCACTTGGATGATTGGACGGCCTCGCGCCAGCGCAACGCGGAAAGGTACGATGGGTTGTTTGCGGCCTCGGGGCTGGAAATCGTTGAGAATGACACCCTGTGCACGAGCGGCCAGGCCTCATCGACAAGCTCGACAGGCCGCGGCGAATCTGCGAAGGAATCGCCGCACGTCGTGCTCCCGAGGGTGGTGACGGATCGCCATGTCTTCAACCAATACGTGATTCGGGTGCCGCGACGCGATCAATTGAAAGCCGCGCTATACGCGAGGGGTGTAGGGACGGAGATCTACTATCCGGTGCCCATGCATCTCCAGGAATGTTTCGCGTATCTGGGCTACAAGGCGGGTGCGTTCCCGGAAAGTGAAAGCGCCGCGAATGAAACGCTCGCGCTTCCGGTATACCCGGAACTCACCGACCGGCAGGCACGCTATGTGGTCGACTGTATCGGCGAGTTCTTCGCAACGAGTGCGTAATGGCGGAAAGGATTGAGTCGGACGGAGTCGACCGGGCGCGCTCCATCGGACGGCCTGGTCGGCGGCGAGGCCTTCTACACGGCGCCGCCGAGTGAATGCACGATGATCGGAGTTATTTCAAGAGACGATCAGAGTGCCGCCGTGGAGGAGCTCTTCCAGTTGTTTAAGACCCCCTGGGAGATGTACAAACCTGAACGGAGCTACGATGTTGTTGTGGCCACGGTCAACAAGATACCGGACGTCGACGCGAGACTACTCGTAATATACGGTGCCGAAGCTAAGACCAATGACGCTACGAACGGCGTCGTTGGGCGCTCGCGGTATCAAGGCGCGTCGCTGAGCTATGGACAAACTCAGCTGCCTATATACGGCGAGGTCCTTACCTTCGAGGAGGGAAGCGCGGCGGTCCCTTGTGTCGCAGCGGGCACCGAGGTGGCAGGGCTCAGGGTCTGCAGGACCGAGACCACACTAATTCGAGTTGGGTATGACCTATTTGAGGAAGTCGACTACCTTCTCACGGTGGGCCAGCCTCCCAAGAATGCAGCTTTCCCGACGCTAGACGTTCATATCATGATGCTTCGAGAGTGGATCCTAGATTGCGGGATTGCTCTTTTGGAAATTCCGCCTGTGCCGGCGGGCCACCGCTTCATCGTTTGCCTGACGCACGACATCGACTTTGCGGGAATCCGGCGGCACCGGCTCGACCACACGATGTGGGGGTTTCTTTACCGGTCGACCGTTGGTGCTGTCAGTAATCTTCTCCGGGGCCGACTCT
>VBHB01000005.1 GCA_005880315.1 Chloroflexota bacterium | reverse complement strand
CCCAGCGCCCGGCCGGTCGCGGTCACGTCCGGCGGTCCGAGCACACCCGCACCCACCGGGGTGGCGGGCGCCGGAGGCGGGACGGCGCAGGCGTCGCCGGGCACGCTCCCTGAATCGCTGGCGGTGCTGGTCGACCTGTTTGCCGGCCGGGACGTGTACAACGTCGCTCTGGTTGCGGCTGACGCCCGCGTGGTAGCGACGGCGAGCGGGAAGACGCGATCCGCGATCGCGGACGCGGTTGAGCTTCCATACGTCAGCTCATCGAGCTCTCGCGTCTATTACCTGGATGGAGACAGCCAGATTCGATATCTCAAAGCGGATGGCGCCAGCGGTTATGTGACGGCGGTCGCCGGCGGGGCGAAGGTACATGCCACGTTCGCGGTCACACCTGACGACGCTCGCATCGCGGTCGCGCTTCTCGATTACTCCGTCAGCCCGGTCAAGCTCACGATCTACGTCGAGGACATCGGCGGCGCGCACCACGCGGTGATCTTCACGTCGACTGACAAGTACCTGTGGCCAGTGGCCTGGCATTCGGGCCACCTCGTGGTCGCGTACCTGGGCCCGGGCACGGCGCCTTTCAAGAGCAAGTTCAGCGCCGTCAACTACTCCGGACGTGACCTCAGCCGCTACCCGTACGGTCCGAACCCGTACGGAGGGATCAACTTCCACGTGATCAGTCCCACCACGGCGCAGCGGGAGGTGATCATCAGCGGGGGCGGCGCCAGCGGTTTGCTCACGAAATCCGGCACCGCTGTCGTCCAGGGCGACGGCGTCGACTGGAGCGGACAGCCGATCTTCTGGAACTCTCCGTACGACTACGGCTCCTTCAGCGCATCCGGCTCGCTTTCGCCGGACGGCCGCATCATCGCCGCCTGCTGCCCGGTGCCGGGAATGGCCGGGAAGCTGGTGCTGTGGTACCCAGGCGGAAGCACGACCATCCTTGCAGTCGATGTCACCTCAGTCGACTGGGTCGGCTGGTTCGACAGCAGCCACCTGGTCACGGGGTTCTACCAGCGATCGGATGGAACCCCGAGCGTCGTCGATATCCGCACGCAAGCGGTGACGCCAGTCGACGCGTACGGCATCGTGGCCGCGATGTTGCCGTCGAACCTCGACAGCTAAACGGTGTGGGTGGCTCGCCAGACTCGCTCGTCGTAAGTGCGGAGGGCGGGTAGGGCCGCGGCGCAGATCAGACACCCCACGACCGTGAGGATTCCACCGGACAGAACTGATGCCCGCACGCTGAACAGCGAAGCGACGACGCCGGCCTCGAAGTTTCCCAGCGTCGGGCCACCGGAGTAGCTCAACAGCTCTATTGCCGCCAGCCGGCCGCGGAGCGAATCCGGGATCGTCTGGTTCCAGATCAGCTGGCGATACAGGCCGCTCATGCCGTCGGCCGCACCCGCAAGCACCAAGAAGAGCAGCGCCGCTATCAGACCGGGCGCCAATCCAAATCCGACGATCGCCAGGCCCCACACGGTCGCCGCGACGATCAGTCCCACGCCGTGGCGATGAACGTGGCGCGCCCAGCCGCTCGTGGCGAAGAAGAGAAACGAGCCGGCCGGGACGGCGGCGTACAGGAGCCCGAGAACGCTGGGTCCGCCCAGACCCTGCGCGATGGCGGGGAACAGGGCCAGCGGCATGCCGAAAGTCATGGCGACGGTGTCGACCACGTAGGTCCCGATGAGCTCCGGCCGGCTGCGGGCGTATTTGATGCCCTCGACCACCCGGCGCAGGCTCGGTCGCTCGGCATCGACCGGCGGCGGCACCGCCTTCATCAGGAACAGGCAGGCGAGACCGACGACAAACGTCGCGACGTCAACGATGTAGGTGAGCGGCAGCCCGATGAGGGTGATCAGGATCCCGCCGATGGCCGGACCCGCGACCATGCTGATCGTTCCGCGCATGCTCATCAGCGCGCCCGCGCCCGCCAGCTCGTCGCGCCCGACCAGGCGGGGAAGGAGGGCATCGAGAGACGGCCGCTGCATCGCGTCGAGTGAGCCCCACAGCAGCGTGACCGCGAAGATCAGCCACATCATCGGCTGGGCGAGCACCGCATTGCCGGCCATGAGAACGCTGCCGACCATCAGACCGGCTTCGCTGAGCAGGACCATCGACCTTCGGTCCGCGGCATCGGCCAGCGCGCCACCGAGCATCGCGAAAATTACCAATGCCGCCAGCTCGACGAGTCCGAGCGAGCCGACCAGCAGGGTGCTGTGGGACAGCTGGTACACCTGGTAGGGCACGGCGACGAACGTGATCATGTTGCCGAAGCCGGAGACCAGCCGGCCGACGAAGAGGAGCCGGAAGTCTCGGTGGCGCCGCAATGGCGTGAAGTCGACGGTGGCCAAGCGCCACCATTCGCGGCGCCTTTCGGGCTCCGGCTCGATCATCCGGAGCATCTTCGCTGGTTTGCAGCCCCCCACCCGGCGGCGCCTTCGGCGCGGCCGACCTCCCCACAGCGTGGGGAGGCGAGAGCCTGGGTATGCTGAGGGCGTGATGGAAAAGGCAACTTTCGCCGGCGGCTGCTTCTGGGGTGTCGAGCACCTCTTCAACGAGATTCCGGGAGTGACCGATGCGGTTTCCGGCTACACCGGCGGCACGCGCGACAACCCGACCTACGAGCAGGTGTGCTCAGGCAGGACCGGGCACGCGGAGGCCGTGGAGGTCACTTACGACCCGGCGAAGGTCACTTACGACCAGCTGCTGAACGCGTTCTGGAACATGCACGACCCGACCACGCTCAACTACCAGGGGCCCGACCACGGCCACCAGTACCGCTCCGCGATCTTCTTCCACAATCCCGAGCAGGAGGCGGCTGCGCGGCGCTCGGCCGCGGAGGCGCAGAAGTACTTCAAGCACCCGATCGTGACCGAGATCGTCCCGGCCACCCACTTCTGGCGCGCCGAGGAGTACCACCAGCGCTACTTCGACAAGCACCAGGGGCACTACTCGTGCCACTTCATCAGGGGCTGGGTTCCCTCCGAACCCGCCCAAGCGGGAACGACGTCCTAGCGGCCCTAACCCTGGCTCAATAAGCGGCGCTCCCGCCTATCCTTACGCACCGTGCGGTGCGACCATTGCGCTCAGGACGCCCCTGATGGTGTGTTCTGCACGCGTTGCGGAGCCCATCAGGGGAAGACCCTGGAAGCCGGCAAGGCGAAGTCGCGTGTGCATCGCTACGCGGCCCACCCGGGCGAGCACGTGGCGCAGCCCGCGGTGTTCACGACGCTGTTTCCGCACCTCGGCCAGCACAAGATCCATGAGTTCCGGTGGGCCTTCATCGCCGGCCTCGTGGGCATCGCCGTCCTTTATGCGGCGGGGCTGATCACCGCCGCGATCCTCGTCTCGGCGTTCCTGGTCCCCGTCCTTTATCTGATCTACCTGTACGAGGCGCAGGTCTACCGCGACGAGCCCGCGCTCGTGCTCGGGTTCACCATCGGCGGCGGGGTCGTGGTCGGCATCGTGGTGACGCTGTTCGAGCGGGTGATCTACAACCCGTTCCTCTACCCGCCGAATCCATTTGGAGCCGCGAGCGTGAGCATCGGCGCGGTGTTGATCCTCGGCCTGGTCGTGCCTCTGATCCAGGAGGCGCTCAAACCGATTCCAGCCTTCTTCCTGCCCAACCGCGCCGATTTCCCGGAGACGGTCGACGGCCTCGTGTTCGGCATCGCCGCCGGACTCGGCTTCAGCCTGGCCGAAACGCTGATCGGGTTTTCGGCGGTGCTCGCGAGCCTGCCGCCGCATGTCGCCCCCGGCAACTGGATCTACGACCTCGCGACGCTGGCCGTGTTCCAACCGCTGCTGCAGGGCAGCGCGACCGGCATCATCGTCGCCACGATCTGGCGATTCCGGCGCGGGCGCCTGGCCGGCCGCGAGCTCGTAGGCGTCGCGATCGCCGTCGTCGCTCATGTGGCGTTTTCCGCCGGCACCGTCGCGATGAAGGAGCTGGCGACAAACCCGCTGTTCATTCTTCTCTGGCAAGCGCTGGTCGTCGGGTCGCTGCTGATCTACATCCGCTACCTGCTGCACTTCTCCCTGCTCGAGGAGGCGGCGAACATGGGGTTCGCCGAGACCGTATGCCCCAACTGCCACATGCACATCGTCGCGTCCGGCTTCTGCCCGAACTGCGGCATGGCGCTCAGCGCCGTGCCCGGATCCGTTAGGCGGAGCCGGCGCCCGCGTGCGGAGGCCTCGGCCAAGAGCGAGACGAAGTAGATGGCCCTGACATGCGCGCGCTGTGGCACTCAGAACCCCGACGGCAACGCCTTCTGCCAGGCCTGCGGCACGCAGCTGGCGGCCACGGCGTGGGCCGCCCCGACCGCCGCTCCGGGCACGCCGCCGGCAGGCGCGCCTCCTCCAAACTGGGCGCCACCGCAAGGCCCGCCGCCGCAAAGCGCGCAACCCGCGGCGCCCTGGCTGCCGCCGCAAAGCGCGCCGCCCCCGGTCGCGGGGCCGCCGCCCAGCGCGCCGCCGCCTTCGTACCAGAGCCCGTACTACGCACCGCCCCCCGGCTATCCCCAGCCGCCGGTGCACCGCACGCCCTGGCTGCTCATCATCAGCGCGATCGTCGGCCTGGTGCTGCTCATGGCCGGTTGCGGCACCGCGCTCGCGATGATCAACGCGAGGAATCAGCCGGGCTCGACGGTGGGGTCCGACCTGCCCAGCCCGACGCCGGCCGGCACCCCGAGCCCCGTCGGTCAGCAGACGCCGAGCAAGGGCGGCGCCAATGCTGCATCCACCTCATCGGTGTCGGCGACAGTGCCGCCCGGCTGGGTCGCGACCACCAAGGATCCGGTGCTGCAGGTCACCAATCCGGCGGGCACAGGCACGATCGTGATGAGCAGCGGGTCGCAGACAGCGCAATCGGCGCAGCAGATGAAGGACGCAGCCGACCAATCCCTCATCAACCAGTTTCCCGACATCAAGGCCTGTCCCAACACCAAGACGACCAGTGGCACCGTCGGCGGCGTGTCCGGCATCTGGTGGGAGCTCTGCTTCACCTCGACATCCGGCGGACAGAGCTTCGCCGGTGCGATGACGATATTCGTGGGGGTCAACGCAGGCGGCACCGTCGGCTATGCAGTCATCCTTCTCACCCAGGCCTCGCAGATGAACGCCTTCATCACGGAGGCGAAGCCGGTTCTGCAGAGCATCAAATGGAAGCTGGGGTAGCTACTCCAAGCTAGCCGCCTGTCGTCGGATCGTGTTGCCCCGGCTTGTATCGTTGGTCGCCGTGTTCGAACGCTGGGGTCGCTTCGTGTATCGCTTCCGATGGCCGGTCCTGGTCGCATCGGGTTTGCTGCTCGGGGTCTCGATCGTGGCCGTCTTCACGGGTGGCACGCTCACCGACAGCGGCAGTTTCGGCGCAGACCTGCCCGCCGGGCAAGCCCAGAAGCTGATCACCGCCGAGGTCCACCCTCAGAAGAAGGTCACCGGCTCGCAGCTCACCCTGATCTTCGGCAGCCCGACGCTCACGGTCACAGACCCCGCCTTCAAGGCGGCGCTCGAGAGCGCGCTGGCGCCCCTTGCGGGCGACGCGCGCGTGACGTCGGTGTCCACGCCGTTCACGGTGCCGGCAGAGGCGCAGGCCAGCTACATCTCACGCGACCAGCACGAGGCCCTGGTCATAGTCGCCCTCAGGGACAGCTCCTCCACGTCGAAGGGCTATGTCTCTTCGGTGCTGGCCGAGATCCATCCCGGCGGGCTGACGATGCTCGCGACGGGTGGAGTGCTGATCAGCGATGCGTTCAACAAGACGCTGGAGGGCGACCTGCAGAGGGCGGAATACCTGGCCCTGCCGATCACCCTTCTGATGCTCCTGCTGATCTTTGCGTCCGTCATCGCCGCATCGCTGCCGCTTGGGGTCGGTCTGCTTGCGATCGTCGGCGGCGTCGGCGGCACACTTTTCCTCGCCCGCTTCACTGATGTATCGACGTATGCGATCAACATCATCACGCTCATCGGGCTCGCGGTCGCGATCGACTATTCGCTGTTCGTGGTCAATCGATTCCGCGATGAGCTTGCGGCCGGCGCGACTCGTGAGGACGCGATCGCCAAGTCGATGTCCACCGCGGGCCGCGCGATCACGTTCTCGGGCATTACGGTCGCGATCGGGCTGTCGGCCATGCTCTTCTTCCAGGGCACGTTCCTCGCGTCAATGGGCGCGGCGGGCACGATCGTGGTTTCGATCGCGGTCCTTTACGGGCTCACGTTCCTGCCGGCAGTACTCTCGGTCCTCGGCCCGTGGGTCGGCAGGGTGCGGCTTCCATTTCTGGGCCGGCCCAAGCCGGCGGGCACCGGCGCGTGGCACTCAATGGCCCTGTGGGTGATGAAGCGCCCGGTGGTGGTCCTGGTTCCCGCTCTCGCGCTTCTGCTCCTTGCCGGCACGCCGTTCCTGCAGCTGCGCCTGGCCAACGGAGACGTCGACCAGCTGCCGCCTGGAAACCAGGCACGTCAGGGCTATGACACGTTGATACGCGATTTCCCTGGTCAGGATCAGACCAACATCACCGTCGTCGTCTACTACCCGGGCGGGAGCCCTTTGACCGAAAACCACGTCGGTGCGATCTACGACCTCAGCCGAACCTTCGCCGCCATGCCGAACGTGCTGCGCGTATCGAGCATCGTCGACCTGGATCCCAGCCTGACGAGGACGGACTACCAGCGCCTTTACTCGGGGCCGACTTCGCAGCTCCCGGCTCAGATGCAGCAGGCCCTGCTCATCGGGTCAGGGCCGCACGTGACATTGCTCGACGTCGTCACCAACAAGCAATACACGAGCGACGACGCGCGAGCCATCGTCAACACGATCAGGGCGCAGCAGGTTCCGGACGGACAGGTTCTCGCCACCGGCGGCACGGCCTATGACCTCGACATCGTCAACTTCATATTGCAGCGAACGCCGATCGCGGTCGCCTCCGTGATCGTCATCACCTACGCGGTTCTATTCCTCCTCACCGGCTCGGTGGTGCTGCCATTGAAGGCGGTGATCACAAACCTTTTCTCGATCTCGGCCTCATTCGGAGCGATGGTCTGGATTTTCCAGGAGGGTCACCTGAGTGGGCTGCTCGGGTTCACGCCACAGTCGATCGACCCGAGCATCCCGGTCATCCTCTTCAGCATCGTCTTCGGCATGTCGATGGACTACGAGGTACTCCTCATCAGCCGGATTCAGGAGGAGTACCGGCGCACTGGCGACAACCAGGCCGGGGTTGCATTGGGCCTCGAGAAGAGCGGCCGCCTCATCACGGGCGCGGCGGCCATCATGTGCGCCGTGTTCCTGGCGTTTGGCATGGCCAACATCGTGATCATCAAGGCCATCGGGATCGGCCTCGCCGTCGCGATCGCCATCGACGCTACGATCGTTCGCATCCTCATCGTGCCTGCGGTCATGCGCCTGCTCGGCCGCGCCAACTGGTGGGCGCCGCGTCCCCTGGCGTGGTTCCACCGGTGGGTCGGAGCGGGAGACTCGCAGCCGCACGCACCGGCGCAACCGCTCTACACCGGCAAGTAGGACGGCCAGGATCATTCTTCGCCGGGTCGCTTGCGCCGTCGTCACTGCGCTGGCTTGCGCCGCCTGCACACCAACGAGTACGAGCAGTCCATCACCCAGCGCGCAGGCAGGCGGGGACTGGCCCATGTACCGCGGGGACCTGGCTCGGGACGGGCATCCGGCCGGCGCCACCCTTACCGCCGCCGCCATCAAGCGCCTGAAAGCCGTCTGGCAGGCGGAGCTGGTCGGGCCCGTGAACGGCACGCCGGTGGTCAGCGGCGGCGTGGTGGTCGCGGCCAGCGCGGGGGGCGTCGTGGCTGCGTTCAACCTCAAGACCGGAACCAGGATCTGGCAGGCAGACGGCTTCGGACGCCTCTCGGGCTCGCCTACGATCGCCGGCAAGACCGTGATCTTCGGGAGCCTCGACGGACACGTGTCGGCCATCGACCTGGATCGCGGCGACAAGCTCTGGGACGTCAAGGCGCCAGGCGGCCAGCCGGCGATATGGTCGTCACCCGCGGTTTCCGGGCAGCTGGTCATCGTCGGCGTCGGCTCGCAGTACGGCGACACGCCGCTCGAGGCCGGCCGCGTGCTGGCGTTGGATCTCGCCTCTGGAAAGACGGTGTGGACGCTGTGTGCGATGACGAGCTGCGGCGCAGGTGACGGCATCTGGTCGACGCCGGCGATCGATGGCAAAGGCCACGGCTACGTCGGGCTCGGCAACCCTGACGATGCGGTTCTGGCATTCGACGTCGCCAGTGGAAAGCGATTGTGGATGACGAGCTTCCATCCCGACGCGGGTCGTGACGTGGACATCGGCGCCACGCCGATCGTGCTCAAGGCCGGCGCCCGCGACGTCGTCGCGGTCGGTTCGAACTCGGGTGTCTTCAAGGTGCTCGATGCCGCCACCGGCTCACCGGTGTGGTCGCAGGACGTCGTCAAGGGCAGCGCCGTGCATGGGCTGCTTGCCTCGCCCGCGTACGACGGCGCCAATTTTTATGTCGCATCCGCCGGAGCTCCGGTCGGCATGTTCGCGCTGCGAGCGTCCGATGGCAACACGCAGTGGACCTACGACTCAGGCCTGCCCATCTACTCGGCGCCGGCCATCGGCAGCGGGGTGCTGGTGTTCGGGATCGGTGACGTGTTCGGCGATCCCAACATCGGGGGAGTGGTGGCGCTTTCGACCAGCGACGGCCACGTGCTGTGGATCGCCGACTTTCACTCCGCGGTCTTCAGCGCGCCGGCGATCGTAGGCGACACGGTGTTGATCGGAAACTCGCGCGGAGACCTGATCGCATATAGCCCGGCCAATTCCTAGATGGCGCTTTTCACCGCCGCGTTTTAGACTCGCTCGGTACTGTTTCGCGCTGTGTGGAGGTATCGGGGGATGACAGAACCTGCAGCCCGGCTGCGCTGGCTTTGCGCCGCGGCGATCGCGGCGGTTGGCTTGGCTCTTCTTCCGGCCGGGGCATCGGCTGGAGGAGTGACGACGATCACCGGATCGACGACGGAGGTTTCCGGCCTTACATCGCAGTACAAGATCGAGGTTCCCAACCCCTGGAACGGAACCCTCGTGCTGTACAGCCATGGCTATTCGTTCAGCCCGATCGCCGCGACGGACGTGGGCGATGCCGCGACTGGGGCCTGGTTGCTAAGCCACGGTTATGCACTGGCAGGATCCTCATACGCGACGAGCGGCTGGGCGCTTCAGCAAGCATTCGAGGACCAGATCGCCGTTCTCGACGTTTTCGCAGCCAAGGTCGGCAAGCCGACCAGGACCATCGCGTGGGGTCACTCGCTTGGCGGCATGATCACTGCCGGGCTCGTCCAGCTGCACCCGGAACGGTTCAGCGCGGCGCTCCCCATGTGCGGAGTGGTCGCCGGCGGGCCTGGCGTGTGGAACCAGGGTCTCGATTCGGAGTTCGCGCTGGCGACGCTGCAGGCTCCCTTCAAAATGGTGAACTTCACGAGCTTCGCTGACGCCGGGAACAACTTCAACATCGCATCCGCCGCCCTCGCCGCAGCGCAGAAGACCCCGGAGGGCCGGGCGCGGATCGCCCTCTCCGCCGCGCTCGCGGACGTCCCTGGGTGGTTCAACCCTGCCAGCGCCGAGCCTGCATCCACCGACTTTGCGGCGCAGGAGCTCAACCAGCTGGCGTGGGACAACAACCCCGACTTCCTGTTCGCGTTCTTCGGCCGCGCCGAGCTCGAAGCTCGGGCTGGCGGCAACTTCTCGTGGAACACCGGCGTCGACTATCGCGTCCAGCTTTCCCACTCTGTCGACCGGGCCGAGGTGACGGCGCTTTACGCAGCCGCCGGGCTCGACCTCAACAAGGACCTCGACAAGCTCAACGATGCTCCGCGGATCGCGGCCAACGCGGCCGCGGTCTCGTACCTCACCAAGTACATCACCTACAACGGCGAGCTCAACATGCCCGTGCTCACACTTCACACCACGGGCGACGGCCTGGTCGAGGTGACGGACGAGAACGCTTACGCGAGCGTGGTCAGGAGCGCGGGTGACAACAGCATGCTGCGCCAGGTGTTCGTGCACCGCGCCGGCCACTGCACCTTCACGCCGGCCGAGACGATCAGCGCGTTCAAGACGCTGATACACCGCCTGGACACCGGGCGCTGGGAGGACAGCACCGACCCCGCGGCCATGAACACCAATGCGGCGACTTTGGGTCCGAGTTTCAATGTCATAGCT
>VBHB01000206.1 GCA_005880315.1 Chloroflexota bacterium | reverse complement strand
CGCGAAAGTCGGTTCGTAGACTGCCGCACGTGTCCGCAGCATTCCGCAACCTGAAAGCGGCGGCTCACGAATTCATCCACAGGCGAGTAATAGAAGAGGACGAGATTGAGGAGCTCCGAGACCTCGTCGATGAGCTTCAAGGCGTCATGGAGTTCCTGGAGTGCGAGTTGGACAGGCTGGACATGTCGCCCGAAGAGCGTGCGGCTTCGGATCGGACTCGGGCTGATGTAATAAGACAGATCACGGAGGCACATTGGTCGCGAAACTAGTCGATCAGCTCCTCCGCGAGCATGTCCATCAACAATCCGTCGTGCCAGGTTCCCTCCGGCCCCCGCTCATAGTTCCGCATCAGCCCGACTGGCTTGAATCCGACGCTCTCATAAGCCTTGATCGCATGCGTGTTGTGAGCCGCCGGGTCGATCGTCAGGCGATGGTGGCCGCGGTTGTCGATCAGGAATCGAGCCAGAGTCCGGATCGCGTCAGGCCCGAAACCCTTGCCCTGCCACTCCGAGCGCAGCGAGATGTCGATCGACGCGTGCTCGTACATCGGATCCGTCTCCTCGACGCACTGGATGAAGCCGATGGCCTCACCGTCATGCTCGATCGCGAATCGCGATTCGTCTTCTAGGGTCTCCATCGCATCGGCGACTGACTTCGTCGGGTCGCCCCACCATCGCGCGATCTCCGGGTCGCTGAAGATCTCTCTCAGTAGAACTTCATCGGCGGCGCGCACGGGCCGCAGCCGCACCCGCTCACCGGTCAGGACCTCGTCGATCAACGCCCACGATTATCGGTGCTCTCATCTCGCCCCGTTGGCGCCAAAAGCTCGGAATTTGCGTGGCCGATGCGCACGTCTGGTGCCAGACGTGCGGAAAAAGGGTCAAGCGGCGAGGTTGATCCCGATCGCTCGCAAGCGCTTGTTCAGCGATTCGAAAGCGAACTGCAGGATCTCGCTTTCGGTGTGGCCGTAATCGGTGATGTAGCGCGGGTCGGGTGGGTCGAGCGTGTTCGATATCAACGGCAGGCACTCGACCAGCGTCTTCTGGATGATCGGTGCGAATCGTGCGGCGTCCTCGCGCACGGCCTCCTGCAGCACCTTGATCCCGAAGTTGACATGCCGCGACTCGTCGCGCGCGATGGCCGTGAAGCCGCGATAGAAGCCCCGATCCGTCGTGCCCATCTCGCGCATCGATTCCAGCTCGAAACGCTGGCCGGTCAGCGCGAGGGTAGCCTCGATGACGATGTGATAGAGCGTGATGCCCTCGACGAAAGCATCGATGTCTTTCGGGTTGCTGGCGAGACGCTGCGAGGTTGCCGGCAATCGGTCGTAGAAGAGCTCGTTGTAGCCCTCGTTGGCGTCGGGCCGAATCTCCTTCAGAAGCCCGGTGAGGTCTTTGGCCTCGGTTCCCACGACCTCGCGCCACCAACGCTCGAAGAACACGGTATGCCGTGCCTCGTCGACCATCTGGGTGGAGAGGAAGATCTCGACCTCGGGTGACGGCGCCGCCCAGACGAACGGCGCCAGGGTAGACGTCACTCGCTCCTCGCCGTTGAAGAACAGGCGATGCGACCACAGGGTTGCCTTGCGGTCCATCTCGCTTGCATCCAGCCAGTCCTGGCGGTCGAGGGAGAAGTCCAGGTCGCCGACGGCCCACTGCTGGGACTCCCAACGTCGGTACAGGTCCATGTAGCTGGGCATCTTCTCGATGCCGCGATCGATGAACGACAGGACGTCGTCGATCCGGATGTCGCCCAGCTCCTTGAGGCTCGCACGAGCGATGCGCTCCAGGTCCGGTTCCAGCTTCTCCCTCTCGGTCTCAACCGCCATGGCGCGCGGGTCCATTAGACCAGAAGGCGGCCGGGCGAGCGTAATTCCCAACCGGCCGCCACGTTAGAACGGCCATGAGGGCGGCGCTCGCGATCGGATTCCTTCTCGTTGCCGGCTGCACTGCCCCAGGACAGCCCTCGTCGCCCTCGAGTGCGGCGTCAGCGAGGTCGTCTTCGGATGGGGTTGTCGAATTCTCGTTGCCATGGCAACCGGCCTGCGGCGGCTGCGTCCAGGTTAACCCCGTCAGCATCGCCGCCGGCCACGACGGCAACGTCTGGTTCGTCGACCCGCTCAGCAATGTCATCGGCCGGATCACTCCATCGGGAGTCGCGACGAAGTTCGACATCCCCAACTCTGGAGGATCACTGGGAAACATCGCGGCCGGTCCCGACCACAACATGTGGGTTGGGGTCAACGGCGGCGGCCAGGGCCATCCGGACGGCATTGGTCGAATCGATCCCACCGGAAAGTTCACGAAATTCCAGGCCGGCGCGGCACCCGCTTATGGCTTCGGTACCGGCCCCGCAGGGATTGCCCCAGGGAGCGATGGGAACATCTGGTTCACCGAGTTCTGGAGCAACGCGATCGGCCGGATGAGCCCGAGTGGTCAGCTCACAGAGTTCCCGATCTCAACTCCTGGCACCCAGCCTCGTGGCATCGTGGCCGGCCCGGACGGCAACCTGTGGTTCACGGAGTCGAGTCGGTTTCACAGCGCGATTGCGCGAATGACGCCATCGGGCGCGATCACCGAATGGGTACTCCATCCGGACCAGCCCGACTTCAATCCATATTCGATCGTTAGCGGCCCCGACGGCAACCTGTGGTACTCGGAGCTCGTCTACCTTGCCCATAACCCCATTCCCGCGGGCAACATCGCAAAGATCACACCGGCTGGCGTGATCACGAATTACCCCCTGCCATCGGGCAGCGTCGCCACCGCTCTCGCGTTCGGACCCGACGGCAATTTGTGGTTCACGGACCCGAGTCGAAACGGCATCGGCCGCATGACTACAACTGGGACATACCGAGAGTTCGCATTGCCGAAGCGAAACTCGCAGCCTATGGGAATCGCGGCCGGCCCGTCGGGACGGATGTGGCTGACGGAAGGCAACCGGATCGCCAGCATCGGGAC
>VBHB01000084.1 GCA_005880315.1 Chloroflexota bacterium | reverse complement strand
GACGAAGGTCGCGATCACCTCGGAGGCGCCTCCCTCCCAGGCCTGCTTGCCAACTGCAGCTTGCAGGAAGTCGTCGACCAGGTGCGGACCGAAACCCAGCGCGCGGGTCTGGATGAAGCCGCCGATGGTGGCGAGCAGGGCCAGGATGAGGACCGGCACCAGCATGATCGCCGGGGCTTCGTGCGGGTGCTCGACCGGGCGATCGGGCGAAGGCTTGCCGGCGAATGACATCCACCACATGCGCCCGGTGTAGAAGCCGGTGACCAGGGCCGTAATGAAACCGAAAGCCCACACCGCGAGCGCGAGCGACACGTCGGGCTTCGAGAAGGCGGCGCCGAGGATCTGCTCCTTGGAGAAGAAGCCGACGAAGGGAATCACACCCACCAGCGACAGCGAGCCGATCAAGAACGACCACGACGTGCGCGGCAGCTGCCGGAACAAACCGCCGTACTTGCGCATGTCCTGTTCGTCGTTCATCGCGTGGATGACGTTGCCCGCGGCCATGAAGAGCAAGGCTTTGAAGAACGCGTGGGAGAGGAGGTGGAAGAAGCCGGCGGTGTAGGCACCGACGCCGACCGCCAGGAACATGTAGCCGATCTGGCTCATGGTCGAGTATGCGAGGACGCGCTTGATGTCGGTCTGGACGATGGCGATCGTGGCCGCGAACAGAGCCGTGACGGCGCCGACGATCGCGACCGCGCCGTGGGCGTAGGCCGCGAGATCGTAGATGGGATGCATCCGGCCGACCAGGTACACGCCGGCGGTGACCATGGTCGCGGCATGAATCAGAGCGCTTACGGGGGTCGGACCCTCCATGGCATCGGGAAGCCAGGTATGGAGTGGGATTTGGGCTGACTTGGCCACCGCTCCGACGAGCAGGAGAAAAGCTGCCAGCTCGAGACTCGGGCTGTCCGTGACCTTTGGGAAGTTCGGGCAAACGTCGATGCAGTTATGCGGATTGGTGATCGCTGAAAAAACGGATCGATAGGTCGTCTGGTGGTAGGTGACGAACAGGACGAAGGTGCCGAGGATCATGCCGACGTCGCCGATGACGTTCATGACGAACGCTTTGCGCGCGGCCAGCACAGCGGAGCGGCGGTGGTACCAGAAGCCGATCAAGAAGTAGCTGCTGAGGCCGACCAGCGCCCACCCGACGATGAGGAAGATGAAGTTGCCGGCCAGGACGAGGAGCAGCATCGAGAACACGAAGACGTCCATATAGGTGAAGAAGCGCGCGTAGCTTGGGTCGTCCTCCTTGTCCATGTAGCCGACCGCGTAGCTGACGATCAGCCCGCCCACCCCGGTGATGACCAGGCACATGAAGATGGAGAGCTGGTCGACCAGGAGGTTGAACGGCACCTCGAACGAGCCGGTCTTGATCCACGTCCAGTAGGTGAAGTCGCCAGTCACGTTGTTGGCGAACAGGTAGAGCGTGGCCACAAACGATGCCCACACCACGCCGGGACCGACGATGCGGGTGACGATCCGCGGCAATCGCCAGCCGCGGCCCGCGAGCAGGATCGCGCCGGCGGCAGGGAAGAGGAGGATCAGAAGCGCGACCTGGCTGTTGCTCATCCCTTGAGCTCGCTGAGGTCGTCGATGTCCTCGACATCGCGGTGCCGGAAGATGTCGACCAGGATCGCCAGGCCGACCACGGCTTCAGCTGCGGCCACGGTCATCGACATCAGCGCGAACAGCTGGCCGTCGAGGTTCTGCAGCTGCCGTGAGAAGGCGACCAGCGTGAGGTTCGCCGCGTTGAGCATCAGCTCGATGCAGATGAGGATGACCAGCGGGTTGCGCCGGATGAGCACACCGATGGTGCCGAGGATGAACAGCACAGCGGCCAGCAGCAGGAACCAGGAGGTGTCGAGCTGCGAGCCGCCGGCGTCAAAGCCGCTCATCTATCGTCGCCTTCCTTGCGGCTCAGGTAGATGGCGCCTATCGCCGCCACGAGCAGGAGCAGTGAGGTGAGCTCGAACGGATAGAGGAACTTGGTGAAGAGGCCCAATCCGATCGACTGCACGGTGCCGAAGATGCTCATATCGACCGTCTTGTCAGGCTGGCGGTACGTGACCCCCTGCAGCATCGCCCACAGCAAGCCGAACAACGCCAGCACGAAAAGCGCCGATAGCGAGGCCTGGAAGCGAAGCCGGCTCTTCGCGATCTCCTTGGCCGGCCCGAGGAGCGCGATCACGAACAGGAAAAGGACCATGACCGCGCCCGCGTAGACGATGACCTGGGCGACGAAGATGAACTGCGCGCTGAGGAGCAGGAAGAGGACCGACAGCGCGATCATCACCACGACCAGGCTGAGCACGCTGCGTATCGGCTGGCGGAAGCTGATCACGCCGATGCCTCCCGCCACTGCCATGGCGGCGGCGATGAAGAAGATGACGATCGCCAAGACTAAGTTTCCTTCGCCTTGGATTGAAGCCGGGCCTGCACATCAGGCGGGAGCGGCTCCAGCAGCTTCTCCTTGGTGTAGATGAACTTCTCTCGGCTGGTGTCGGACAGCTCGTACTCCGGCCCGAGCACGATCGCCTGCACCGGACAGGCATCCTCGCAGTACCCGCAGAAGATGCAACGCAGCATGTTGATCTCGTACGTCTTCGCGTAGCGCTCGCCCGGGGAGACGCGGTTCTCCTCGGTGTTCTCGGCAGCGATGACGAGGATGCAGCCGACCGGGCACGCGGCGGCACACAGCTCGCAGCCGATGCAGCGCTCGAGGCCGTTTTCGTAACGGCGCAGGTAGTGACGGCCGCGATACCGCTCGGACCGAGGCGACTTGTCCTCCGGGTATTCGAGCGTGACCTGCGGCGAGAAGAACTCGCCGAGCGTGGTCTTCAGGCCCGTGGCCAGCGCGGCGATGTCGGCGCCCACGCCGGGCACCTTGCCCTTCGGGTGTGCCGGTATGCCTTCGTCCGGCCCGCGCAGCGGCGTCGGGTGCTCGGGCCTGGCGTCCGTGGTCTTCTCGTCGTCTGCCATCGACTACCCCTGGGATGCCACGAGGATGGTGCCGGTGACGATCACGTTGACGATCGCCAGCGGCAGAAGCACCTTCCAGCCCAGGCGCATGAGCATGTCGTAGCGAAGCCTGGGGAAGGTACCGCGCAGCCAAATGTATAGGAACAGGAAAAGCACGATCTTGAGCAGGAAGGCCAGCACGGGTGGCACGAACCACAGGTACCAGCCGCCGAAGAACAGCAGTGCGGCCAGCGCTGAGACCGTGATCATGTTCACGTACTCGGCCAGGTAGTACATAACGAATTTGAGGCCGGAATACTCGGTGAGAAAGCCCCCGATGAGCTCCTGCTCGGCCTCGGGCAGGTCGAAGGGCGCGCGGTTGGTCTCCGCGACCGCGGCGATGAGGTAGATGACGAAGCCGATCGGCGTCAGCAGAATGAGGGGGATCGGCCCGTGGTACGGGCCCCAGGTCACGGTGTATTCGACGATGTCCCGGAGCCGCAGGGAGCCGACGATCATGAAGGTTGGCACGAGCGCCAGGCCTAGGGCCATCTCGTAGCTGATGAGCTGGGCCGCCGACCGCAGGCCGCCGAGCAGCGAGTACTTGTTGTTCGAGGCCCAGCCGCCGATGACGATCGCGTAGACGTTGAGCGAGCTCAGCGCAAAGACAAGGAGGACGCCGACGTTGATGTCGGCGATCCAGTACTGGACGTTGTACCAAAGACCAATCGGGATCACGGCCCACGCGAGGAAGGCTGCCGCGACCGCGATGCACGGGGCGACCACGAAGAGGGTGCGCTCTGTCTTGGCGGGGACGAAGCTCTCTTTGAACGCGAGCTTGACCCCGTCGGCAGCGAGCTGCATCAAGCCCCAGGGGCCCACGCGGTTCGGACCTGGACGGCGCTGGATGTGGCCCAGCGCGACGCGCTCGAACCACACCGTGTAGGCGGTCGCGGTGAGCACCACGAAAAGGAGGATCGCGATCGCGACGACGACCACGACCCAGTGGCCGATCGGGTCGTTGTAGATGCCGCTCACGGGTGCGCGGGTCCGATGAGCACCGGCTCGGGCGCGGGCTCCGGCGACGGCGGCTGCGCCAGGGCCGCGAGCGCCGGAATGGCCGCAGCCGCGTCGCGCTGGATCGCGAAGATGCCGGCGTAGTCGAGAGTCAGGCCGAGGGCCGCGCCGAGCTCGACGAGGACCTCCCACGACTCCTTCAGCGGCGGGACCACTTCGATGGGCGGCCGCAGGAACTGCACCGTGCCCTCGAGATTGGTGTAGCTGCCCTGCCGCTGCGCGAAGGTGGTGGCGGGCAGCAGGACGTCGGCCTTCTCGTTCTCGGGCCGGGGCAGGTGGTCCCAGGCCGCCATGAATTTCACGCTGGTAGGTATGCCGGCGGTCGGTGGGGGGCCCCAGCTGAGCAGGGCCTCGATTCCGTCGAGCGGATCCCAGCCGGCGACGCCGGCCTCGATCGCGCCGCGCTCGTTGGTGGCGCGGTAGAGGGGCATGACGTTGCCACCGACCGCGTCCGCAAGATCGCGGCAGGACTTGGCAAGGTCGGCCATCTCCTCGCTGCCGAGGCCGTCGCCGTAGAGGATCGCGATAGGGCCGCCCGCAGACTTGAGCAGTCTGTGGGACGCCAGCTTGCGCACCTCGGCTGCGGCCGAACCGGGCGCGTTGCGGATGTGGATCGTGTTCGGATCGCGGTCGAGGTCGACGCCGTCCGGGTGGATGACGATCAGCCGCGCTCCCCGCTTCGAGGCTGCCTTCTTGATGCGGAGGTTGACGATCGGCACGTCGCTCTCGGTGTCCGACGCGACGATGACGATCACCCGCGCTGCGTCCAGGTCCTTGATGCGCAGAGTGGCTGCTATGGGCGCCGGCAGGGCGGTGCGGCCGTGCATCTTCACGCGCGCGCCGCGCAATGGGCCGTCGAGCAGGCGCTTGAAGAGGAAGGCCTCTTCGTTGGTGATGTCCTTGGGCAGCGAGATGCCGAGTTTGGCACCCTTGCCCTTGATGCCCGTGGACACAGTTGCGAGCGCATCCGCCCACGTGGCCTTGGCGCCGTTGATGCGCGGCGTGCGCAGTCGCGAGGGGTCGTTGACGTCGGTGTAGTCGAATCGGCCTCGGTCGCAGATCCAGCCCTCATCGATGTCATCGTTTTCGCGCGAGGTCACGCGCACCAGCTGCCCGCGCCGCTGCCACAGGTTGACGTTGCAGCCCACGGCGCATTTCGAGCAGATGCTCTCTGTGTGGGTCATGTCCCACGGTCGCGACTCGAATCGCCAGACTCGTGACGTGAGCGCGCCGACGGGGCAGAGGTCGATGATGTTGCCGCTGAAGATCGACTGCAGCGGCTGGTCGAACTGGCTCGTGATGAAGGACTGCACTCCGCGCTGCCCTACCGTCAGCTCCTGCTCCCAAGCCACCTCGTCGTAGTAGCGAGTACATCGATAGCAGAGGACGCAACGCTCGCGATCCAATGCGATGTTCTCGGACAGCGGTATGGGCTTCTTGAAGTGCAGCCTCGGGCCGTCGATGCGGCTCGTGGGATAGCCGTGGCGGAACGTGAAGTCCTGCAAGGGGCACTCGCCGCCCTTGTCGCAGACCGGGCAGTCGAGCGGGTGGTTGACCAGCTCGAACTCCAGGATGTCCGCGCGTGCCTGTACCGCCATCGGGCTCAGCGTCTTCACCACCATTCCTTCGGCGACCGGCGTCGTGCAGCCTGTCTGTGGGCGCGGCGGTCCCGGGGTGAGCTCGACCAGGCAGAGACGGCAGGCGCCGACCGGGTCGAGCTTGTGGTGGTAGCAGAAGACCGGGATCTCGATGCCGACGAGCTTGGCCGCCTCGACCACCAGCGTGCCCGCGTGTGCCGGAGGGCGTGGTCCTCGTACTCCTCACGGAAGTGGCGGAACGTCGAATCGATGACCCACCCGGCGGAGTCGCCGAGACCGCACAGGCACCGACCGTTCTGGAGCCCATCGGCCACGCGCTCGAGGATGCCGAGCTCGACCTGCGAGCCCTCGTTGGCGAGGATGCGGTCGAAAGTCCGCACCGCCCAGTCGCTTCCGACGCGGCACGGCGTGCATTTGCCGCATGACTCGTGGGCGTAGAAGCGCAGGAGTCGGGCAGCCGCCTTCACGACGCAGTGCGAGTCGTCCATCACGATCACCCCACCCGAACCACCCATGGAGCGCGCCGCGGCCAGGGCTTCCATGTCCGTGTGAGTGTCGAGCATCGATGCGGGCAGCACGGGCGCCGACGATCCACCCGGCCAGAACACCTTCAACTCGCGGCCGTCCGGCGGGCCGCCCGCCAGCTCCATGATCACGTGACGGAAGGTCTGGCCCAGCTCGACTTCGTAGACGCCCGGCTTGCGTACGTTGCCGCTGACGGACATCAGGCGCGTGCCGGGTGACTTCTCGGTGCCGAACTTGACGTAGGCGGCGCCGCCGTTGTTGATGATCCAGGGAACGGTCGAGAGCGTCTCGACGTTGTTGAGCAGCGTCGGCCGGCCCCATGCGCCCTTGACCGCGGGGAACGGCGGGCGCGAGCGCGGCTGCGCACGTTTGCCCTCGAGCGACTCCAGCAGCGCGGTCTCCTCGCCACAGATGTATGCGCCATGGCCTCGATAGAGCTGGATGTCCAGGGGATAGTTCACGCCCATCGGCTTCGGCCCTAGGTATCCCTTCGCTCGGGCCTCGGCGATCGCCTCCACGAGCATCCGATGTGGCCCGTCGTACTCGCCGCGGATGTACACCCAGGCCTGATTGGCGCCGACGGCGTAAGCCGCGATCATGATGCCCTCGAGAAGCATGTGGGGCGAGTTCTCCATGATGTATCGGTCCTTGGAGGTCCCCGGCTCAGACTCGTCAGCGTTGACCACCACGTACTTGGGTCCGGGCGCATCGCGATTGATGAAGCTCCACTTGACGCCCGTCGCGAATCCTGCCCCACCACGTCCCCGCAGGCCCGAGGTCTTCACCTCGTTGACTAGCTCGGCCGGCTTCATGTCGAGCAGAGCCTTGCGAAGTGCGGTGTAGCCGCCGGCCTTCGACTCGTACACGTCGAGTCGGTGGAGGTCTTCGGTGCCGAACCATCGCGTCAGCAGGTGATTACGCGCTTCGCCGAAGGAGCCTCTGAGCTCAGCCAATTTTCTTGGTCCTCGGGACGCGTTTCTTGGGTGGTGCCTTGTCAGGCGCCGCTACAGGTGTCCGCCTCCGTGAGGCCTTCGCCGCCGCCGACAGCGGAGCGCGCCGTTCAACCACCAGCGCGGTGATGGTCTCAGGCGTGAGGTCGTAGTAGTACTCGTGGTCGAGCCGCATCATCGGCGCGTACTCGCAAGCCCCTAAGCATTCGACCTCTTCGTATGAGAAGAGCCCGTCCTTCGACACCTCGCCGGCCTCGCGTACGCCGATGGCTTTCTTGACGTGCTCGACGATTTCGCTCGAGCCGCGCAGCGAGCAGCTGAGGTTGGTGCACACGTAAAACCGGTGCCGGCCGATCGGTTGCAGGTGAAACAGCGTGTAGAAGGTCGCGACGCCCTCGACGTAGCCGGGGTCGAGATCCAACGCGGCCGCCACCTCGCTCATCGCTTCGGGCGTCAGGTAGCCGACCTCTTCCTGCGCGAGGTCCAACGCCGGCATCACGGCCGAGCGATGCTGGGGATACCTGGCCGGCAGCTCGCGGATCTCCTCCAGCACGTGCTCCGGAAGCGCGTTGGTTCCGTGCGGGCTTTCCGCACGTTTGGCGTCAGACGGGCCCTTACTCGCCCCGTTTTCCGCATCTTTGGCGTCAGACGTGCCTTTTGTGCTCATCTGTCGCAGTCCCCAAGTACCGTATCGGCCGTGCCGATGATGGCGATCATGTCGGCGATCATGTGGTTCAGCGCCATGCGTTCCAGCGCCTGCAGGTTGACGAACGACGCCGAGCGGAACTTCACCCGGCGCGGCTTGTGGGTCCCGTCGCTGACGATGTAGCAGCCGTTCTCGCCGCGCCCCGACTCGACGGCGACGTAGGCATCCCCTGGGGGTACCGAGTAGCCCTCTGTGAAGAGCTTGAAGTGATGGATGACCGCCTCCATCGACGTCTCGAGCTCTTCGCGAGGCGGCGGCAGCATCTTGCGGTCGTCGACGTTCACGGGCCCGTCGGGTAGCTTGTCCAGCGCCTGCCGCAGAATTTTCACCGCTTCGCGCATCTCCTTGATGCGAACGAGGTAGCGGCCGTAGCAGTCGCAGTCGTTCGAAACGGCGACCTCGAAGTCGTAGTTCTCGTAACCCGAATAGGGGATCGCCTTGCGCAGGTCCCAGGCGACGCCCGAACCTCGCAGCATCGGCCCCGTCGCACCGAGCACCTTGGCGTCCTCGGCCGGCAGGCGTCCAATCCCGATCGTGCGTGACCGCCAGATCGGGTTCATGGTCAGCAGGTCTTCGTACTCGTCGACGTGGCCCGGCATCTCGCAGATGAACTTGTCGAGCATCTCGAGGAATCTCGGCGTCGCGTCCGCCATGACGCCGCCCGGGCGGATGTAGGACGTGTGCATCCGAAAGCCCGAGATCTCCTCGTTGAGGTCCATGATCAGGTCGCGCTCGCGGAAGCAGTACATGAGCATCGACATCGCGCCCAGCTCGAGGCCGCTCGTGCCCATCCACACGAGGTGCGACGAAAGGCGGGTGAGCTCGGACATGATCACGCGCAGCGCGTTCGCCCGCGGCGGCACTTCGACCCCCATCAGCTTCTCGACCGCCAGCGCGTACGCCAGGTTGTTGATGGGTGGGGAGAGGTAATCGTGCCGGTCGGTGACGACCACGCCCTGCTGCCAGCGCAGCGCCTCCATCTGCTTCTCGATGCCGGTGTGGAGGTAGCCGATCACCGGCTCCACGCGTTTGATCTGCTCGCCGTCGAGGTCGACGATGAGCCGCAGCACGCCGTGCGTCGACGGATGGTGCGGCCCGAAGTTGACCGTGAGCAACTCGCCGCCGAAGGCGCCGTGTTCGCCGGTCCTGGTGACGGTGACCCCGGGGGACTCGATCACATCAAGCCTCGTCGGGGGGTGTCTGCCAGATCTCGTGTTCCTCCGAGAATTCCACCACCTCGCCACCGACCGGATAGTCGCGCCGCAGGGGATGGCCGACCCAGTCGTCGGGCATGAGGATCCGCGTCAACGCGGGATGACCCGCGAACACGACGCCGAACAGATCGTAGGTTTCGCGCTCGTCCCAGTTGGCGGGAGGGAAGATGTCGTGCACGCTGTCGATGCGTGGCGGGTCCCCGTCGACGAATGCCCGCACCCGCAGGTCCGTGGGCTTCTCCAGGTCGCGCAGCTGGTACACGATCTCGTAGCGCCCAGGGAACTCGCGAGACGCGTCGACGAGATGGTCCACGCAGGTGAGAAAGACGAGCAGGCGGTATCCGTCTTTCTTCAGCGCCGCCAGCGCATCGCGAATTCGATCTGCCGGCACAGTGATCCACTCGTCACGCGCCGTGACCCCCTTGTCGACCACGAGTGCGGAGTCGATCACGGCAGGGGAACGATGCCCTGGGCCTTGATCCTCTCCTGCAGGATCATCAGCGCGTTCAGCAGGTCCTCGGGCCGCGGCGGGCAGCCGGGGATGTAGACGTCGACCGGGACGATCTTGTCGACGCCCTGGAGCAGCGCGTAGTTGTTGAAGACCCCGCCCGTCGAGGCGCACGCGCCCATCGAGATGACCCACTTCGGCTCGGGCATCTGGTCGTAGACGGTCCGCAGAACCGGGGCCATCTTCTGCGACACGCGGCCCGAGACGATCATCAGGTCGGACTGGCGCGGCGAGGCCCGGAAGGCTTCAGATCCGAACCGGGCGATGTCCACGCCGGCCGTCGCCGTGGCGATCATCTCGATCGCACAGCAGGCGAGGCCGAACTGCGCCGGCCATACCGAGTTGCCGCGGCCCCAGCCGATCAGCTTGCCTAGGGTCGTGGTCAGGATGTTTTCGCCGAGTGAGGCGACGAGCTCCTCTACTCCCAATCCAGGCCTCCCTTGCGCCAGATGTGGGCGAGGGCAATGCCCAGGATGCCCATGAAGACCAGCATCTCGATCAGGCCGAACCACTTGAGCTGGCGCAGGAGCACCGCCCAGGGATAGAAGAAGATCGCCTCGACGTCGAAGATGATGAAGAGCATCGCGGTGAGATAGAAGCGCACCGAGATGCGGCGCTGCGCGGGGGTGTCAGGAATGATCCCGGACTCGTAGGGCGCCATCTTGCGCTTCGAAGGTCTCGACGGACCGAGGACGAAGCTAAGGGTGACCAGCGCTCCTACCAAACCGAGAACGATCAGTACGAAGATGAGAAGCGGGACGTAGCTCTCGAGCAAGTTTCCGAAGCGGCCTCAGGTGTAGGGGCTTTTGGGAACGAGGTTAATTCTACTGGGGCCTTGAGAAATGCCGCGCTTCGCTTCCTCTAGAGGGCTGTCATGTGGTCAAGCTGGCGAGCATTTTCGGGTAATAGGTCTGCAGCGTGGTCGCGTATGAGGGGTCGGTAGACCACCACTCAACAGTCAGCACGTAGCTGGTGCCGAGGAAGGTCGCGGTGGCATGAACAGTGGGGGTGAGCTGGTCAGGCACCCAATCGAACGCAAGTCCTGCCTTGCCATCCACCGTAACGGGGGATTGGTTTGTCGTGGGGGTCCAGTACCGAGTCATGTCCTTCGAACCCACCGGACCAGAGTGCTTCGTCAACCACGCGCTTAGCGTGCTGGCGTCCTTCGTATAGATCGCGATCTCGAGCTGACCCGCCGGATACGTGTCTTTGTAGACCGGATCGTACGCACGGTACGTCATGACAAGGCCGGTACCCGCGCTGCCGTGTAGCTTCTCGAAACTGAAGCACGGAGGGTACGAAATGCTGAATTTGTAGGTGGAGTCCTTATAGGTCGGCCATGCCGATGGCGAACACGGCGACGGGGGAGGGATGGTCCTCGCCGAGGAAGCCGCGCTGGGACTGTCAGACGGAACGGGGCTGGGGCTGTCGGCGGTTGCAGAGGCCGTTACAGCCGCAGGCGTGGGGGAAACAGAAGCCGTCTGAGCGGCTTTGCCGCACGCCACCAGGATCAGTGCCAGACACAGGACACCAACCCGCATCACCAATTGCAACGCACGTCGATTCCCGGGGGTTACGCGGCGCCCTAAGCGTCTTTCCTCTTGTGCTCGATCTTGGTGCCGTGCGAGAGGGTGGCGTGAATCGGGCAATAGCGATTGCATGCCATATCTATGGCCTGGTCGACCAGAGCGTTGTCGTGCTTGCCGTCCCATGTCGCGACGAAAGTGATATCGATTTTCTTGAAGGCTCGAGGCCAATCCTTTTCCTGCTCGCCTTCAGCTTCGACCGCGAGCGACTTCAGCGGCTGCTTGAACTTCTTGAGCAGCAGCACGGCGTTGATGCCGGTGCAGCTGGCCAGGGCACCGAGCAGCATCTCCGTCGGGCGCATCGCCTCGTCGTCGCCGAAAACAGGCGCTTCGTCGATGGTCGCCGAGTGCCCAGAGGCCGACTCGATGTCGAACTTGACCTTGTGGCCGCTCCAGGTGGCGGTCGCCTTCGCCATGCGCCAAACCATAGCCTCCAGGCCAAAGAGCGAGGTGTCCGTATACTCCCCAGCGGAACGTAGGGGGGAGTAGCCACTCCCGCAGGTCCCGTCAAGACGGCGCCGGGCGCCCGGGACTGCAGCGGATCGGAATCCGCGGCAAGACCTCTACTCGGAATCGTTCACGAGTGGAGGCACCAATGACCAGGACCATCGTCCTTTCCGTCCTTCTGATCGCGCTCACAGACGTGGCGCTGCAGCTCGACAACGCCCTCGCGATCTCGTCGGTGGCGAGCGGAGTGCCCTCGTCGTATCGCCTCCCTGTGCTGGCGGGCGGCGTGCTGCTGGCGGCGGGCTGCCTGCTCCTGTTCACCCTGATCGGATCGAACCTCATCGAGCGGATCGGGTGGTTGAAGCCTGTGGCCGGCGTGGCCCTCGTCGTCATCGGCGCCAAGCTGGTGTATGACTACGTGCGCTCTTGAACGACGCCGGCATGCCGAAACCGCGGGATAGCTACCTGCCGACGCGCTGGCACGTAGCCGGCGGCGTCGTGCTTCTGATCGCCGTGATCGTGGGGATCGGATTCCTCATCGAGCACGACGTGACGGGTGAGGTCGTCGACGTGGATGCCTCCATAGGCGCACTGCTGAGTCAGTACGGCTACCTGGGCGGCTTTGCGCTCATCTACATCGAGGAAACCGGGATTCCGTTGTTCATCCCCGGCGACGTCTTCCTTTTATATGTCGGCAGCCGCCTCCCTCACGAGGTTCCGATCGTGTGCGCGGCGTGGCTCGGCTTCGTCCTCGCCGTCAGCCTTGGTTCCACGAACCTCTACCTGCTGTCGCGCCGCTTTGGCCGGCGTTTGATCGAACATCGCCTGGCGAGGCTCCTCCACATCACCCCCGAGCGCGTGGCCGAGGCGGAGCAGTGGTTCCGTCGGTATGGCCCTTGGGCGCTGATCTTTGGCCGCCACATTCCGGGTTTTCGCGTACCGCTGACCGTGGTGGCAGGCCTGCTCGAGCTGCCCTACCCGATCTTTGTGGTCAGCGTCGCGGTCTCGAGCGCCATCTGGGCCGGTGTGTTTCTCATTCTTGGCGTCGTGTTCGGCAGCAGTATCGAGCGGTCGATACGTTCAAACTTGCTCTTGCTTGGCGAGGTGGCAGCCGCCATCGTCGTCGTCGTCGCCCTGGTGGCTTTGGTGCGGTCTCGGCTCCAACAGCACCCAGGTCCTCGACCCTAGACTCACGTCAGTGACGCACGACCCGCGCGCCAGCTTCGGGCCAGTCGCCGCCAACTACTCGCGAGCGACGTTCCATACGAGCGCCGAGCGCCTGCAAGAGGTCATCGACCTGGTCCGGCCTCTCCCAGGCGACCTCGCCCTGGACGTCGCCACCGGCACCGGCAACACGGCTTTCGCGCTGGCACCGCTCGTCCGTCGCGTGGTAGGCCTCGACCTCACTCGCGAGATGCTCGACGTGGCCAAGCGGCTTGCCGGCGAACGACGGATAGAGAACGCCGACTGGGTCATCGGGGACGCGTCCGCGCTTCCCTTTCCCGATGAGACGTTCGACATTTACGTGGTGCGGGCCGCGCCGCACCACTTCCCGCAGTTCGAAGCCTTTGTTCGTGAAGCCTTTCGCGTCCTGAGACCGGGCCGCGATGCGGCGTTCGTCGACTGCGCGCCGCCGACGCCGGCGCGGGACGTCCTGCACGAGGTCGAGAAGCGCCGCGATCCCTCGCATGTGCTGTCGCTTACGGTCGAGGAATGGCGCACCCAGCTCGAAGGCGCCGGTTTCGAGGTGGAATCTGCGCGGGCGCGCGAGCTCGACTGGGACTACGCCGAATGGATGCAAACGATGGCTGTCCCCTCTGAGCTGGCCGCGGAGCTGGCGACCGTAATCGAGTCGTCGAAAGGACAGGCGTGGGATCAGCTGCATCCCGAACGCAGGAGCGGCAAGCTGTTTCATGCCTACTGGCACTGCCTGATCCGCGCCCACAAGCCTGAATGAACCCGCTGAAGGCGGGAGAGCTGATCGTCCTGATCGACAAGGCCGGCCGCCGCCACCGCGTCAGGCTGAAAGCCGGCGAACGTCACTCTCTCCACTCGGGCGTCATCGCGCATGACGAGCTGATCGGGCGGCCCGAGGGCATCGTCGTCACCACCCAGATGGGGGCTCGGCTGCTGGCCGTGCGGCCCACCTTTGCCGAGCAGGTCACGGGCCGGGTGAGGCAGGCGCAGCCTATCTACCCCAAGGACCTCGGCGCGATCCTCGTCGGCGCCGACATCCACCCTGGCGCTCGCGTGCTCGAGGCGGGGACCGGCACCGGAGCTCTCACCCTCGCCTTGCTCAGAGCAGTCGGCCACGAGGGCCAGGTCATCTCCTACGAGCAGCGCGAGGATTTCCTCGAGGCGGCAAAGCGTGCGATCAACGAGACGCTGGGCGGGCTGCCACCGAACCTCGAGCTCAAGCTCGGCGACGTCTACGTGGGAATCGAGGAGCGCGACCTCGACCGCGTTCTGCTCGACCTGCCTGAACCGTGGCAGGCGGTGCCGGCCGCTCGTGGCGCGCTCCGACCCGGCGGCATCCTCTTCGCCCACTGCCCGAACGTGAGCCAGGTCCAGCGATTCTTCGACTGCCTTCGTGAGGTGCGCGGCTTCGGGATGCTGGAAGTGTTCGAGGTCCTGCAGCGTGGCTGGACCGTGCGGGGGCGCTCGATGCGTCCGTCCCATCGGATGGTCGCGCACACCGGCTTTTTGTGCTTCGCGCGCCGCCTGGCCGAGGACGACCTGTTCGAACCCGAGGGCGAAGGGTTCCGCTAACCGAAACACTGCGGAGTCGCCCCGCGTTTACCGTGTGATGAGGCGCCGGATTCTGGTCATCGCGGCGTTGGTCGTGGCATCGCTTCTAATCGCGGGCGCCGGCATCGCCCGTTACCACCAGGCTCTAGCGGACTACATCGCACCGGCACCACACTCGTGCGGCGGCGGTTGACCCAGGCTCTCCAACAGCGTTATCGCGATTGGCTAGCATGAAGCGGCCATGATGCCGAGCACAGACGGAACGAAGGCCCCGGTCCAAGTCGCCGTCACGGGCGCAGCCGGGCAGATCGGCTACTCGCTGCTCTTCCGCATCGCGGCCGGCGACCTGCTCGGCGACCAGCAGCCGATCATCCTGCGACTGCTCGAGATCGAGCCTGCGATGAAGGCGCTGGAGGGCGTGGCCATGGAGCTGGACGACTGTGCCTTTCCGCTCCTGCACGACATCATCCTGACCTCGAAAGCCGAGAAGGCCTTCGACGGTGCGTCGTGGTGCCTCCTGGTGGGCGCCGTCCCGCGCAAGCAAGGCATGGAGCGCAGCGACCTCCTGAACGTCAACGCCGGGATCTTCGGCCCGCAGGGGAAGGCCATCGCGGCCACCGCGGCGACCGATGTTCGGATCCTTGTGGTCGGCAACCCCTGCAATACGAACTGCCTGATCGCGCGCTCGAACGCGCCGGAGATCGCCCCAGAGCGCTGGTTTGCGATGACCAGGCTCGACGAGAATCGCGGCAAGACCCTACTGGCAAACAAGGCAGGCGTCCCGGTCGGAGTCGTCACCAACATGGGGATCTGGGGCAACCATTCGACCACGCAGTATCCCGACGCGCGCAACTCCAAGATCGCCGGGCTGCCAACCTTCGACGTGATCAAGGATCACGGCTGGCTCAAAGGCAAGTTCATCGAGACCGTCCAGAAGCGCGGGGCGGCGGTGATCGAGGCGCGGGGGTCGTCATCTGCCGCCTCAGCCGCGAACGCGGTGCTCGATTCCGTGAAGAGCATCGTGACGCCGACGCCCTGGGGCGACTGGCATTCCCTCGCCGTGGTCAGCAAAGGCGAGTACGGCATCCCCGAGGGGTTGCAGTTCGGTTTTCCAGTGCGCTCGGACTCGTGGAACTGGGAGGTCGTCCAGGGTCTCGAGCACGACGGCGATGCGCAGGACCGGATCAAAAAGTCGACCGACGAGCTCGTGCAGGAGCGGGAGCTCGTGAAGGCGCTGCTTCCCGCCTGATCGCCGGTCGGGGTTCCTAACCCCCACCTATCCTTGACGCAGTGAGTATCGCCCTCGACCGTCACGTCTTTCCCTTCACGGCGATCGTGGGCCAGGACTCGATGAAGCTGGCCCTGATCCTCAACGCCGTCGTGCCCACGATCGGCGGCGTTCTGATCCGAGGGGAGAAGGGAACCGGAAAGTCGACCGCGGTGCGAGCCTTGGCCCGTCTCCTGCCTGAGCACGACGTGGTCGAGGGGTGCCACTTCGGCTGCGATCCCGAGGACCGTGAGGCGCTCTGCGCCGAGTGCCGGGGCCGCCTGCGCGAGGCGGGCATGCTGCCCTCCCACAAGCGCCGCATGCGGGTGGTCGAGCTGCCCATCAACGCGTCCGAGGATCGTGTCGTGGGCACTATCGACATCGAGGCGGCCCTGCGTGCGGGCTCGCGGCGCTTCGAGCCGGGGGTGCTCGCCGAGGCCAACCGCAACATCCTCTACGTCGATGAGGTCAACCTACTCGACGACCACCTGGTGGATGTGCTGCTCGACGCTGCGGCCATGGGCGTGAACGTCGTCGAGCGTGAAGGAGTGTCGTTCGCGCACCCGTCGCGCTTCATCCTCGTGGGCACGATGAATCCCGAGGAGGGAGAGCTCCGCCCGCAGCTGCTGGACCGCTTCGGACTTTGCGTCGACGTAGAGAGCATCCGCGATCCCGACGAGCGTGTGCTGATCGCTGAGCGCGACGCCGCCTTCAAGCGTCGCGACCACGAGTTCTCCAACGAGTTCGCGGCCGCGGACCACAACCTGTCGCGCGCTCTCGGTGAGGCGATCGCCGCTGTGAAGCACGTCCGTATCAGCTCGGGGCAGGCGCGGTTGATCTCGTCGATCTGCGTCGAGGCCGACGTGCTCGGCCACCGCGCCGACGTCGTCATCGACCATGCGGCGCGCGCCCTGGCCGCGTATCGCCGGCACGTGACGCCGACGCGCGAGGACATCTACGATGCCGCAACCCTCGCGCTCGCGCATCGCGCCAGGCAGCCGGTCAGGCGAGACCAGGACGACAACTCGTCGCCTCAAAGTGGGGAGGACCAGGAGGGTTCCCAGCCGGCCGAGAGCCAGGCGGGCGACCCGCAGCCTTCCGACAGCGAAGCGCCAGCCGAGGCGACCGCCGAGGAGAGCTCGAGCGCCGCCGACGGCGGCCAGCAGTCCGCCGGCAGCGACCAGGGCATGACCACAGGCGGTTCCAGCAGTCACGAGTCTCAACCCGAGGCGACGGAGACCTTCAATCTCCGGCGCATCGACCTGCCCCGCCAGCGCCGCGTGCGCAAGCAGGGTGGCAAGAGGTCGGCGAGCCAGACGCCCGACCGGCGAGGTCGCTACGTCCGCGCCGAGCCGAAGGCGAAGGTCAACGACCTCGCGATTGACGCGACGGTGCGGGCAGCCGCTCCCATGCAGGTCGAGCGCGGCCGAAAGCATGGCGAGCGTTTGAAGCTCCAGCGCGACGACCTCAGGCAGAAGGTGCGCGAGCGCAAGGTTGGGAACCTGATCGTGTTCGTGGTCGACGCGTCGGCGTCGATGGACGCGGAGCAGCGCATGGCCGCCACCAAGGGCGCCATCCTTTCGCTTCTTCAGGACGCCTACGTTCGCCGCGATCGGGTGGCGGTTGTCATCTTCAAGAACCGCACGGCCGAGGTGGTGCTCCGTCCGACCTCGAGCGTGTCGCTCGCGCGCCGGCGGCTGGAGAAGCTGTCGGTCGGCGGGACCACCCCGCTCACGCACGGTCTGATGGCCGGCTACAAGGTCGTCAAGACGGAGCTGCTGCGCGACCCCACGATCAGGCCCCTGCTCGTGCTGATCAGCGACGGCCGCGGCAACATCTCGATGTTCAAGGAAGAGCCGCTCGTTGAGGCCCAGAAGGTGGCGGGGATGATCGACGCAGAGTCGATCGACGCCCTGGTCATCGACTCAGCGCGCGATTACAGCCACCTGCCGTCGGTCCAGCACCTCGCGCGTGTCGCGCCGATGTACCAGACCTACGCCATCAACGCCTGCGCCGACCTCGCCGAGCGCATGGGGGCGCGCTACTACGGCCTGTACGACCTGTCGCGCGACGAGATCGCGTCGGCGGTGGAGAGAGAGCTCGGCAGAGGCGGCCGGTAGTATTCAGATCCCATGGCCATAGACCGCTACTCATATCCCTTCACCGCCATCGTCGGCCAGGACGACATGAAGCTGGCGCTGGTGCTCAACGCCATTCACCCGGCCATCGGGGGCGTATTGATCCGCGGCGAGAAGGGCACCGGCAAGTCGACCGCGGTGCGTGCGCTGGCGCATCTGCTCCCCGATCAGCAGGTCGTCGAGGGCTGCCACTTCGGCTGTCATCCGGACGATCCCGAGGATTGGTGCTCGGACTGCCGCGACCGCGCGTCCGCCGGCGAGCTGCCGGTGACTACCCGGCGCATGCGCGTGGTCGAGCTGCCGATCAACGCATCCGAGGACCGAGTGGTCGGGACGATCGACCTCGAGGCGGCCCTGAAAGAGGGTTCGCGGCGCTTCGAGCCGGGAGTGCTGGCCGAGGCCAACCGCAACATCCTCTACGTCGACGAGGTCAACCTACTCGACGACCACATCGTGGACGTGTTGCTCGACGCGGCCGCCATGGGTGTCAACACCGTTGAGCGCGAGGGCGTCTCCGTGTCGCACCCGGCGCGGTTCATCCTGGTCGGGACGATGAACCCTGAGGAGGGCGAGCTGCGGCCTCAGCTGCTCGACCGCTTTGGACTGTGCGTCGACGTCGAAGGCATACGTGACCTCGACCAGCGGGTCGCCATCGTCGAGAAGCGATCTGTCTGGGAGGATGACCCGCACAAGTTCGTCCAGCAGCACGCGGAGTCCGAGCAGGACGTTCGCGCGCACATCGCCGAGGCGATCGCGACCTTTCCCGAGGTCGAGCTGCCGCGGGAGATCCTGCGGCTCATCGCGCAGATCTCGATCGCCCTCGAGGTGGACGGTCACCGCTCCGACCTCGTGTGCGCGCGTGCCGCCCAGGCCAAGGCCGCGTACGACAGTGCCGAGAAGGTGAACACGACTCACGTTGGCGCCGTGGCCGAGATGGTCTTTGCGCATCGCGTGCACTCTGTGCCGTTCGGCAAAGGCGGGCCCAACCTCTCTGAGGTCATCGCTCGGATGATCGGCCAGGGCTGATGGCTCCCGGCACTGCCGAGACTGTCGCCGCGTTCAACGAGGCGTTCGGCCGGCACGACGTCGACGCTGTGATGGCGCTGATGACCGACGACTGCATCTTCGAAAACACCCTGCCGGTGCCGGATGGCGAGAAGGTGGTCGGCCAGACTGCGATGCGCGCGTTCTGGGATCGCTTCTTCAACGACTCTCCCACCGCCCGCTTCGAGACCGAGGAGATGGTGGTCGCGGGCGATCGCGCGACTGTGCGGTGGCGGTTCGATTGGGGCTCGGGGCACGTCCGGGGGATCGACCTGTTCAAGGTGCGTAACGGCAAGGTGGCGGAGAAGCTCAGCTACGTAAAGGGCTGATTCAACGCGCCAGCGTTACGTCGGAGGCGCATCCAGCGTAATCAAGGTTATGGGCAGGCCCCGAGTGATTGCCGCGGCGTTGCTCGCCTTTTTCCTGGTGGCGGCATGTGACCAGCCAGGGCCTGGCGTCCAACGCGTGTCGATGAAGCTGACGGACTCGTCGACCGGGTTTGGCCTGACACTGACGGACCGCCTGCTCGCCGAGCCTGGAGCGGGCAACGTGTTCATCTCTCCTTTGAGCGCGACGCTGGCGCTGAGCATGGCCGCCTCCGCCGCTCACGGCAGCTCTAGAACCTCGATCTTGTCCGCGCTTGGCCTCGACCCGACAGTCGACCCGAGCGCGCAGGCGAGGCAAACCATCGATCGCCTGATCGAGAGCGACCCCAACGTGCAGCTCGAGCTGGCGCAGGCGGTGTGGGCCGCAAAGGGTCTGACCATGAATCCTCAGTACGTCGCGCGGCTGCGGGGGGACTACCGGGCGCAAATCGCAAATCTCGATTTCTCATCCCCTGGGGCTCCCAAGGTCGTCAACGACTGGGTCGACAACGCGACGCACCACAAGATCTCGCAGCTCGTCGACAGCTTCGATGCCCAGACTGTCGCTTACCTGGTCAACGCCACCTACTTCCATGCGCTCTGGGCGACCGAGTTCAAGGCAGCTGGCCCTGCTGACTTCCACACGTTTTCGGGCACCTCAGTCGGCGTGCCGATGATGCATCGCGAGGATGGCGTCACCCAGGTGGCCACGCCGGATTACCGCGCGGCGCTACTCCCATACAAAGGCGGTCGGTTCAGCATGCTGTTGCTGCTGCCGAGGGCCGTGCTCTCGCCGGCCGGTTTCTCGCGCTTTCTGACCCGGGCGATGTGGGATCAGTCTCTTTCCCTCCTCCATGGCGCGGTCGGCGGGATGCTTGGAAGCGGCAGCTGCACCGGCAAGTCAGCTGGGCCGGATATCTCGGCCTTCTGCGACGGAGGGCTGGTGATGCCGAAGTTCAAGCTCGACTACAGCGTCGAGCTGCTGCCCGAGCTGGTGGCGATGGGCATGGCTCCCGGCGCGACCATGCCCGATCTATGCGGGGGCTGTTACATCACGCGCGTGGTGCAGAAAACGCACCTCGAGATCGATGAGAAGGGAACCACCGCCGCGGCGGCCACCGGAGTCGTTGGTGCCACAGCCCTGCGTCTTCCGATGACCGTTGATCGTCCGTTTGCCATCGCCTTGATCGACAACGCGTCGGACGCTCCGCTGTTCCTCGGCGTGATCGGGGCCCTCTGACTTAAGTCGTCAGAGCTGGGCGGTCACCTCACTAGACTGAATCGCGCCCATGGCCTCAGAACAACGAGAGCTGCAACCCCGGCGCGCCGCTGAGCTGCTCGGGCGCATCGAAGAGAACGTCCACCACGTCATCGTCGGCAAGAATCGCGTCGTCCGCTTGGCCGCGGCCGGGCTCGTCGCCGGCGGCCACGTACTTCTCCAGGACCTGCCCGGCACGGGTAAGACGATGCTTGCGCGCGCTCTTGCGACCTCGGTCGGCGGATCGTTTCGCCGAATCCAATGCACGCCCGACCTGTTGCCCTCCGACATTACCGGCTCGAGCATCTTCAACCAGAAAGAGCTGAGCTTCGAGTTCGTGCCCGGGCCGATCTTCGCCAACATCGTCCTCGCCGACGAGGTGAACCGCGCCACGCCACGCACGCAGTCCGCCTTGCTCGAGGCGATGGGGGAGGGGCAGGTGACCATCGAGGGCGTCACCCGAACGCTCGGGCGGCCGTTTTTCGTGATCGCCACCCAGAACCCCGGATAGTTCCACGGCACCTATCCGTTGCCTGAATCGCAGCTCGACCGATTCATTCTCGCCGCCGAGATGGGCCCGCCGACCGACGCTGAGGCGATGGAGGTTCTCGCGCGCCGCGAGCACGGTGATCCGATCGCGGACCTGGGCGCCGTGGTCAGCCTCGCCGACGTCGTCGAGCTGCAGGAAGGATGCCTGCGTGTGGTCGCCGCGCCGGCAATCCGCACGTACATCGTGTCGCTCATGGACGCCATCCGCTCCCGGCCCGAGGTGTCTCTTCCGGCCAGCATGCGATCGGGCGTCTACCTGCAGCGCGCCTCGCAGGCCTGGGCTCTTTTCGAGGGCAGGGATTTTGTGCTGCCCGATGACGTGAAGCTGCTGGCCGTGCCCGTGCTCGCGCACCGGCTCGGCATGCGGGGCCGGGCCAAGGCGGTCGACGTGCTGGCCGACGTGATCGCGTCGGTGCCACTCCCGCCGTTGAGGCACCACTGAGACCCAGTCCCCGACTACTTGGCGCGCTGATACTGGCCGGCGCGATCTTCTATTACGGCAGTACGTCCGAGGTCGCCTGGCTCTTCCTGCTCGCGTACTGGATCGTGGCTCTGGTCGTCTCCGCGTTCCTGTACGCGCTCTGGAATCGCGACCTGCGCGGCTCGCTTCAGGTTCGTTCGACCGAGGCCGGCGACGGCTCGCCGATCGACCAGCTTTCCGAGGCGATTCTGGGCAGTGGGCCGATCGTTCCAGTGTTCGAGGGCGATCGCATGCAGGTGGAGATTCGCATCGAGACCGGCCGCGGTTCACGCGGGCCGGCGCGCCTCTCCGGCTCCATAGGAGCGGCGATGCTCGAAACGGCCGCCGGCCTGGTGCCGCGACAGGGATGTAGCACCGAGCGCACTGTCGGACCGCTCCGGCGTGGACCCGTCGGCGCGCGCAACTGGGTGCTAGAAAGCGGAGACCCGCTGGGGCTGTTCCGCCGCCGCCGCCCGAGCGTCGATTCGGAGCTGGCGCTGGTGCTCCCGCTGTTCACCTCGCTCACCGATCGTCTTCACGTCAGGGAGGTGGAGGCAAGTCTTGCCGCGCCGCGCGCGGGCTCAGGAACGGAGATGTTCGGAGTGCGCGAGTACCGGCCTGGCGACCCGCTCCGCAGAATCCACTGGCGCTCGAGCGCCCGCCACGGCACGCTGATCGTCCGCGAGTTCGAACCACCGGGCGTGCAGACACTCGGCATCTTCTGCGACCCCTCTCCGGCCACCCGTGAGGTCGCCGACCAGATTGCCCGTCTCGCCGCGTCGGAGGCTTGGGACTGCATCCGGGCGGGAGGGCGCGTGATCATGTGGGCACCCGGCGCGGAAGCCACGAGCCCAACTGAGGCGCGCTCGCTGTGGGCGCTGCTCGACTGGCTCGCGCGCTATCCGGATGAGTCAGGCGACATGGGCACCGCGCCTCCCCCGACGAGTGACGCGATTGCCGTTACCGCGAGCGCCAACGCAGAAATAGGCGACGCGCTCGAGACCATCAAGCAGCGGGGTGGCGTCGCCCGCGCCTGGGTGGTGGGCGAGGCCGATATCGAAGCTGATGTTCCGGTTCAGCGAACGGGATTGAAATGGCCGCTGTAAAACGCTTCCGGCTGCCGGCCTCGCCGGTCGAAGGCTCGCTCGAAGGCCGCGCCTTCGTCTTCTCAGGATTCGCGGTCGCGGTGCTTGCGGTGGTGATCTACGGCCAGGACTACGTCGTTCCTGCTGTCGGCCTGGGCGCCACCGCCATCGGCCACATCGTCAGCTATCGAGAGCGCGCTCAGAAGCGCGGCAAGCGCCGCCAGGTGCTGCTCGCGGGCCTTGTGTTCGCCACGCTCGCGTACTTCCTCGCCGATTCGGTGGGCGCGTTCTTCGGCGGCGTACTTCCGCAGGCCAACTTCGCGATCCTCCTGGTCGCCGTCACCAGCTTCGATCTCAAGACACGCCGCAACTGTTACTCCAGCCTGTGGATCAGCCTGGCGATCCTTTATCTGGCGGCGGTGTACGCCTGGGACTACCCGTTCGGCATCCTCGTCGCGCTGTGGGCAATCTGCCTGGCCGGCTTCTGGACGGCGTCGCACCTGCAGCGCATGGAGGCTCGGCTCCGCGTGCCCGTGCCGGCGGTCGCGGTTGCCCTTGGCGGTGCTCTCATGCTGGGCGTCGGTGCGTTCGTGTTCATCCCCCAGCCGAGCATCGACCCCAACGGCCCGGTCCTGGTCTCACTCCCGAACTACGCCGGCTTCAAAGGCGAGCTGGAGAATCCCGCGCTGCCACTGGTTCAGCTGACCGGCGACCCATCCGGGGCGACCGGCAGTCTCGACCTTCATTTCCGCGGCCGGCTCGGCGACGCGCCGGTGATGTATGTACGGACGGGCGCCCCCGCTTACTGGCGTGGGCTGGTGTTCGATACGTACAGCGGCGGCATCTGGACCGCCTCCAACCACGACTACGTCACGCTGCAGCCTTACATCCCGGCGCGGCTGCTCCCTCCGGCGCCGCGGAACAACCTGGGCACCTTCGTGCAAGTGTTTCGCATCGTCCGCCCGCTGCCGGGCGTCATCAGCGCCGCGTACCCGATCCAGAGCCTCTATGCGCCGGTGTCATCGCTGCGCGAGGACGCGTACGGGACCTTCCGGACTCCCGACCTGCTGCGACCGGGCCAGACCTATTCGGTCGTCTCCTACCTGCCCAACCTGAGCCCGAAGGAGCTGCGGCAAGACCCGTACGTCTTCAACCCTCCCGACGAAGATCCCGCCTACCTGGATCACTCCTCGCTGTCGGTCCGGGCGCAGGCGCTGGCGACGCGTGTCACCCGCGATCACAGCTCTAACGAATACGACCTCGTGATGGCGCTCACGAGCTATCTGCAGCAGAGCTTCCAGTACACGCAGCAGCTCGGCCATGTGCCGGCCGGACGCGACCCGGTCGACTGGTTTCTGTTCGACGTCAAGAAGGGATATTGCGAGCAGTTCGCGACCGCGGAGGTGTTGATGCTCCGCAGCCTGGGCGTCCCGGCCCGGCTTGCCACCGGTTACTCGACCGGGGATTACGACCCGGTGCTCGACCAGTCGATCGTGCGCGAGCACGACGCTCACGCGTGGGTCGAGGTGTGGTTCCCCAACCATGGCTGGGTTCCGGTCGACCCTTCGCCGGGCTTCTCGGCGCTCGCGGCGACGCAGTTTCCCAGCCACTGGGCGGCGTCGGGCATCGCGCGGCTCATCCCGCACCTGACCATCGGCGCCCCGATTGCTGCACTCGGGTCGCTGGGGCTGTTGGCCGTGATTCCGCCGGCGATCGCGATCGCGGTCCTGGTCACTTTGCTGTGGGCCTGGGGGCGAAGGCGGCGCCGCCGGAGGGCGGGGACGCGTATGGAGCCTGGCGAGTCGGAGCTGGTGCGGCTGTATGAGCGCTTGCAGCGCCGCCTAGGCCGGCACCGTGCGCCGCCCGAAACCCCGCTCGAATACCTGCGCAACACCGCGGCGGTTCAACCTCTGCTCGAGGAGGTGACCGACGCGATCAACGAAGGCGCGTACGCCGGCCGCTGGCCCGACCCCGGTCTTGTCCGAGAGCTCGAGCGGCGCCTATCCTGACAGCGCCGTGACCGATTCGCATGAGTCTGTGGAGAGTGCGCTCAAGCTGGTCTACGGCTTCAGATCGACCCAGGTCACGTACGTCGTCGCGAAGCTCGGGCTGGCTGACCACCTTGCGGATGGACCCCTTACCGCAACCGAGCTTGCGTCCAGGGTGAACGTAAAACCCGAGAACCTTGGCCGTGTCCTCCGGCTGGCCGCATTCTTCGGGGTTGTCGCAGAGGTACCGGGCGAGCGCTTCGAGCTGACGTCATTGGGCCGGATGCTTGGCACCGATGCTGCGGGCTCCATAAAAGCAACCGCGATCATGCTGGGCGAGGAGCACTACGGGGCGTGGGGCTCGCTGCTTCACTCGGTCAAGACATCCGAGCCCGCTTTCGAGCACGTGTATGGCGCCCCGTTTTTCGACTACATGGCCGCGCACCCCGACGTCCAGGCCACATTCGACGCCGCGATGAGCGCGGGAATGGATGTGATGCTCGAGTCACTTTGTGATGCCTACGACTTTTCGGGTTCGCGCCTGGTTGTGGACGTGGGTGGTGGCAACGGCTCCGTCGCGGCGATGATTTTGGGACGCCACCCACACTTGGAAGCGGTGATCTATGACCAAGCTCAGGTCCTCGCCGCTGCCGAGAGCTACCTGACCGCAGCGAGTGTGCGATCGCGGTGCAGGCTGGTGCCGGGCAACTTCTTCGAATCGGTTCCCGAAGCTGGGGACGCCTATGTGCTCTCGAACATCATCCACGACTGGGATGACGAGCGCGCGCTGCGCATTCTGCGGAACTGTCGTGCGGCGATGGCGCCAGGCGCGGCCGTGCTTCTGCTGGAAGCCGTCCTGCCAGAGCATGGGAGCCCGTCTGTCGCCGCGATGGCCGACGTGAACATGATGGTCTTGCTGACGGGCCGGGAGCGAACCGAGAAGCAGTACGCCGCCCTGCTCGAAGCTGCCGGCCTGCGCCTGTCCAAAGTGACGCCGATCTGGGCACGCGAGAGCCTGATCGAAGCTCGACCGCTGTAACGACTAGTTGGTGAAGAAAAGGTCACCGGTTCGAATCCGGGGATGGGCTCCATGGGCCGAATTCCGCACGTCTGACGTCAGACGTATGCATGCCAGCGATGAATTCCGCCTCTGCGACGTCAGACGTGCGCATGGGCTGCACACGTGGCCGCGATGGTACGCCCGCTAGAACCGGACGCTTGAAGCGGTTATCCTGACCGTCCCATGGCACAGGCGACGAAAACCACCGGCGCGGAGAATATTCGCTGGAATCTGACGGACCTGTTCAAGTCTCCAACCGACCCCGCCATCGAGGAGACGCTGGCCGACGCCCTCAAGCGCGCGCAAGCGTTCGAGGCCCGTTACAAGGGCAAGGTTGCCTCGCTGCCGCCAAAAGAGTTCGCGGCGATGATGCGCGAGCTAGAGGATGACGAGGAGCTCGCCACCAAACCCGAGGTCTATGCGTATCTGCTCCATAGCCAGAACACCGAGGACAGCGCCGCCGGTCGCGTCTTGACACGCGTGCGCGAAGCCGCCGCCGAGCGCGGACGACACGGCGTTTTCTTCACACTCGAGCTCGCCCAGATCAGCAACGAGCAGGCGGCGCACCTCTACGCCGATCCAGATGCGGCCCCTTACCGTCATATGGTCGAGGAGGCGCGTAAGTTCAGGCCGCACCAGCTCTCCGAGCCCGAGGAGCGTGTGCTCACCGACTTCAGCCCGGTTGGCAACGCAGCCTGGAACCGCCTGTTCGAAGAGCTGTGCGCACGCATCCGTGTAGAACTCGACGGGGAGCCGCAACCGCTCGAGGAAGCGCTCGTCCGGCTGCGCGAGCCGGACCGCAACGTGCGCCGCGAAGCCAGCGCCGCCATCACAACCGCGCTGGGCCAAGACGTACGCACGCGTGCCTACATCTACAACGTCATCCTCGGCGAGAAGGCCATCGACGACCGCCTGCGTCATTTCCCGACCTGGATCTCGTCACGCAACCTCGCCAACGAGACCTCCGACGAGGCGGTGCAGGCGCTGGTCGAGGCCGTCACCGGCCGGTACGACGTGTGCATCCGCTACTACCGCGTCAAGAAGCGGCTGCTGGACGTCGGCGACCTACATGAATGGGATCGCTACGCGCCGGTCGGCGAGGTCGCCCGAAGCCTGACGTGGGATGAGTCGAAGGCGCTGGTGCTCGATTCATACAGGCGCTTTTCGCCACGTGCAGGCGAGCTGGTCGAAGACTTCTTCACCCATGCCTGGATCGATGCGCCGGTGGTTGCGGGTAAAGCCGGCGGTGCGTACTGCATGCCAGTTACCCCTCGCCACCACCCTTACGTGATGCTCAACTTCACCGGCAAGCTTCGTGACGCCGCGGTGATGGCGCACGAGCTCGGCCACGGTTTGCACGACCGCCTTGCCTCGAAGAATCACATATTCGACTTCCACCCGCCGCTGACCCTGGCCGAGACCGCGTCCGTGTTCGGGGAGCAGCTCACTTTCGATCGCATCATGGCTGAGGAGAAAGACCCCAAGGTCCGCCTCGGGATGCTGTGCCAGCAGTGCGAGGACGCCTTCTCGACCGTGTTCCGGCAGGTTGCCTTCAACCGATACGAGGATGCCTGCCACACTCTCCGGCGCAATGAGGGCGAGCTCGCCGTCGAGCAGCTCGGCGACACCTTCCAAGAGAAGCTGCAGGCGATGTTCGGCGACGCGCTCATCCTCACCGATGAGCACAAGGTTTGGTGGAGCTACGTGGGCCACTTCCTGCACACCCCGGGCTACGTGTACGCCTACGCTTTCGGCAACCTCCTGGCGCTGTCCGTATATCACCGGTACCTCGAAGTCGGTCCAAGCTTTGTCGACAAGTACCTGGACTTCCTGGCCGCAGGCGGCTCGACGCGCCCGGACGAGCTGGTTCGCAAGCTGGGGATGGACATCACGGACCCGGGCTTCTGGGATGCCGGTTTGAAGATCCTCGACGGCATGGTCACCGAGGTGGAGCGGCTCGCCTGAGTCGCTAGGGATCCTCACCCGATGGGGACAACGATCGGGCCAGCCCGCCGAATAGGTTTCCGACCACGTGCTGTGTGGACCCGATCACATGATCACGACCGCGGCGGATGAACGCCGGACGCACGAGCCACAGGATCAAGCCCGCCAACGTCAACAGAGACACCACCCATGTCGTCTCCTCGAACGCGGTGGGGCCGTAGGTGAAAACCAAATTCGACCCAGGCGGTACTGAGTCCAATCGCGCAAGCATGAAGTCCATCTCGGTGCCAAGCAGATCGACGCTCGTTGAACCCTTCGGAGTGACAAGCCGGGCAGTCCATCCAGGGAAAAACGACTCTTTGAGCATCACGAGGCTTGGACCAACCGAAGGCTGCAGAGCAATGGTGACCTGGTCGCCGCCGTCCCAGGCTGGCGGGATCGCGACCTGGGGGCCCGCCTCCGCAGAAGGCCCGAACAACCACGCGAGCTGTGCAGCGACGAACTGGTCCTCGTCGGGCGATCCGCTGGTAGCGTCGTGCGCCATCAGGTTCATTCCGCTCCAAAGGACCCGCCCGCCACCGACATGCCAACGTGCGGCCACCACGCGATCTCCCACTCGCACGAGCTCGGTAGCTCCCTGCTTCACAGAGCTCGCGCTGCTCGCGCCCCAGCCGCCGCTCCCATACACGAAGCGTCCGAACTGCGGATCACCGGCTCCATCGACCTGCACCCGCTCGGACGCGTCGAGTGCACTCCACCGCACCGACGCAACCGGCAACACTGCAGGCGCTGAGCCCAGGTCCCAATCGGGGTCGACGTACTGCCAGCCTGTCTCGATGAACAGGTGCCCACCACCGCGGACGTATCGATCCAGGCGAGACCAGGCAGTGCCCTGGTCTCGGTATTGATACCCCAGCAGGATCAGACCGGAGTAGTGGCTGAGGTCAGCGTCGCTGTAGTCGTCGATGTAGGGCGATGCGCTTCTCACAAGCCATGCCGATGCAAATGGCAGCAATCCGGTGGTTGCACGCTCGAAAACGAAGTTGTAAAGCGCCGGAACGCTTGCCTGGGTACGGCCCACCACCAGCACTGACGTCCCCGATTGCCACTGCGCCGCAAGGCCAGACGGCTGCGGATTGACCAGCGCCACCGGGTCGCTACCGACCTGGACCCAGCCCATCTGCAGGTAATCGGCTGTTCGTGCCGCCTGCGTCTTCGAAAGCACCACCGCATCGATGCCAAGGGCCGCGGCGAGCTGTGCCTTAGTCGTGCTCCCGGAATCAACCAGCATGCTCTCCTCCATCCAGGAAGCCAGCTCGCGGGAGGGAATGACCTGGTCGTTGTAGCTGTGAGTGATTCCGCCGCCGACGAGCATGTGAAATGCCATGTCGAGCTGAGCCACGTTGGAGTTGAGCTCCGCCCGCGCGGGTGGGGAAGCGAAAGTCGCGCCCAGCTTTGACCAGGATTGGAGCCGGCCTGGGCAATCCAGATCGCAGCCGACACCGGGAGCGCGCCACTGCCGAGGATCGAGCAGCTGCTGCACCAGAGGCGCACTTGTGTGCCGCTCCCAAATGTCGTTGAGGTCGGGCGCCCATCCCGGCGTCGCAAGGCTGGGTCCATATGCAAGCCTCGAGCCGCCCTCCACGCGCCCGGCAAAACCCAGGACGTCGGCAACGAACACGGACACGACTACGACCGCAACGGCGGGCACAGCGAAGGAACGAAGACTTGCGTATGAGCGCAACCGTCTCGCTAAGAATTCCATCGCGTAAAGGGGCGCCTTTAAGAGCCCGATTGCTGCGAGGGTGGGCACTGCAAAACTTGCCAGCAGCTGAAACGGCCTGTGCGCCGTGATGGCGAACTCAGCGAAACCCGGGACGACGAATAAGGGACGGTAGAGGTCGCGGAAGGTCATGAAGACGATGCTCACGACGGCAATCGCCAGGAACGCGCGTGCCTTTGTGTCTCGAAAAGCGACAGCGGCGCCCAGCAATGCCGGCAGCAGCACGGCCGGGCTCAGTGAGTAGAGCGAACCAAGGTCGGCTGGTTTGAACATACTGAGCGAGAGCACATCGGAGAGTGGGATCGGCGACAGGCGGTTGATGTCGAAATTCGTTCCGGCACCCGCCCAGTGCGATCGCACGACGCCCAGGTACTGGATCTCGGCTCCGAGCCAGAATATGGACAGCAGCGCAACCCCAATCCAGAGCATGGGCACTACGGCCAGGATCCATCGCCATGCGCGCCGCGCTGATTCGTGCGGGATCGCGAGCGCGTAAGCGGGTGCGACCAGCAGTGGAGCCGCAAGCAAATGGGGCGAGACAATCCCCATGAGCGTGGTCAGGCCGATATAACCTCCCGCCCCGGCGCGGATCCGCCAGGACCGGTCACCGGACAGCCACGCATGAAAGAACACATCCAGAGCGATGACGACCGGCATGAAGACCGGTAGCCCGACCCAGCTCGCAAACAGTCCGAAATGCGCCCACTCGACCCAAGGCAGAGGGCTGATCAGAAAAAGGATGCTTGCCGCGACTCCCGCCAGCGGCCGGCGCAGCCGCCAATCGAAGAAGGCATACAGGCCTAGCGCCGAAAGTGGCATGAGCGCGAACTGGACGATCTGGGCTCCACCCTGAAGGCTGGTCGAGAAGACGTGCGAAGCTGCGACGGCGAGCCAGTGCGAGGCCAGCGGGTAGGCCTCTCTGTAGGACACGCCCATCCCATCCCACGGATACCACCATGGGAGGTTGGGAAAGGTGGTCGCCACCCACTCGATGAGATGAAGATGGAACGGGGCCTCGGCGCCGGCCATCCCGCCCCACAGGATCTGCCAGCTCAACACGTATGCCAGCGCGAGGATGATCCCCGCCGCCACGACGAGGCGGGTGGCGCCAAGGGCAAGTGCCGCCCAGCCCTTCACGACGAGGGCGCTAATGGGCGGCTGCTCGTGACGCCTGCTCGCAAGTGGCTTGCGCCGGACTTGGCGCCGACACGCCGAAGATGAGCCACTTCGTCTCGCTCATCGTCCCGAGCTGCAAGAACCAATCCGGGTTCAGCGCCCGCATCAGGTCGTAGTTCTGGTTGTTTGGCGGCATCGCAATGAGCCGGGTGTCGGTCTTGGCCAGCCAGCACTCGACCAAAGTGTTCACGACCTGCTGGTGCTCCTGATACGTGTAGCCGCCTGGTAGGTAGAAGAAGGGGTCGTACATCTCGCTGACCAGGTGCTTGCCTTCGACGCCGCCGTAGCGGGCGAGGCCGTACGTCACATCGGGGCGGTCGGGAGGGACGGCCAGCGCGTGACCTTGATACGGTGCCTCGTGGTACCACACGCCGAGCTGGCGGCTGGCAGCGAGCGTGGCCTGCCAGTTCGCCTCGGTAGGACCGAAGACCTGCGCGATCGGGATCCAGGCCAGTTGCGCCACCAGCAGCGCCGTAACGAGCGCGGTCCACCCGACTGGAATCGCGCGCTTTCCAAATCGGCGCGGCATCAACCAGAGCAGGACCACCGCCAGCAGCGCGCCGGCGAAGACGTATGGAAAGGCAAAAACCCGGGTAATCGGCATCCACCACACCCAGCTCGCCAGGTAAGAGGTGAAGCCGAGCGTTCCGGCCACGAAAACCCAGTAGCCGAAGCCGTAAGTCAGCAACATGTGTGACGGCGGGCGCTTCCACAGGCTCCAACCAAGGCCCGCCGCCGATGCGACCAGAAGGATGCCCAGAAACGGTCGAACAGCGGCCTGCCCGGATGTGATCGGCGTGAACTCCCACTTGCCGGCCGCGTTGGCGAAGAAGTTCCACCACAGGGGGTAGACCGCGTTCCCTGTTTGGTCGAGCAGAACCTTCACGTAGACCAACATCACCACCACGAATGTCGCCACCAGCGGCAGGCGTTGCCGGGACACCTTGCCGAGGCAGGCGGCGACTACCAATCCGAGGCTGAACAGCCAGGCTTCGGCGCGCGCCATCGTCGACAAGCCGAATGCCAGCCCCGCCGCGAACCCGCCTCGCCTCTGCCACGCCCAGATGCCGGCGAGGCTGAGCGCGACGCCCAATGGTTCGAGCATCCCAGAGGCGTCGTTCATGACGCTCGTCGGGAGTAGGGCGGCAACGAGAGCAGCGCCAAGGGCCACCTGCGTGCCCCAGAACCGCCTGCAGATGTGGAACAGCAACACGACGACTGCCACTCCGAACAACGTGCTGACCAGACGGTTCAAGAGGATGTCGATCGATCCTGTGACATCGAACACCCCGACCATCAAGAGCGGGTGGAGCAAGCCCCAGAAGTATTCGAGCCCCTTGAGGTCCCATAGACGTGGCCCGCCGGGGGCCGACAGACCGATCTCCTTGGTCAGGTAGGCGATCTGCCAGTGGTGCCAAACATCGTTGTACGCGCCGAGACCGGGGTTTTCTGGGTCGGTAAAAACGAATAGATAGAGAAGGCGCGGTATGGCGGCGCCGATCGCGATTGCGGCGGTCCAGATCCAAACGCTGCGTTGCGCACCCGAACCCGGCACCCCCTCGGTCCCTCGCTCGGATTCGTCCAAACGCCGGTCCTCCTCGTCTTCGCCGGGAAGGATCCTCGGGAGGAGTTTCAAGCGCTTGCCTCCGAGGGCGCGAGAAGCCAGCGCTCGGCCGCGAGCCAGAATGCGAAGAGCCAGCCGACGGTCATAAGCGTCCCGCCATAGTCGTGGAATATCAGCGCAGGCGTCCGGCCGGCCGCCACCGCGAGCATGCAGACCAGTGCGACCCGGAGGACGTTGACGAGCACCGTGCCAGAGAGACCGATCACGAAAACCTGGAGACGCGCCTCGGTCGACAGCCCGCGGAGGCCGACTGCGAGGCTGGCCCCGAGCAGGACGAGGCTTTGCCAGCCGATGCAGTTCCAAGAGATAAACAGGTTGGTGGGGTGGCCGCTCGCATCCCACACGACAAGCTGACTGCCGGCCGCGGCCGCGTGCACGCCAAACAGTTGGAGCAGCGCCACGACCATCTTCGCCTCGACTGGACTCACGGACTGCAGCGGTCCGGCAACACCGAGGCGCATGGCCGCGGTTGTGAGCAGGTCGTTGTAGGTCGTCACGAACGGAAGGGCGACAAGGATAAGAGAGCACGCGATCAGCAACGTCATTTGCGGGAGGTCTTGGCGGTGCGTCACGATGCCTGCCTCGGCCGGCGGTGAAGCAGCCGTCGCGCTCCGATCGGCGCCAGCAAGGCCAGCCCTACGAAGGGCAGCACGAGCTCGGGGATGAAGATCATCTGCGAGCTGGTGAGATTGGTGGGGGAGCTGGAGGCGTCGTAGTCGAGCGTAAGCGTGATGACTCCGATCGAGTTGACCACGAGCGTGAGGCAGAAGAAGGAACCCGCCGGCACGCTCACATTTGAGGACGGAGAGAAGGCACCCGTACTGTTGGTCCCGGCAGCCAGCCCAGTAGTCGTCTGGGCGATCGTGGTCGGTGACGAGCAGGTGCCGGACGAGCTGAACGCGAATGTCAGCGTGACGTTCGCGCTCCCTCCAGCTCCCGTCGTCGTGTAGTCGAAGGTGAATGAGGTCGTCGAGAAGATGGTCTGCGCGGCCGTGGTGGAGGAGGTCGTGGCCCACGTGCGCGTGTTTCCGTTGGTCAGAAGCACCGTCTGCGGAATCACGCCCCCCGGCGACGTGCCGTCGAGCGTGCCCGGGCTGCCGCCGTGGAGAAAAAGGCTCGAGCCGGCGGCGCTGGCGATCGGGGCGTTGATCGCGCCGATGCCGAGTCCGGCGAGGGCCAGGCCGAGCGCCGCGGCCACAACCCATCCGAGTCGTGACCCGCGGCCCCGCTTCCCTGGCGCCGCCACGACCTTCAGCGGCTGGTTGGTCCGCCGCGAGGATGGTCGTGGGCCGCGCAGCCATCGCCGCAGCCAGACCAGGCGGCGGAGGTGGTGCACAGGGTCGGTGATCCGTCCCGTCTTAGGCGTGCGGTACCACGGGCCTTCGTCTTTCTCGACCAGGCCCTTGAGGGCGGCGTAGCCCTGGAACGGGATGAGAAGAAACGAGGTCGCGACCGCTCCCAGGACTCCTGGGAAATCTTTGATCGGCGCCTCCTCGAGGAGGAGGCCCGAAAGGTTCATGAGCGGCAGCGACAACAGGTTGGTGAGCAGCAAGGACCAGCCGAGCGTCGCGGTCCATTCGGGCACGTGCGCGTGGAGGAAGACCTCCGCGATGAGCCAGCAGCCGCTGCCAACGATGAACAGGGCCGACTGCAGGTAATAGGTGGAGTAGAAGAGGAACTCGAGCTTCTCGACGAGCCCGATTTTGCGAGAGCCCATGATCTCCCAGAAGCTCCGGCGAACGTTGTAGCTGTGGCCCTCTGCCCACCGCATCCGCTGGCGAGCGAGGCGACCGAAGGTCGCGGCGCATTCCGCCGGCGTCTCGGCGTACGGGGTGTAGACCACCTTGAAGCCGCGGGCATATAGCCTGAGGGTCAGCTCCCAATCCTCGGTGAGGCTTCGTCCCCATCCCACCTCTCGGAGGATGTCGGCCCTGATCATGTAGGCCGTCCCCGCGATCATCTTCAGCGAGCCGGCCGCCTCCTGGAACGGGCGTTCGACCATGTAGCTGCCGGCGTATTCGGCGCGGACGGCCTCGGTCAGCCAGCTCTCGCTCTTGTTGAGGACGTGCCACTGGTAGCTCTGGACCGCGGCCACCTCCGGACGCAGCTCCGCCCGCGCCTTGGCCTTGCGCTTCCCATTGACGCCGTTGCCACCACCGTTCCCGTTTCCCTTGAAGAAATGGGGCAGGTAGGTCTGGATCGAGTCGGCGAACGGAACGACGTCCGCATCCCACACGATTACGAACTCTGCTTTCGGGTCAGTGTGCTGAAGGGCGACCTGCAGCGCTCCACCCTTGAACCCTTCGCGGTTGGGACGGTGCACGATCTTGAAGCGCGGCCGGTCCTGCCAGGTCTTCAGGATCTCGGTCGTCTCGTCAGTCGAATCGTCCACGACGACAACTTCGTAGCTCTTGTACTCGAGGGCGGCGCAGCCCTCGAGGAGACGTGCAATGACCCGCCTCTCGTTGTAAGTCGCTATATGAATGGAGACGAACGGCTCGTAACCCAGGTCCATGTGCCCGTTTCCATTGCCATTGCGGTGCCCATTGCGGTTCCCACGCCGCAGAAATCGCATGAGGCCGTGCGGATGCGCATGCCCGGAAGCATTCCGACCCCCATTGGCCGCGCCGTTGCCGTTCCCGAGCACCAATGAGGAACTCAGCATCGCCACCGTCGCCAGGTAGTACTTCAGTGAGTAGAGAAAGAAGACCGACCCCGCGCAGAGGGCCAGCAACGACATCCATATGCCAATCGTCTCTGGGCCTTGAAATCCGAGGCGAACCGCGTCGACGATGCCGCGCACCAATGCGATAAACGGCAGCAGCGCCACGAGGGCGGCGATGACAACGAAAAGCCAGATGAGGAGATCGAGCGCCAGGGTCCGGCCGAGCCAGGTCGTCCTTTGCGCCGGGGTCGTCGATTCCATCGCCGGCTACCCAGGACACGGCGAGATGACGAGTGGCTGCGGAGATGATGTGCTTCTTATGAGTTGATCGACATCCTGATTCAACAGGCTCATCCGGTCAAGCTCGCCTGGGCATAGGGAGGCCCTTTTCGAGCCGAATTCGAGAGACCCTTAGACTTAACGCCAATACACGCCGGGGTCCCGCGAACGGGTGTCGCGGGCAGGTCGAGCCACATTTGTTGTGGTAGGGAGTGAGATGTCAGTCACCACCGAGGCGCCGGCCACCACCGATCTCGAGTTTGCGCGTCAATTGGGGCAGCAGCTGCGCGTCGACTCCATCCGCTGCAGCACCGCCGCCGGCTCCGGACATCCGACTTCGTCGATGTCCGCAGCCGACCTGATCGCGGTCCTCATCGCCAGGTACTTGCAGTACGACTGGAACAAGCCCAAAGACCCCAACAACGATCACCTCATCTTCTCCAAGGGCCACGCGTCGCCGCTGTACTACTCAATGCTCAAGGCGGTCGGCGCCATCACGGACACCGAGCTGCTTACGTTTCGCAAGTTCGGCTCACGCCTGCAGGGACACCCGACCCCCGCGCTCCCCTGGGTCGACGTCGCCACCGGCTCGCTGGGCCAGGGCCTTCCGATCGCGGTTGGCGTCGCCATGGCCGGCAAGAACCTCGACAAGCTCCCCTACCACGTGTGGGTGCTCTGCGGAGACTCGGAGCTCGCCGAAGGCTCCATCTGGGAGGCACTCGACAAGGCCGGCTTCTATGGGCTGTCCAACCTGACCGCCATCATGGACATCAACCGGCTGGGCCAGCGCGGCGAGACCGAGTACGGCTGGAGCATGGACGCCTACCGGCGACGGGTGGAGGCCTTTGGCTGCTTCCCGATCGTGATCGACGGCCACGACGTCACCGCCGTCGACCGCGCGTACGGAAACGCACTGTCGTCGACCGGCAAGCCGACCGTGATCCTCGCCAAGACCGTCAAGGGCAAGGGGTTCTCCGAGATCGAGAACAAGGATGGCTGGCACGGTAAGGCGCTGCCCCCCGACATGGCCGAGCGGGCGATCAAGGAGCTCGGCGGGATCCGCCACCTGAAGGTGAAGACCGCCAAGCCCGAGGCGGGCACCCCGGCCGTCAAGCACGTCGAGGTGCAGGTCGAGCTGCCCACTTACAAGAAAGAGGACAAAGTCGCCACGCGCAAGGCGTATGGCGACGCGCTCGTGGCGCTGGGCGCGATCCCGGACGTCGTGGCCATGGACGGCGAGGTCTCCAACTCGACGCATGCCGACGAGTTCGCGAAGGCCTTTCCAGACCGCTTCTTCGAGATCTACATTGCTGAACAGCAGCTTGTTGCCACTGCCGTGGGCATGAGCGTGTGCGGTTACCGACCCTTCGCCTCAACGTTTGCCGCGTTCTTCAGCCGAGCCTACGACTTCATTCGAATGGCAGGCATCTCGCAAGCGAACATCAGGCTGGTCGGCTCGCACGCAGGTGTCGAAATCGGCCAGGACGGCCCGTCCCAGATGGCGCTTGAAGACCTGGCGGCAATGCGCGCCATCCACTCCTCGACCGTGCTGTACCCCAGCGACCCGAACCAGACCGCCAAGCTTGTGAGCTTGATGGCCGATGAGGGCGGAATCGTGTACATGCGCACGACCCGCGGCGCGTATCCCACCATCTACGGCCCGACCGACACCTTCAAGATCGGCGGGGCGAAGGTCGTGCGCCAGAGCGCCAAGGACAAGGTCACACTCATCGGCGCCGGCGTCACCCTGCACAACTGCATCGCCGCGGCGGACACGCTCGCCCAGAAGAAGATCGCCGCCCGGGTGATCGATCTGTATTCGGTGAAACCTGTGGACGCCAAGACGCTGCGCGAGGCTGCCCGCGCGACCAAGGGCAGGCTTGTCATCGTCGAGGACCACTATCCGCAAGGCGGCCTTGGCGCCGCGGTGCTCGAGGCGTTTGGGCCCGATGACGGACTGCACGTCGCCCACCTGGCGGTGAAGGGTTTGCCGGCGTCAGGCAAGCCCGAAGAGCTGATGAACGCCGCCGGCATCTCGGCGCGGCACATCGTGGCGGCGGCGACAAAGCTGCTGGCTGGTAAGTAGCCGGATGGCAACGTCGACGCGCGTGGCGCCACCCATCAAGGAGCTGAAGCGCATCGGCCAGTCCCTATGGCTGGACAACATCCGCCGCCAGCTGATCACGTCCGGCGAGCTGGGTCGTTTGCGCGATGAAGGCGTCAGCGGCGTCACCTCCAATCCAACCATCTTCGAAAAGGCGGTCAGCGGCTCGACCGATTACGACGAAGCCATGGTCCAGCTGGTGCGCGCTGGCCACAAGCCCGACGAGATCCTGTGGCAGCTGATGGTCGAAGACGTCTCCGCCGCGGCCGACGTCTTTCGCCCCGTACACGACAAGACAAAGGGTCACGACGGCTTCGTCAGCATCGAGGTCTCGCCAACCGTCGCCAACAGCACTCGACGCACGATCACGTTCGCTGAAGACCTGAGAACCCGATGCCACCGGCCGAACGTCATGGTGAAGATCCCGGCCACCAAGGAAGGGATCGCTGCGATCTACGACCAGGTCGCCAAGGGCCACAACATCAACATCACCCTCATCTTCTCGGTCGACCGGTACGGGGAGGTCATGGAGGCCTACCTGTCCGGCCTCGAAAAGCTGCGCAAGCAGGGTGGGGAGCTTCGCACGGTCGCCAGCGTCGCGAGCTTCTTTGTCAGCCGGGTGGACACCAAGGTCGACAAGATCCTGGCCCAGAAGATCGAGCTCAGCACCGATCCCGCCCAGAAGCGCGCCCTCGAGCGGCTGTATGGCAAGGCTGCCATCGCCAACTCGAAGATCGCCTATGAGCGCTTCCGACAGACGTTCAGCGGCCCTCGCTGGGACAAGCTGAAGAAGGCTGGCGCGCAGCTGCAGCGCCCGTTGTGGGCGAGCACCTCGACCAAGGACCCGCGTTACCCCGACACCTACTACGTCGAAGAGCTGATCGGTCCGGACACGGTCGACACCATCCCGCCGGCGACGCTGGCCGCGTTTCGTGAGCATGGCGAAGCCAGGCGCAGCATCGATGAGAACGTCGACCTTGCCAAACGACAGCTGAAGCAGCTCGCGGAGTTCGGCGTCGACCTGGACCAGGTCACCCGCGAGCTCGAGGTGGAGGGCGTCGAGTCGTTCACGAAGTCGTTCGAGAGCCTCCTCGCCACCATCAAGAAGGAAAGCCAGAACATCAAGGCGGGCAAGGGCCCGCGCCAGTGGTACAGCCTCGGCGAGCTGCAGCCCAAGGTCGATGCACGCCTCGGTCAGCTCCAGAAAGCAGACGCGCCACGGCGGCTGTGGGCGAAGGACTCGACACTGTGGACGTCCGATCCCGCTCAGCGAGAGGCCATCCGCGATCGCCTGGGATGGTTGAACGTCGCCGAGAAGATGCTCGAGCACGCATCCGAGCTCGAGCAGCTCGCTGCCGATGGGCGGACTTATTCGGACGTGGTCCTGCTCGGCATGGGCGGGTCGAGCCTGTGCCCGGACGTGTTGCGGAACACCTTCGGACATGTGAAGGGCCATCCGCAGCTGCATGTGCTCGACACCACCGATCCGGCCACCATCCTCGCGGTGCGCTCTCGCATCCGCATCAAGGACACTCTTTTCATCGTCGCCTCCAAGTCAGGAGAGACGACCGAGACACTGTCGCACTTCGCCTTTTTCTGGAACGAGGTGGGGGGCGGGAAGGATGGCGCCGTCGGGCCTGGGCGGCATTTCGCCGCCATCACCGACCCGGGCACGTCGCTCGAGAAGCTAGCCAAGGACCATGGCTTCCGGTGGATCTTCTGCAACCCGCCCGACATCGGCGGGCGCTATTCGGCACTCAGCTATTTCGGGCTCGTGCCGGGATCGCTGATCGGCGTGGACGTCAAGGAGCTTCTTGAGCGCGCCGTGGAGATGGCGCATTCGTGTGCCGACTCCGTCCCGGCAGAGACCAACCCCGGTGTCTGGCTCGGCGCGGTCATGGGCGAGCTCGCCCTACAGGGCCGCAACAAGCTCACCCTCATCGCTTCGCCCAAGATCTCGACCTTCGGTTACTGGGTCGAGCAGCTGATCGCCGAGAGCACAGGCAAGCAGGGCAAGGGGATCGTGCCCGTCGAGGGCGAGCCCGTGGGCAAGCCCGACGTGTACGGCGACGACCGGGTGTTCGTATACATCCGCCTGGACTCGGATCCGCCCCACCGTGCCGTGCAAGCACTCGAGAAAGCTGGACACCCGGTGGTCACGCTCACGATGCGCGACAAGCTCGATCTCGGCGGAGAGTTCCTCCGCTGGGAGATCGCGACTGCGATCGCGGGCTCGATCATGGGCATCGATCCCTTCGACCAGCCCAATGTGCAGGAGTCGAAGGACAACACCAAGAAGGTCCTCGCCAAGTACCGCTCGACGGGCAAGCTGCCTGCGGCCGAGTCGGTGCCGGCATCGAAGTCGCGAGCCGGCTTGAAGACGCTGCTCGGCCGCGGCAAGCGCGATTCCTACCTCGCGATCATGGCCTACACGACGCGCACCACGGCGTCAGAGTCGGCGATCGCCTCGATCCGGACGTCGGTCCGCGACTCGACTGGCTACGCAACGACAGCAGGCTACGGGCCGCGCTTCCTTCACTCCACCGGCCAGCTGCACAAGGGCGGACCCAAGGTTGGGCTGTTCCTGCAGATCGTCCAGGACGACGCGCGCGACGTGCCCATCCCGGGCCAGCCTTACACATTTTCGATCCTGAAGCGGGCGCAATCGCTCGGCGACCTGGAATCGCTTACGTCGCGCCGGCTTCCAGTCCTTCGGGTGACGCTCGGCCAGGCGACG
>VBHB01000205.1 GCA_005880315.1 Chloroflexota bacterium | reverse complement strand
CCCCGCCTGGCTCTCGATTCGCCGGTGGCTGAGCTGCCGAAGGTCAGGCCGCAGGACCAGCGGCGCCTGGCCGCGCTGGGCATCCACACCGTCCGCGACCTGCTCCTGCACATGCCCTTCGGGTGGGAGGAGTTCGGCGATCCGAAGCCGGTCAGCGAGCTGACCGACGGAAGCCTCGCCACCGTGGTCGGCACCATCCTCCACATCGCGCCAGGCATCACCAGGTTCAAGAAGCTGAAGCTCACGAAGGCCACGCTGGTCGACCACGCCAATGACGAGCTGACGCTGGTCTGGTTCAACCAGACGTGGGTCGCCAAGCAGCTTCACAAAGGCGACCGGGTAGCCGTGGCCGGAACAGTCAAGGCCGGCCGCTATAGCGCGTTCGAGATGCGCAACCCGCACCACGAGCGCCTGGATGGCGGCGATGGTGGCTTTCCGAAGTACATCGGCGGCCTCATGCCGAAATACCACGTCGTCAAGGGCCTGAACTCCAAAAAGCTCTCCGGCTGGGTGGATGCCGCCCTGCCGCTCGCGCCGAAGCTGGAGGATGAGCTGCCCGAAGACGTACGCGCCCGGCATCATCTCTTGTCGCTGGCCGAAGCCGTCAGGCTCGGACACAAGCCGGAAACCCAAGCTGAGTGGTCGGAGGCCAGGCGCCGCATGGGATTCGCCGAGCTCTTCGAGCTGCAGGCCGCGTTCGCGCTGATGCGGGCCAGCATTGCGGCCGAGCCGGCCGCCCCGATCCCCTACCAGCAGGACGTGATCGACGCCTTCAAGTCCGGTCTCGAATTCGAGCTCACCAACGCCCAGCGCAAGGCGATGTGGGACGCATTCAAGGACATGGCCAAGCCGATTCCGATGAACCGGCTGCTCAATGGGGACGTCGGGTCAGGCAAGACCGCGGTAGCCGCCGCTTGCGTGGCGATGGCGCACGCGGCGGGCATGCAGTCCGTGGTGATGGCGCCGACAGAGATCCTTGCCAGGCAGCACCTGCACAAATTCCGTTCGTATCTCGAGGAGAGCTTTCCCTCGCTCAAGGTCGAGCTGCTCGTCAGCAGCCAGCCGGCCGCCGAAAGGCGGCGCGTGCGAACTTCGGCCGCGAGCGGCCACTGCGCGCTGGTGGTCGGCACGCATGCGCTGATCGAAGAGGACGTCGAGCTCGCCGACCTTGGGCTGGCGATCGTCGACGAGCAGCACCGTTTTGGCACGCGGCAGCGCGAGCTGTTGCGCGCGAAGGGCAAGGGCCGGCCGCATTTCATGGCGATGACCGCAACTCCGATTCCGCGCACGCTTGCCCTGGCCCAATTCGGAGAGATGGAAGATTCGGTCATCGACGAGCTGCCGCCCGGGCGAACTCCGGTCGAGACTCGCGTGGTGGAGCCCGAAGACCGTACCAGCGCCTATGCCTTGGTCAGGGAGCAGGTGCAGCGCGGGCGGCAAGCATTCGTGATCTGCCCGCTGATCGAAGAGTCCGAGAAAGTGGTCGCCCGGTCGGCGACGGCTGAGTTCGAGAGGCTAAGCAAAGACGTCTTTCCTGAGTTGAAGATGGATCTCATCTACGGCCGCCTCAAAGAAAAGGACGAGGTGATGAAGCGTTTCGTGGCCGGCGAGACCCAGGTGCTGGTGGCGACCGCCGTGGTCGAGGTTGGAGTCGACGTGCCCAATGCCACCGTGATGATGGTGGAAGGCGCAGACCGGTTCGGGCTGGCCCAGCTGCATCAGTTTCGCGGCCGGGTCGGCCGGGGCGCCGCGGTGAGCTACTGCCTGCTGCTGGCTGACGACCCGTCCGAAGCGATCAAGGAGCGCCTCGAGCTCGTGAGGACGATCCGCGACGGATTCCAGCTCGCGCGCGAGGACATGCGGCTCCGGGGCATGGGTGAGTTGCTGGGCGCGCGCCAGCACGGCATGTCGGACGTTGCCATGAGGGCGCTGGAACAGCCCACGCTCATCGACGAGATCCGGGCCGAGGTGGAGCGCGTTCGCGAGACCGATCCGAGCTTCGATCGCCACCCGTTGCTGCAGGCGGCCGTCGTCCGCCGCCTCGAGCTGACCTCGATCAGCTAGCCTCACTAAAACGTGGCTGCATTGCCTTTCGTCGTCGAGCTCACCCGCGACCTCATCCGCCTCGACACCACCAACCCGCCGGGCGACGAGCACGTGGCCGTCGAGCTGATCGAGGGAGTACTGCGGGAGGCGGGCATCGAATCCGCGCGGTACGAGAGCGCGGCTGGACGTCCAAACCTCATTGCGCGCGTGAAGGGCCGCGGCGAGGCGCCTCCGCTGCTCCTGCAAGGCCACGTCGACGTCGTCACCACCGTCAACCAGGACTGGCGACAGCGCCCCTTCGGCGGCGACATCGTCGATGGGTACCTGTGGGGCCGCGGGGCTCTCGACATGAAGGGAGGCGTCGCGATGATGGTGGCCGCCCTGGTCCGGGCCCAGGCGCGAGGCGGTGCGCCCGGTGACATCGTCCTGGCGGCGCTGGCGGACGAGGAGGCAGGAGGGATCTTTGGCGCCAGGTGGCTGGTCGAGGCCCACCCCGAGCTCTTCAAGGGAATCCGGCACGCGATCGGTGAGTCCGGCGGCGTAGCGCTCCACCTGGGCGGCCGCCGCTTCTACCCGATCATGGTCTCCGAAAAGCGCGGCTGCCAGATGCAGGTCACGCTGCGCGGGCCGGGTGGGCATGGGTCTATCCCAGTGCGTGGGGGAGCGATGGCGAGGCTCGGGGAGATGCTTACAAAGCTGGATGCGTCTCGCCTTCCGGTCCACATCACGACTCCGGTCCGCGTCCAGCTCGAGGCCATGCGCGACGCGCTATCCGAGCCTCTGAAGGGTCGCATTGGCGCGCTCCTGGATCCCGTGCGAACCGACGCATCCCTCGCCGACCTCGGACCGATGAGTCGCGGGCTCGACGCGTCTTTGCACAACACGGTCAACGCGACGATCGTCAGCGGCGGCCTGAAGGTCAACGTCATCCCGAGCGAGGTGAGCGTTCAGCTCGACGGCCGCCTGCTCCCTGGTTTCGGTCCCGAAGAGATGGTCAAGGAGCTGCGCGGCATCATCGGGCCCGAGCCGGAGGTCGAGGTGACGCTCGTCGGGCCCGCCCAACCCGAGATCGACCTCTCCCAGTTCGACCTCTTCGCTTCCGTGCTGAAGGAGGCCGATCCTGGATGCGTGCCGGTGCCCTCCCTGGTCACCGGGGGCACCGACGCCCGGCACTTCGCGAGGCTCGGCATACGCACGTATGGCTT
>VBHB01000004.1 GCA_005880315.1 Chloroflexota bacterium | reverse complement strand
GCCCGCGATCGGCGTCACCTGCTCGGTTGCCAGGTGCCGCGACGACGCCACCGCGCCCAGGAACAGCTCGTAGGTGCGGTTGATCTCGTCCTGCACGATCTTCCGCTCCTCGTCGGTGAACGGATCGTCGTCGCCCTCGAGGGTCGCGTGCAGGCCGAAGGCCACCGTCTCCCGGTTGACGAGGAGCTTGGAGAACAGGCCACTCGTGACCAGCTTGCCGGTCAAGACCCCGATCGATCCCGTCAGCGTTCCCGGCCTCGCCACGATCCACTGGCCTGGCATCGCCACCAGGTAGCCGCCAGAGCCGGCCACCGGGCCCATCGCGATCACCAGCGGCTTGCGCTTGGCGATGAGCTCGAGCGCCTGGCGCATCGCTTCGGAGGCGGTCGCCGATCCGCCGCGCGAGTTGACGAAGAGCACTGCGGCCGCCGCGCGCTTGTCGGCGGCGACCTGCCGTGCCAGCGGCACCACCGTCAGGTCGCCGGCTCGGTCATCGCCGGCCAGGGGGATGTCGATTGGTGGCTTGACCGGCAGCCGGCCGCTGCGGCCGTCGATGATCGTGCCCTCGATTCGCATCAAAGCCACATACCGGCCACGACCAGTCGACGGGCTCGGCGCGCGCAGCCTGCGGCGGGCCTGGTCCCAGGTCGCGATTCGGGCGCGCTCTCCGCTTTTGCCGAGGTGATCGGGAAGCTGTTCCTCGGGCAGCACCTTGTCGACGACGCGCTGCTCGACCGCCGTGTTGTCGGCATAAGGCGAGGCGTCGATCAGCTTGCCGGCAGCGTCTGGGTCGATGCGGCGGCTTTCGGATATCGCCCTGACCAGCTCTTTGTGATTCGAGTCGAGCAACCAGGTCACCTGCTCGCGGAGCTCTGGCGACATCTTTGATTTCGTCAGCGGATCGGCTGCGGCTTTGTACGGCGACACCTGGATGAAGTCGGCTTTGATGCCGACGCGGCTGAGTGCGTCGGCGAGGAACACACCGGTCGCAGCGAAACCAAGCGGCCGCACGGGGCCCGAAGGCATGAGCAGGATCTCGTCGCACGAGCAGGCGACGTAGTAGCTGGCCGTCGTGTAGAACGGAGCCCACGCGACGACACGCTTGCCGCTGGCTCGAAGCTTGGACACAAGGTCGCGGAGGTCCTGCAGCGTCGCCATCGGCATGGGCACCGGCCGCAGATGCAGCACCACGCCCTGGGTGCGAGGATCGCGCGCGATGGCGTCGAAGCGCTCGCCAAGCTCTCGAATGCTCATCCGATGCTCGGAGACGAATCGCTGCCAGATCGGCCCGGGCGGGTCGGGCAGGGTGGGGAGCGCCGACTCGAGCACGAAGATGACGTAGTCGGGCGCCTTGCCGAGCGAGCGCCAGGCGCTCGCCAGCAGCCACCAGACGTAACGGAACGGATAGAGGATCACAGCCCGGCCCCTTTGCAGAAGCTTAGTTGGGGCCGGGGTTTGAAGACCTTGCTCAGACCACCTTCGACATCTCGAGGTGCTCGTCCATGTCTTCGCTCAGGCGAGTCGCCCCGTATTCCTGCCCGACGTGCTGGTGATAAGGCACGCCCGTGAAAAGGTGATGGCTCCGCGTCGGGATGTCGGCGCCGTCGGCCCACTCCTTTCGCTGCAGCGCCATGTAGCCCTGCTCCTTGTCGTTCTTCAGGCCGTCGAGCAGGACCGACATGCCGTGCCCGGCTGCATGCTGGAGCGCGAGCGTGATGAAGATGAAACCGACGCCGAGCTCGGCCAGGTCATCCCATGTGATCGGGTTCTTCTCGTTCTGCCACTTGAACGACGACGAGTAGTTGAACGCGAAGCGCGCGCCCGGGAAACGCTTGCGAATCTCGCTGCAGAACTGCTCCGTCGGTCCCCGCTCGGCGGTTGGAAACTCGCACCACAACAGGTCGGGCACGCCGCTGTCCAGATAGCGAAGTCCGCGCTCGATCGCGAGCTGGATGCCGCGCTTGGTCTCAGGCGCATCGGTGGCGGAGACGGCATCGGTGCGCGCGATGATGACGAAGTCCTTGTGGCCGAGGTCGTCGGCCGCGTTGCGCATCATCTTCAGCTTGCCGACGAATTCGTCGGCTGAGATCAGAGCCTTGCCGGCGATGTGTCCGCAGCGCTTGGGCATCACCTGGTCCTCCAGGTGCGCGGCCGCGACGCCGGCCCTCACGTAGAGGTCGACCGTGCGCTGGACGTTGAACAGGTTGCCGTAGCCGGCGTCCATGTCGACGACCACGGGCGGGATGTCGAGGTGGATCGGGTCGACGCCCTTCTCGGGATCGCCCATCGCCATGGTGAGCTGGAACTTGCGCAGCGCGCTGACCGTGCGGCGGGCGCCGTCTGCGATCTCGACCGACGAGTAGATGTCCATGTCCGTGGTGCCCAGGTGGCCGATGGCGAAGGAGTACCCGCTGAAGTAGACCGCGTCGAAGCCGTGGTACATGACGAGCTCGGCTCCGAACGGGTCGTACACGCCGGGCCCGAATACATAGGGCTTCGTCGCCAGCAGGCGCCGCAGCCGCCGGCTGGGGTCCTCATTGCGCGAGGCGGGCACCTTGAAGCCGTCGGGAAGGAGGGGCGTAGGGACAAGTTCCATGTGGGAGTTACTCCTTTCCAGCTATTTAGTTGGGCGCGGCCCTAGACGCTTACTCGTTCTCGTGATCGCAGTTGCACGGCTCCGGGCACTCGCACTCGTGGGTGGAAGGGGCCGTGGTCTCGCTCTCCTGCGATTGATCGCGACTATCCATGGACGACAACGTATCAAGTGCATCTATATAAGTCCAATTAATTGATCCGATCTCCATGATCAATAAAACCGATAGCTGGGCCGGGCTACCCGGCGGGCTATTCGATCGTGTTCAGGAGGGCGAGGAAGGCCGCCACGATGCCCGCCGGCTTACCTGCATCGCGGCGCCGGTAGGCGACGATCGAGTTGTGCATGGGGGGCGCATCCTTCATCCGAACCGCCCGCAGGGTGCGGCCTTCGACCTCCCGCGCCACAGCGGTCCGAGGCAGCAGGGCGACGCCTAGGCCCCGCTCGACCATCTTCTTGGCCGCCTCGATCGAGTCCAGCTCCATGAGGCCGCGCAGCATCGTCCCCGACGACAGAAAGGCGGCCTGGGTGATCTCGTAATAGCTGGACGTGCGGTCGAACATGATCAGCTTCTGGCGGGCGACCTCCGCCATCGTCACGCTGCGGCGGGTGGTGAACGGGTGGTCGGGCGCGGTCACGAGCACCAGCTCCTCGGTGTGGAACGGCCGCAGCTCGAGGTCGGGATGGCGGATCGCTCGGCCCAGCCCGATGTGAACCTCGTCGCGAAGCACGAGCTCGACCACGTCCTCCGAATGCCCGGTCCGCACCGACACCTCGACCCGGGGGTGGGCGGCGACGTATTTCTCGAGCACCTGCGGGAGCACATACGTGCTCACCGCCGGCGCCGCGGCGAGGATGAGGTGACCCGCCGACGCCGTCTTGACCTGTTCCAGCGCGTCGCGGCCTTCAGCCAGCGCGCGCAGCGCCCGCTCCGCATGAGGCACCCAGGCCTTGCCGGCGTCGGTCAGCCGCATGCCGTGCGGGGTGCGCAGGAACAGTGGCGTCCCCAGCTCGCGCTCGAGCCCGTGGAGGCGCGCGGTCAGCGTCGGCTGGGTGATGAAGAGGGCTTCGGCGGCACGGCTCACGCTTCCGCGGCGAGCCACCTCAAGGAACCCTTCAACCTGGACCAGCTGGATGGAGTTGCCTTTTCCGTTACGCGGTTCGTCTATGGCCACGGCCGTGGCCACAAATTCTATCTATGGCGCCGGAGGGTGGGATCCTTCAACCTGTCTCCCCACCCGCCCGGCTCGTTACACGAGCGGGGCGACCTCCCCACTCGTGGGGAGGGGAGTTCAACGCTTGCGGAGGAGTGATAGGCCTGACCAGATCGCCAGAACCCACACCGGGCCCATGGTGATGACGAACGGTCGGATCGTGTCGCTAGCCGAGTTGGAGTTGCGGTCGAAGGCGAGAAAGACGAGCACGCTTCCATAGGCCAGCACGGCCAGCGCGGCGGCGACTCCGGCGGCAGTGCTCCATCTCATCTCGAGGCGTATTTTGACCTGTATGAAGCTTTTCTTCGGCTACCACATGCCCAATTACACATTCAGTGGTTCCCGACCTGAGGATATCTTCGATCGTTTCCTGGAGCAGGCCACCGCTGCCGAGGCAGCGGGATTCGACATGGTCACCGTGATGGACCACCTCTATCAAATCCGCGGCATCGGCCCGGAAACGGACCCGATGATGGAGGCTTACCCGACGCTCGGCGCGATGGCCGCGCGGACGTCGAAGATCAAGCTCGCGACCCTGGTCACCGGTGTCACCTACCGAAACCCTGCCCTGCTTACAAAGATGGTCACGACCCTGGACGTCATTTCGAAAGGTCGCGCCATCATGGGCATCGGTGCCGCCTGGAACGAGGACGAGCACCGCGGTTACGGCTTCGAGTTTCCGCCCATCGGCGAGCGGATGGACAGGCTCGAAGAGGCAGTCACCATCGCCCGGCTGATGTTCACGCAGGACCGGCCGTCTTTCGAAGGCAAGCACTACCGGATCGAGCGGGCGCTCAACGTCCCACGTCCCATCCAGGCCGGCGGCCCGAAGATTCTCATCGGGGGCGGCGGCGAGAAGCGGACGCTGCGCATCCTCGCGAAGCACGGCGACATCGGGCATTGGTTTGGCGGCCCGCTCGCGGATCTAAAGCGGAAGCGTGAGATTTTTCTCCAGCACTGCGAAGCCGTGAACCGCGACCCTTCGAAGGTGACGCTGTTGATGGGGAGCCTCGCGATCCTGGTCGAGAACAATCGCGATGCGAAGGCCCACCTCGAGAGGATCCCCGAAGAGCGCCGGCCGATGGTGATCGTGGCGACGCCGCAGGAGGTGGCGGAAAGGCTGCAGCCGTATGTCGACGCCGGCTTCGGCGGGTTCACGCTGAGCAACCAGACACTGCCGGCCAAGGAGCAGATCGCGCTCGCGGGCGAGCTGATCAAGCTGATGGCCCAAGCGCGCACGACGGCCTAGGACTTGTAGACGAGCTCCCCGGCCTTCACGGGCACGCGCAGGAAGTTCTCGGGCGGCGCCAGCGGGCAGGCCCAGCGTGGGCTGTACGCGCACGAGGCGTTGTACGCGTAGTTGAAGTCGAGGACGACGTCGGGCGACCCGGGCTTGGTCTGCAGGACCAGGCCGTCCGTGTCTTTGGCGGTGTCGAAGAGGTAGCGGCCGGCGCCGTAAGTTTCGCGTGGCGCGGTGGGGTCCTTGAACGGAACGAAGAGCCCGCCCGCGTACTGGACCAGGCTGAGGACGGTCAGCCGGCAAGGCTCGCCGGCGAGCCGAAAGTGCAGCTCGCCGGCCCGGCGATAACGGATGGCACCATCCTCGCCGCCGGTGTCGATGAGCAGCTCGGATCCGTCGGCGGCGAGCATCTGCGCAGTCACGCGGTACGCGGGGTCGTATGGGAAGTACTTCAGGCCGGTGAAGTCATGCCGTTCGTCCGGCTCGATCGGCGATTGAGGATGTGACTTGAACAGCTCGTCGCGACCTTTCCGGAATGTCTCGACGGCGTCGGGCCCAGAAATTCGATAGAGATCACCAACCCTTCGCCGCCAGTCGACCAGGTCGAGCAGCGCGACCGGATCCGGCCTTACCAAGTGTCCCAGTGGACGATGGGCTCGAGCGGAATCCTTTCTGCAGCCTTGAACTCGCCGCCGTCATGGAATCCGACCGTGATCAGCGCCGCCTGCGTGTAGCGCTCGTAAGGGATGCCGAGAACCTCCGCGACCTCCTTCTCGTACTTGAGGTGCAGCGTCGTCCACGCCGTGCCGAGGCCGCGGGCGCGGGCCGCGAGCATGAAGTTCCACGCCGCGGGCAGGATCGAGCCATACAGTCCCGCGATCTCGAGATTCGTCACGCCTGGACGGTCGACGCGGCCTTCGATGCACGGGATGACCATCGCCGGCACCTCATGCATGCGCTCGGCAAGGTATTGCGCCGACGATGCGACTCGAGGCATCTGCTTGCGGCGGGGGTCGCCTTCTTCATAGCGCGCGCCCCTGCTGCTGGCGTACGGGTACCAGGACTGCCGGTAGTAGTCGCCGATCACCTTCTTCTTCTCCGGGTCGGTCACGATCATCCACTGCCAGCCCTGCGAGTTGCTGCCGGTGGGTGCTTGGACCGCAACTTCCAGGCACTCGAGCAGGAGCTCACGCGACACCGGGCGGTCGAAGTCGAGCCGCTTCCGGACCGCGCGCGTCGTGGTGAGGAGCTGGTGCGGATCCATCGCCCTCAATTGTCGATGGTCCTAGGCCGGCTGGTCGGACGCTTTCAGGTGGTAGCTCGCCTGCGGCGGAAGATTGGCCAGCGCCTGGTGCACATCGTCTTCGGTCGCCCCGACCACGGACAGCGAGTAGTGCAGGCCAAGAGCCTCCTGGGTGGCATGCGCCGGCTCATCTGCCGTCGCCGCTGGCGTGACCGGAGGCGCGGCTTCGGGCGGGACCGGGACAGCGTGTCGCGATGTTGAATCCGACCGAAGGATGCGCCGGTGGTACAGGCCGACCGCGGCAGCGACCACTACCACCGCCAGGGACTGCGCCAAGCCGAGGTTGGTGGGATCATCCAGCCTGGGCCGAAGGCTGAACGCCTGTTGGAGAACGACATACAGAAGGCCGATGCCGCCACCGAGAACGCCCAGCACGCTGCCCAGCAGCGCGGCCCACAGGTAGATACGCCGGCTGATCGCCTGCCTTTCCTCGAGCCACGGCACTGGGCGCCAATGGGCCAGCCAGACCGCGCCGCCCACGATGAGCAGCGTGACCCAAAGGCTGAGGGGGTCCTTCCAATCAGGCGCCGTCACGCCGATCACCTGAGCCTCGAGCTGGATGAGCAGCGTGCCGAGCACGCCGATGGCTCCAATAGCGAGTGCGGCCATCGACACCAGCGCGGCGAGGTTGGTGTAGAAGCGCCGCATCGCCGCCTGCCGTGCGCCTTCTCCGGCGCCCGCGTCGCGCGCCAGGCGCCTTCGGATCAGCAACCAGGCGGCGCCGTAGACCACCATCGTCGAGGCCGGCTGGGCGAAGGCGGCGAGCAAATCGCTGCCGGCGCCGCCCGGGTTGGCGACGCCGAGGATGTGGGCCGCGCTGAAGTACAGGATCTGGCTCGCGCTGATCAGTGCGGCAGCGATGCAGGCCGCGACCGCAATGAATCCTTCGACTGCTCGCAGCTCCGAGCGGCGATCGTCGTTAGCGAATCGCGTGACGAGGACACGAGCGTGGAAAGCCCACAGCAAGAATCCGCCCGCCAGCTGGCCGGCCGGCGCTGAAAGGGTGTGGTAGTTCGCGAGTTCGCTGTGCAGCCCCCTGAGCCACGCCAGCCATATCAGGCCCTGCGCGCCGGCCAGCATCATGAACAGGCCGACGAAGAGCGCGATGTACATGTACCAGCGCCGCAGCGTGGCGGAGGCGCCGACCTCTCCGACCGCAGCTCGATCGCGCGCGGCGATGCGATAGTGGAATGCCCAGATGGCGGCAAGCACGATGGTCACCCACGCGACCTGTGCGATGGCGAGCTCGTCGAACAGAGCGCCGTCGAGCTGCTGCTGCGTGGCGCCCGCGACCGTGCTCGCAAGGGCGACAGCCGCGCCGATTGAAGATGCCGCGCACGCGAGGTAGAGGTAAAGGCGCCGGATCGCCGATGCCCGTTCCGCGGGGTCCCGACGCGCGAAGCGACCTCCGAACCACATGTGGATCGCCCAGACCGGCAGCGATACCACGACCGCCGCCGTGTAGCCGGCGAGGGACGTGCGGTTGAAGAGGTTGTCCCCGGTGTTGAATGCGAGCTGCAGCAGCGTCTGGCCGAGCAGGGCGAGACCGAAGGCGAGCACGACGAGCGCCGCGATGCTGACCAGGTAGATGTACAGCCGCCGCAGGATCACGCCCGAAGTCTAGGCGGCGCGTAATACGATTCGTCCGTGATATCTCAAGAGCTGCTCGAGATCCTGGCCTGCCCCAAGTGCCACACCAAGCTCGAGATGAAGGAGCCGGACCAGCTCCGGTGTCCTCACTGCAAGGTGCTCTACCCGATCGTGGACGGCATCCCGGTGCTGTTGATAGAAGAAGGGAAGCCGGAGCCGGCGACCTAGGCGCCTACGCTCAGGCTGCGCATTCGAGGTGGCTCGTGTCGAGCGGCGTCTTCGAGTTGTGCACCTTCTGCTCGGCAGCCGTGATCTCGTCGTCGGTGAGGGCGTAAGCCTGGTCCGGCTCGCTCGCCGACGTGGCGAAGACGATGCCGACCACGTGGCCCTCGAGGTCGACGAGCGGGCCCCCTGAGTCGCCCGGCCGGACCCTGCCCTGGATCACGTAGATCTCGCGGGTGATCTGTTTCTGGTTGTAGATGTCGCGGCTCGCGGCCTCGATAGCGCCGTCAACCACAGCGGGCTGGACCGTTTCGCCTCCGCCGCCGGGGTAGCCGATGACGGCTCCCTTGGTTCCCCGCTCCGCGGGCCCAAGACTCAGTGAGGCCTGCGTGTAGTCGGGAACGTAGAGGAGCGCGATGTCGCGGTCGGAGTCGAAATACACGACATCGGCACTGAGGACCTGGCCGTCCGGCGTCTCCACCCGGTGGCTGCCGGTGCCCGAAACCACATGCGCGTTAGTGACGACGTATCCATTTCCGATCGGGAAACCGCTCCCGGTGACGAGCCCTCCGCAGCCGGTGCCCGTCACCTTGACCACGAGATGGGCAGCGTGCTGCACGGCTGGCGTGTCGACGGACGCGGGGATGGGGAGTGGCGCCGGCAGCGGGGGCTCGAGTCCGGCGAAGACGGGCGGAAAAGTCAGGCCGCCCAGGATGCCTTCCACCCGCGCGAGGAACGCGGGGGGCCGCGGGGCGATCCGATCGAGGGTCCGCACGATCGTCGAATGCTGAATCTGCAGCGCGATTTCCTGGCTGGGACCACGAGAAAAGCTCAAGCCCAAAAACCAGCACATGATCAGGACCGTGATCGTCGAAAGCACCGCCCCGCCGATCGAGTCGGGCATGGTGTGGGTGCCTTTACGCAGGATCCTGCGCCGGATGGGCTCGCCGGCCGCGAAACCAATGCTGGAGCCGAGGCTGCCACCGATGACCAGGACGAGCACCGCGCCGAGCGGGCGGGCCACAGGGTTGTGGATGCCGATGTAGTCGAGCAGCGGCCCCGCGGCCGCGGCGCCCAGCAGCACGCCCACCACGAGGCCGACGTACTGCGCGAGTGAGAGCCAGAAGCCTCGACGGTAGCCGTTGACCAGGCCGACCGCGACGGCGGCCAGGATCACCAGGTCTATGAGGTTGGGATTCAGATCACTAAGTTAACCGCTGCGCCGCTGCCTGCTACCCGGAGCCGACTAGTGGTGGATGTCGTGTGGTCCGGCCTCGCCGATGTCCTCCGACCTGCGGTTGCGGGCGTCGCCGCGCAGCACCCACCACCCCAGCCCGCCCACGCCAATCAGGGCGACCAGGAAGGTGATGCTCATCGCCAGCCAGGCGGGGACCCATTCGCCGGCGAGCACGACCACCGCTATGCCGGCGCCGGTTCTGGCTTCGGCTCGGCCGCGATCTCGCCCGACTCGCGCAGGTCCCGCAGCGGCATGAAGCTGCGGACTGGCGGCACCTTCGCGAAGTTGTAGGGCGGCGGCGGCGAGGTCGTAGCCCACTCGAGCGTGTTGCCGCGCCAGGGGTCATCGCCCGCGATCTCACCGCCGCGCCAGCTGCGAATGACGTTGATGAAGAACAGGAGCACGGAGAACGCGATGAGGAATGACGATGCGGTGATGATCAGGTTGGTCGTGGCCCACGCGGGGTTGGCGTACGTCGCGATGCGGCGCGGCATCCCTTCCAATCCAAGCGTGTGCATGATCAAAAAAGTGCCGTTGAAGCCGACGAAGAGCGTCCAGAAGTTCCACTCCCCAAGCGTGCGGTTGAGCAGTCGACCGGTGATCTTCGGGAACCAGTAGTAGATGCCCGCGAAAATCGTGAACACGCTCCCACCGAACAGCACGTAGTGGAGGTGGGCGACCACGTAGTACGACTGGTGTAGCTGCGTGTCGACGGGCACTGACGCCAGATAGACGCCGGTGATCCCACCGATCAGGAACGTGGCCAGAAAGCCGAAGGCAAACTTCATCGGCAGGGTGAATTCGATGGAACCCCACCAGGCCGTCGCGATCCAGTTGAAGAACTTGATGCCCGTAGGAACCGCTATGAGCATCGTCATGAGCATGAAGAAGCCTTCGACGTACGTGTTCATGCCCACCGTGAACATGTGGTGCGCCCACACGGTCATGGAGAGGAACACGATCCCGAACAGCGCCGCGACCATCGACATGTAGCCGAAGATCGGCTTGCGCGCGAAGACCGGGATGATCTCCGAGATCATTCCGAATCCCGGCAGAATCATGATGTAGACCTCGGGGTGGCCGAAGAACCAGAACAGGTGCTGGTACAGCACCGGCCGGCCCTGCGTCGTGAAGAACTGCGTACCCAGCTGGCGGTCGAACTCGACCAGGATCATCGGTCAGCTTCATGCCCGGTGCGCGCAGGGCGACGATCGTGGTCAGGAAGTTCGTCGAGGCCATGATCCCGGAGATCGCCCAGACGATGATGCTCAGCGCCCAGAAGTCGACTCCGAGGCTGTGGCCCTGGTAAGCCTTTTCGGTCAGCGGCGCGTATCCGGTCCAGCCGGCGTCGAGCGCGCCTCCGGTGAAGAAACCGCCGTAGTAAAGGAGGATGGACACCGGTACCAGCCAGAACCCGAGCAGGTTGACGCGCGGGAACGCCATGTCGCGCGCGCCGATCATGATCGGGACCATGTAGTTGGCGATCCCGGTCAGGAAGATGGTGACGAAGAAGAAGATCATCGTCACGCCGTGTGCCGAGATGAGCTGGTTGTAGGTCTCGGCATCGACCACGGAGAGATGTGGCTGCGAGAGCTGCAGCCGGATGATCAGGGCGAAGATGCCTCCGATCACGAAGCTCAGCAGGCCGGTGACCATGTACATGATCCCGATCAGCTTGTGGTCGGTGGTCGTCAGCCACAGCGTGATCGGCTTCCAGAAGGTGTCGTCGTATGCCTTCGGGCGGGGCAGAGTTTGGACGGCTGCCATTACTTTTCCATCCTAGCCCTAAGGTGAGGGGCTGGCCGACGGTGCGGCAGCTTTCTGTTTCTGTTTCTGTACCCACGCGTCGTAGTCGGACTGTTCCATCGACTGGACGATGATCTGCATCGTGCTGTGCCCTGAGCCACACAGCTCCGCACACTCACCGCGCCAGCTGCCGACCCGGTCGACCTTGAGCCACGTGAAGTTGTCATATCCGGGCACAGCGTCGGTCTTGCCCGAGATGGCAGGCACCCACCATGAGTGGATGACGTCGGTGCCCTGCATGCGGAGGCGGATGAGCTTGTTCACGGGGACGACGAAAGGCTGCACGTCGCCGGCCAGGGTGCCCTCCTGGCGGACGGTGAAGCCCTCCGGGTAGGTGTAGTTCCATCCGAACTGGTGGCCGGAGACCACGACCTCGAAGTCGTAGTGGCTGACGGGCTGGAAATCGGTCTGCAGCTCGGCAAAGCTGTAGCCGGCGATTCCGAGCACGATGACGAGCGGGGCCAGGGTCCACGCGATCTCGAGCGTGTGGTTGCCGTGGATCTGCGGCGGAATGTAGCCCGCTGGCTGCTTCGAGCGGCGGTACTTGATGACCACCCACAGCAGTGCCGCCTCGACGAGGACGAAGACGATGATCGCCGGCACCGAGATGCCGATGTACGTGTTGTAGATGTTCTGGCCGTTGGGCGAAACAGGGGTGGGAAAGATCGGCGAGATGCCGCCCGGCGCCTCGCATGAGCTCAAGAGGAAGGCCGCGGGCACAATGGCCAGTGGCCACAGCCGCGCGATTGAGGCCTTCACGGCGCCCAGTATATCGGCGCTGGGAGAAGCGACTCCCGGGACGACAACCGGTCGCTGATAGAATCCAAACCGAACGTGGCCGCATCCAAGCAGCCCCGATATGTGGACACCTCCAATCCATCCCTCGCCGTGGAATGCCCGCGCTGCGGGTTGCTGACGCCGAGGTTTCTCGACCTTTGCCGCAACTGTGGCTACAAGCTCTGGCCTTCCAGCTATGTCGCCTCCGCCGCCTTCAAGGCATGGCGCGATGCCGACCCCGCGCGCGCGGCAGCCTCCAGATATGACATGGATATCCCGCGGCACGAGGAGCTGGTCATCGACTACGACGCCAAGGCCCACCAGCTGGGCATCCACATGCCGCCGCCGAGCAACTGGCCGTTCGTCATCTGCGCGGGGGCGTTGTTCTTGAGCCTGGCGGCGATTCCCTTCTCGGCAGCTGTGCGCATCACCCTCGCCGTGATCGGGGGAGTGATATTTCTTGTCGGCGTGGTCGGATGGGTGCTGGTCGAGGACGTGAAGATGTTTCCCGCCGATGAGACCGGCGGCGAGGTGCATTCCTGATGGCCGTCGCGACGATGCAGCACGAGGTGGGGCCGCAGTACCCCGCGATCAAGCCCGGCATGATGGGGATGTACATCTTCCTCGCGTCCGAGGTGATGTTCTTCGGCAGCCTGTTCGCAACCTACTTCTATCTGTATGGGTCGCACATCGTCTGGCCGCCGCCACCGCCATCGAGCACGCCCGAGTTCTACGTCAACTGGTGGCCGATTCCGACGATCAACACCGTGGTGCTGTTTTCGAGTGCGTTCACCTGCCATTTCGCCAGCGACGCCCTGGCACACGGCAACCGCCGGCGGTTCTTCGTGCTGTGGATCGCCACGATTCTCCTAGGACTGGGATTCGAGTTCGGTCAGCTGTACGAATTCATCGCCGCCTTCGCACGGGGCATGACTCTTACGGCAAACACATTTGCCAGCACCTTTTTCGTGATGACCGGTTTCCACGGGGCGCACGTGCTGGGGGGTCTGATCCTTCTGGCGATCATTCTCTACAGGGCGTCGAGGGGGCAGTTCTCCCAGCAGAATCACGTCGGCGTAGCAGCGGTGACCCTCTACTGGCACTTCGTCGACGTCGTGTGGTTTTTCCTTTTCATCATCCTGTACCTCGGAGTGACCCTGTTCAGATGAGAACGTTTGCGGTCGCGCTGGCGTCCGTTGCATTGCTTGCGGGATGCGGTGGGGGCGGCGGCGGAAACGCAAACGCACAGCCGGCCGGGTCGATCAAGATCACGATGACCGAGTTCAAGTTCGAGCCGTCGGCGCTCAGCGCCCCAACGGGAGCAGTGGTTTTTTTCCTCATCAACTCGGGCACGACATCGCATGACATGGTCATTCGCGACAGCACCGGCAAGCGCTTGGCCGCGAGCGAGCTGGTGTCGGCGGGAGACAGCTTCGTCTTCACCGTGTCGACTTTGACCGCGGGCACCTACACGATCTTCTGCGACCAGCCCGGGCACGAAGCCTCGGGCATGAAGGGCACCCTAATGATTACTTAGAAATCATGAGAGGAAACCCGGGCGGTTTCCTCTCACGCCCTCCCGCGACTTCGTCGCGGGGGCCCCAGTGGTATGCGGCTGCGCTCTTTCTGGTAAGGAAGGGATTATCTAAGTAGCCACTACCCGCCACGCATGGAGTGTGAAATGGAACGCGGAGAACGGCCGGGATAAACCCGGCCGCCCTGGCAACACTTCACTACTTAGAAGGGCTTGGAGACGGGCTCGGCGACGGGGACGGTATCGGTGATGGGCTTGGTCCTGGCTTGACGCTCAGCACTTCGACCTCGAAGACCAGGACCGCATTCGGCGGGATGATGTAAGCGCCGGACTGCTGGTCTTGCTGCCCGGCTGAGCCGTAGCCGAGGGCCGATGGGATGATCAGCTTCCGCTTGCCGCCAACCTTCATGCCGGGTATGCCCTCGTCCCAACCGGGGATGACCTGGCCCTGTCCAAGCGTCACTGTGAAGGGCTGGTGGCGGTCGCGGCTGGAATCGAACTTCGACGCGCCGGCGCTGAGCCAGCCGGTGTAGTTGACGGTGACGATGTCACTGCCGTGCACGACGGCGCCCGTGCCGGCGGTGATGTCGATGTACTTGAGGCCGTCCGGATATGTCACGACGGGCAGGCCGGCGCCGGCGTTGAAGTCGTCCGTGCCCGGAGACGGGCTCACGTGGACGCCGGGGCTCTCGTTGGCCACCGGCCCCGAGGTCGCGTACGGGTCGGCGTAGCCGCAGGCGGCCAGCGCGAATGCGCCGGCGAGCATGAGCGCGGTGAGGCCCGCTCTCCTCACGAGGCCGCGATGTCGATCGAGGTCATTCGATCGCCGACCTGGATCTTGTCGATGACCTCCATGCCTGAGGAAACCTGACCGAAATGGTTGTAGACGCCGCTGGTGGCGAGAGAGGGCGCATCCCCTGTCGTGATGAAGAACTGCGAGCCGCTCACGCCCGCGGAGCTCGAGGCCATACCCGCCGTGCCTCGCGGCCACTTGGACGGATTGGTTTCGTTGGGCAGCTTGTAAGCCGGCCCGCCGGTGCCGTTGCCGAGGGGATCGCCGCCCTGGACCACGAATCCGGGCACCACTCGGTGGAACGTGAGGCCGTCGTAATAGTGGTTCTGCGACAGGTAGACGAAGTTGTTGACCGTCTGCGGGGCCACCTTGGGATCTACGAAGGTGATCGTGAAGTCGCCTCGAGACGTGTGGACCGTCGCGGTGTACTTCTTCGAGGGGTCGATCACGGTGGGCGGGGGCGTGGTTCGCTGATCCATGCAGGTGACGATTCCATTGTCGCAGCCCGACGGATTCGAGGTTGGATTCGAGGTCGGCGGCACGTAATCGGCGCACGCGCCGAGGGCGATGGTGGTCGCGAGCAGCGCGAGGGTGAATCGCATGAGCAGTCGAGATTAGTGGATTTCGGCTGTTCCCCCTAAAACCCCCCACCCACAAACCCCCCGCCCTCCCTCAGGGGGTTCATTTGTGTTGCGTGCGACCGTATTGGTGCCGAGGCGCGGGCGGCAACCCTGCCCGTTAAGGGCTCAGCGCCCGGGCTCTCGAGTGCCGATCGCCACCAGGAGCGCAAGGAGAAGGCAGAGTCCAGCTGTGACCGCCAGTGCGTTGGGCACCCCGCTCGTGGCAGCGATCCCGCCGCCGATGAGCGGGCCGAGGAAGAACCCGAATGCGACCGCGCTTGCGTTGAACCCGAAGACGGTGCTCTGGGCCTCGATCGGCGTCTCGAGCCCGATCATGCTCGCGGTCGCCGGCACGATCGTGCCGTAGAGAAGGCCGGAGATTCCGACCGCGATCACGACCACCACTGCGCTCGGGGCCACCACCAGCACGCCGACGGTGATCGCAAGGAGCATCGCCGCCAGCGAGATGGTCCGCACGTAGCCGATTCGCCTGGTGACAGTTGTGTAGCCGACGGCCGAGACGCTGTTGGTAAGCCCAGCGGCGCCGAAGGAGACTCCAGTCGCTGCCGAGGCTGCTCGGCCCAGCAGCTCGATGAGCCTGAGCACGACCAGCTGCTGCGCCGCGGAGTTGATGACGGTGATCAAGCCTTGCGCGCCGATCAGCACCGCCAGCGAGCGCACAGCCCCCGGGCGTTCGCGGATCAGCGCCAGCATGCCGGGTCGCGTGCGATCGCGCACCTTCAACGGACTCTCGCGAACGATCAAGAGGACCGGGATCATCGCCAGCAGCAGCAGGACGCCGCCGCCCAGGAAGACCAGGCGCAGCCCGAAAGCCGCCCCGGCGATGCCGCCGACGACAGGCCCGATTGCGCTGCCCAGCGCCACCGCGGAGGTCACCACGCCGAGCGCCCAGCCCACGCGATTTCGCGGCGTCTCGACCGCCACGAGCGCGGTGGCAGCGGCGACCGTGCCGCTGGTCGCGCCCTGGATGAGGCGGAGCACCACCAGCTGGATCGGCGACTGCACGAAGAAGATGAGGCCGACGGTGATGGCGCCGCCGAGCATCGAGCGGATGAGCATCGGCTTGCGCCCGAAACGGTCGCCGAGGACGCCCCAGATCGGGCTGGCGATCGCCATCGCCAGGCCCGAAACGCTGCCGGCGGCTGCGGTCCAGAGGTCGAGGTCGCGGCCGGTTGGAACGCCGAGGTCCTGCGAGATGAAGATCGATAGGAACGGAAAGGCGAAGCTGAAACCGAAGATCGCCGTGAACTCTGCGAACCACAGCGCGATGAGGTTTCGTCGCCAGTCGACTCCTCGCGGGCCGAGAGGTGGGTTTGTGGCTCGGAGATCAGTACCCAGCGCTTAATGCTCGACGGTGGCGTGCGTCGGCCGGTGGGAGTCAGCCACCGGCCTAGAATAAGCGTCCACTCCGTTCGCTTTTTGCTGCGGGCGGCTAGCTCAGCTGGAAGAGCGCCAGCTTGACATGCTGGAGGTCGGGGGTTCGAAACCCTCGCCGCCCACCAAAGGCCAGACGGGGTGGTGTTGCCGGTGCGAATGCAGCCGTTTCCGGCACAATCGGTGGCGCCTGGCCCGTTCGTCTAGTGGACTAGGACGCCGGCCTTTCAAGCCGGAGATCAGGGGTTCGAAGCCCCTACGGGCCACCAGGCGAAGCTCCGATGCGGGCGTAGCACAATGGTAGTGCGCCAGCCTTCCAAGCTGGTTACGTGGGTTCGATTCCCATCGCCCGCTCCATCGCAACGGTAGTGACGCATGGACTGGGCTCAGCGGATCCCGGTGATTCTGGGTCTCAACCACTCGACGAAATCCGCCTCCGGCAGAGTTCCGGCTGCGAGCCGAAACATCGTGTCGACCGCGTCGTCCACGTCCGGCTGCATCAACCGATGGTCGTTGCGTTCGATAAATTCGATCATGGCAAGCCACGCAACCCGCTTATTGCCGTCTGGTAGAGGATGGTTCTTTGTCAATCGGGCCGCAAGCAACCCAGCCTTCTGGGTGAGGTCTGGATATGCATCGCGGCCGCCCCATCCGGAAGACGGGACGGCCAGCGCCGACGCTGCCAAGTTGACGACCCGAGGCATATCGGCCAAGCGCTCCGCTGGTACGCCTAAGACCGCCTCAGCAATGAGAAGGTAATCGGCGAGATCCAGATATTGCCAGCTCAATCAGTCGCTGGCGAGGCGCTTGAGGATCTCCTGGTTCCGGTCGATGGAAGCTTTGAGGCGGGCGCGAAAAGCGCGATCCTTGCGCCGAGCAGCAATATGCTCGTCTAGCGCTCGCCGGACTTCCTCCGCGATCGGCACGTTTTCCACCCGCGCGATAGCCTCGAGCTCAGCGGCTTGCTCGGTGCTCAGGCGAAGGGTCATGTTCTTCGGCATGGTGCCATGCTACCACGATACCGAGGTATCATGCACCAAAGGCTTACCGCGCTGGCGCAGGCGTCGCCGGTTCCGGGCGGAAGGCCCAGTTTCTGCCCGTGAGGAATCCGCCCAGCCCGATCATGACCAGCGCGTTGATGCCGTGAAGTCCCGACAACGCTGGGATGCCCGTATGAGCGAGCACCGACTGAATCACAAGCAGTACGAAAAGGACACCGGTCAGGATGGTCGTCCGCCACGGGTAGCGCGACCCAAACGAGAGCCCGACCATGACCAGGATGGTCAGGCCGATGATGTCTCCATTGATTGCATGCAGTCCGGCGAAGTTGTCGGCGTTCTTGAATGCGGCGTAGACATCCTTCGCGTTGTCGTTGGCGTTGACGATCGTGAAGATGGCCGCAGCGATGAAATAGAGCTGCGCCAAGAACTGGAGCATCAGGATTGCGCCCACCACGGAATAGGCCTTTCGGAAAATGCTCAATTGCGACCCCTCCTTGACGCTTACCGACTCGGCGGTAGTTTAGCCCGGAAATTCAAAGCCAAAGTGATCGGCTAGCATCGCGCTGTCGTGCCCGCCACCATCCCTGTCTATCTCGAGGTCGGCACCAAGCGCATCTTCGCCTCGGCGCTCGACTGGCCTGGTTGGACCCGCGCGGGCAAGGACGAGAAAGTTGCGTTGGAAACGCTGGCCGCCTACGCGCCGCGATACATGAAGGTGCCCAAGGCTGCTCGCATCGACTTTCCTGACGGCGAGCCCGCATTCAAAATCGTCGAGCGCGTGAAGGGCAACGCAACCACCGATTTCGGCGCTCCCGGAATCCAGGCCTCGACGGATACGAAGCCTCTGGCCGCCAAGGAGGCGGAGCGCATCTGCGCGCTGGTGACGGCCTCGTGGAAGGTATTCGATGCGGTCGTCGCCAAGGCTCCCGCGGAGTTGCGTAAGGGGCCGCGCGGCGGCGGGCGCGACCGTGACAAGATCGCCGATCACGTCATCGACGCCGAATCCGCTTACGTGTCCAAGCTGGGACTAAAGCTGAAGACACCCCGCCGCGATGATGCGAGCGCGGTGCGCGAGTGGCGCAAGGCAATCATCGATGCCATCCGCGCGTCGGCCGGAGGCCCGCACTCTGTTGAGAAGCGGTGGCCACCGCGATACGTGGCCCGACGCATGGCATGGCACCTGCTCGATCATGCCTGGGAGATCGAGGACCGCAGCCGGTGAGCGGGCTGCTCGTCGTCACAGCGCATCCTGACGACGAGTCGATGGGTGCCGGCGGCCTCATCCTCAGGCACACCAGGGCCGGCGTGCAGGTCAATCTCATCTGTGCGACACGAGGGGAGAGGGGATGGGTCGGCAAGCCACCCGGTGCGCGCGAGGAGGACCTTGCGCAGATCAGAACTTCCGAGCTCGAGGCGGCCGCATCCGCGCTTGCGATCGACGATTACGAGCTTTGGAATTATCCTGACGGCGGAGTCGACGGGTCGGACCAAAACGAGATCACCGAGCGCATCAAGGAGCACATCGACCGGTTCGCTCCCGCCGTTGTCGTGGGTTGGGGCCCCGACGGGGTGTACGGCCACCCCGACCACATCGCGATGGGGCGTTGCACCGACGCCGCGATCGCGGCCACCTCGGAGCGCACTCGCCCCGCCCTTTATCACCTCGCGGTGGATGGTCCGCTTGCGAAGGCCTACCGTGCGGTTGTCGGCCTCAACGGCCAGGACGGCGGCGCACTACCGCTTGTCGTGCAGGATCACGTCGACGTCGTCATCGAGCTGACTGCTGAGGAAGTCCAGATGAAGCTTCGCGCCATAGACTGCCACGAGAGCCAACTCGAGACATGGCGCATCGAGATCCGTCGTCATCCCCAACTCATGCAGCAGGGATACGGCCGTGAGCCCTACATCGCGCTGTCGACGAAATCATCCGGGCTCAGCGCCGATGGCCTGCTCAGTGAATTCGCGTGAGCGCATTCGAATTGCCAGGACGATTTCGCGCTGAGTCGACTACAAACCTGGATACAGTCCATAGGCCGCTGCAACAATTCGAACATCGACTCCGACGGGGTGTGCGCTGAGCTACGTCACGTTGCCTGGCAACAAACGAAGATGCGACCGCGAAGGGATCGAAGCGTGAAGTATTCTGTGACGCGGCTTCGGCTGTACGAGGTCAAATTACCAAGCCGGGGAGATGCAGGCGCATGGAAACACAAGAGGCTGTAGCGGAGAGTACGCCGATCGAGACCGACGGCCAGTCGGAGTCCAAACGTGATGGGCTCAAGAAATTCACGCTCGGCCCGAATGACAGCCTGGAAGGCAAGCTGACGTACGGCGGCAGCATGAGCGTCGACGGCGGCCACGCCGAGGGCGAGTTTCGTCTCGGCGGCAACATCGAGGTTGGAAACGGGACGGTGGTGAAGGCCTTGCTCGAGGGCCAGAACGTGACCATCAAGGGCGAGGTCGAGGGCAAGCTCACCGCCCGCGACAAGCTCACGCTGGGAAAGTCGGCGAAGCTGAACGGAGACGTTCAGGTGCGCCGGCTGCAGATCGAGGACGGCGCGAGCCTCAACGGCTACGTCCGAATGGGCGACTTTGAGCACCAGGCCGGTAGCTAGGCGACCGACCCCGTCGCCGGCGGACGAACCGCCGGGATTCTCACCCGCCGCCTCGAGTCAGCCGAGCTCCGTCACGCTGGGACCGCGCGACCGGCTGATCGGTCAGCTCTACATCGAGGGCGATCTTCGCGTGGGTGGGATTCTCGAGGGCGAGGTCGAGGTCACCGGCAATATCGAGATCGATGACCTGGCCAAGGTCAAGGCCTCGGTGGCAGGAGGCGACGTCAGCGTCAACGGGCACCTCACGGGCCCGGTGGTCGCGCGCAAGCGGCTGATCGTGGGGCGTTCGGGTTCGGTGATCGGCGATGTCCGCGTGGCGAGGCTTGCGATCGCGGACGGGGCGAGCTTCAGCGGCAAGGTGTCGATGGGGACCGGCGCTGTCGAGGCTGCGCCGCGGCCCATGCAGGCGCCTGAGCCGGAGGTCGTTCCGATGCCCGCACCTGCGCCTGAACCGGAGCCGGCGCCACCCGCGGCCATCGAGAAACCCGCTCCGATCGTCGCGCCTCCGGCGGTGGTCGTCGCCCAGACGGACGGCAAGGCCAAGGCGATGCCAGCCAAGGCGATGCCGCCGAAACCGACGCCACCCAAACCGGCGCCGGCCAAGCCAGCCCAGTCGAAGGTCGTTCCGCAAAAAGGAAAGCCGAAGCGCCGCTAGCGGAGCGCGCTACTTCTTCTTCGCGCCGGTAGGTTTCTTCGCGGCTTTCGGAGGCAGGCCGCGCGCGAACCCAAGCGATTCGTTGATCCACGCCGCGGTCTCGGCCGGCTTCGTGCGCCACGCGGCCGGCACCGTCACGTAGCCCCTCATCGCACGCCCGGGCATGGGTTCGAAATCGCGGCCGCCTTGCGTGCGAATCGGAGCGCTCTGGTCGTCGGGCAAGCGCACGAACAGGTCCTCGCCGAAGAGGCCCGCGAACATGTTGCCGTTCACGAAAGCGGCCAGGTTGCCGAACATCGGGCGCATCGTGACGGCGGGCTCGTCGGGGACCAGCTTGGTGAACGCCGCCTTGGCTTGATCGCTCGGCTTGGGCATCGCACCGGGGGCCATCCTGCTCATGTCGTGTCCTCGTTCATCAGGGGGTTACCAATCGATGCTTGTTGGCGCCGTCGAGCTTGAAGGTACCGGAGCTTGTGGTGACCGT
>VBHB01000222.1 GCA_005880315.1 Chloroflexota bacterium | reverse complement strand
CCGCCCTGGCCCTCCCCGACGCTTTGACATCGCGGATTCCGCACGTTTGGCGTCACCCGTGCGTGTCCGAGCGGGAAATTACGCACGTTTGGCGCCAGCGGGTTGTTACGGTCACAGTCCGAAATATCCGCGGCGGCTGAAGATCATCGGCGACACCCCTTCGGTGTGAGCGCCCTCGACCACAGTGCCGATGAGTATCCAATGGTCGCCCGCCTCGATCGTCTCTTTCAGCGTGCAGACGGCGTAGGCGGCGGAGTCCGCCTCGAGAATTGGGCCGCCGCGGTCCGACTCCGGGCGCCGCCATTTGATGCCATCGAACTTATCCGTCAGCTTCGATGCCATCTGCCGCGCCAGCTGCTCCCGGCCGGCGGCCAGGATGTTGGCGGTGAAGCCGCCGGCGTGCTGGACCGCCGGGAGGGTGTTCGAAGTCTTGTCGACGCAGGCGAGCGCGAGGGAGGGCTTCAACGAAACCGCGCAGAAGGCGCTGACCGTGAGCCCGCGCGGAAGGGAGTCGTCGCCGAACGCGGTCAGCACCACGACCCCGCTCGGGAATGTAGCCATGACCTCTCGGAATCGCTGGGGGTCGATCATCTAGCTGGCGATCATGGCGGAATGTCTCAGCCGAGCGAGGCGAGCCACTTCCTCCTGGCTCGGTCCACCAGGCCTTCCAGGCGCTTCTCCTCGCTGCCGAGCTTGAGGGCATGCTCGGTGTCGCCGGCCTCGACCGCGTGCTTCAACGCGAATCTCACCGACGCCAGCCTTTCGCGCAGCCCGACGACCTCGGGCGGTTCGGGCAGATCAATAGTCCAGGGCGGACGGGAGGTCGGCAGCTTGCCTCTACCGCTCAGCGGGACGCCGAGGTCGCCCTCCACCTCCGCGACGATGCGCTCGGGCGTCACCCCCAGGTCGTGCAGGACGAACGGCCCCACCCCTTCCCCCTGTAGGGCGAGTCCCAACAGCAGGTGAGCCGTATCGATCACCTTGCTGTTCATGCGATCCGCTTCGCCGAAGGCGACCTCGACCGTCCGTTTGACCGCCATCGTCGGGACGACTCGCCGGCCTTGCCGAACCTTGTCGTTCGCAGTGGCTGCCTTGATCTTGTTGGCGAGCTCGTCGTACGAGATGCCCAGCCGGGCCAGGACCCGGTACGCAGCGCTCGACTCCAGCCGCAGCATCGCCAGCAGCAGGTGCTCCGTGCCGACATACGAGGTGCCTATACGCTCAGCCTGCCCTTGCGCTCCAACCAGGATCCGCTTGGATTCTTCGCTGAACATCTGGAACGGGTAGGGGTGAGCCACTGGTACGGCACAACGTAGCGCCGCCGCTCTTGGTCGCAGCCAGCCTGCCGGTTAACGAACACTTGTTTTGCGGGCTGGGAAGCGATCAAACTTGAGGGCATGGGGGACGTTCTCGATCTCTTTGCGCCGGCCACCAGGGACTGGTTTCGGGCCGCCTTCGCGGAGCCGACCCAGGTCCAGGAGCGCGGTTGGCGCGAGGTTGCCGCGGGCCGGCATGTCCTCATGGCCGCGCCCACCGGGAGCGGCAAGACCCTGGCCGCGTTCCTGTGGTGCCTCGACCGTCTCGCCTCCGAGCCCGTGCCGGCCGATGGCGAACGCTGTCGCGTCCTTTATGTATCGCCCCTGAAGGCGCTCGCCCACGACGTCGACCGCAACCTGCGCTCGCCGCTGGTCGGGATCCGCCACCAGGTCGAGACCGCCGGGGGCGTCCCGCCGGAGATCAACGCCGCGATCCGCACCGGCGACACCCCGACCGAGGTGCGCCGCTCCATGGAACGCCACCCGCCCGACATCCTGATCACCACCCCCGAGTCGCTGTACCTCATCCTCACGAGCGCGGCGCGAAAGATCCTCGCTTCGGTGCGGTGGCTGATCGTCGACGAGATCCATTCCGTCGCCGCCACCAAGCGCGGCTCGCACCTGGCCCTGAGCCTCGAGCGTCTGTCGGCGTTGACCAAGGTTGAGCCACAGCGAATCGGCCTGTCGGCGACGCAGCGGCCCCTGGAAGAGGTGGCGAAGTTCCTCGGCGGCGCGGGCCGCGACGTCGCGATCGTCGACGCCGGTCGACTGAAGACGATGGAGGTGAGAGTCGAAGTCCCTGTCGAGGACATGTCCCAGCTGAAGTCCTACGACGACTCTGGCCAGACCGCGAACAGCATCTGGCCGGCGATCTACCCGCGCCTGCTTTCGCTGATTCGCGACCATCGTTCGACCATCGTCTTCGTCAACTCGCGACGGCTCGCCGAGCGCATCGCGGCGCGCATCAATGAGCTGGCCGAGGAGGATCTCGTGCGCGCGCATCACGGGTCCATCGCGCGTGAGCAGCGCCTGCTCATCGAGGACCAGCTCAAGGCCGGCACCCTGCGCGGTCTCGTCGCCACCTCCACCCTTGAGCTCGGCATCGACATGGGCGCTGTCGACCTGGTCCTCCAGGTGGAGGCGCCACCAAGCGTGGCCGCGGGCATTCAGCGCGTCGGGCGCGCCGGCCACTCGGTTGGCGAAGTCTCGCGCGGCGTGATCATCCCCAAGTTTCGCGGCGATCTGCTGGAAGCGGCCGCGGTCGTCGAAGGGATGCTCGAAGGTCGCATCGAAACGACGACTGTTCCGCGCAAGCCGC
>VBHB01000003.1 GCA_005880315.1 Chloroflexota bacterium | reverse complement strand
AGTACCGCGCCTACAAGCAGATGGCCGAGGGCCTCATGGAGCGGCAGGAACAGGACTCGTTCTCATTCCCGCCGCCGGCGCGTGCGGTTGAGGCCGCGGGGCAGGAGGAACCCCTGGAGGGCGGCCTCCTGGTGGTCGCGTTCAACAGCGTCCTCGCTCGCATCCCGCCGCGCCCGCTCGTCGTCACCGGCCGGACGTGGACGCTCGACGAGAAGCTCGACCTCATCACGCGGAGGCTCAGCGAGGGGCCCATCGAGCTGCTCGAGCTCATCCTCGAATCCGAAGATCGGTTGGAGGCTGTGGTCACATTCGTTGCCGTGCTCGAGCTGTTGCGCCGCTCGTTGATCAGCGTCCGCCAGAAAGAGCGTTTCGGGCCCATCCACATCGAAACGAGGCTCGGCGCTTGACCACGCTCCCGGCCGCGATCGAAGCAATTCTCTTCAGCTCCAACCGACCCCTCACGCTGCGTGAGCTGCAGCATGCGACCGACAGCGATCGCACCGCAATCGAGAACGCGTTGGGCGAGCTGCGCGAAGCCCTCGAGGGACGCGGCGTCATGCTCATGCGCCATCACGACGAGCTCCACCTCGCCACGCGCCCCGCTTTTGCGGCCGCGGTGCGGAGGGCACTGCGGCCCGAGGTCTCGGGCAAGCTGTCGGCTGCCGCATATGAGACGCTCGCGATCGTCGCTTACCAGCAGCCGGTTCCCCGATCACGGATCGAAGATGTGCGCGGGGTCAACTGTGAGAGCGTGCTCACCAACCTCGAGCTGCGCGACCTGATTGCCGAGGTCGGACGCGGGTCCGGGCCAGGACAGCCGAAGCTCTATGGCACCACGATGCGATTTCTACAGGTCATGGGCCTCGAGTCGCTCGACCATCTGCCCAAGCCCTCAGTCGGAGGCTGATGGCCACGCGGAAACGACGTGATTGGAAAGGCTGAATCGCTTTCTGGCGCGATCCGGTGTCGCCAGCCGGCGAGCCGCTGACGAGCTGATCGCGTCAGGGTCTGTGCGCGTCAACGGTGAGGTGCCGCCGCCCTCCGGCATCCTCATCGACCCCGACAGGGACGAGGTCACCGTCGACGGGCGCGCCGTCAAACCTCTGACCAGGCACCGTTACCTCATGCTCAACAAGCCGCTCGGTGTCATCACAACGGCGAAGGACGAAGGCTCGCGCACGACCGTGCTCGACTCAGTCGGCAACGAGGGAGCCGCCGGCCACCGCCTCTTTCCCGTCGGTCGCCTGGACGCGGACACGACCGGTCTCCTCGTCTTGACCGACGACGGCGACCTTGCCTTCCGCCTGACTCATCCGCGTTACAAGGTCGCCAAGGAGTACTTGGCGGTCGTGGCCGGTAGCCCTGGCGAGAGGGACATGGAAACCCTTCGCAGGGGCGTCGATCTGGAAGACGGCAAGACCGCGCCCGCCGAGGTGGAGGTCGTCGGCTTCGACGGGTCCGTTGGCGCGGGCCGCACAGAAGTGCGCATGGTCATCCGGGAGGGCCGCCACCGCCAGGTCCGGCGGATGCTGCAGGCCGTAGGTCATCACGTGCAGTCGCTGCGGCGAACTGGCTTCGGCCCGTTGAAGCTCGGACGGCTCAAGGTCGGCGGTTGGCGCGTCCTCAGCGAGGGAGAGATCGAGGCGCTGCGGCGCGCGGTCCGCATCGAACCCAGGTGATCATCGCCATCGACGGGGGCGTCGCATCGGGCAAATCGGCGGTGGGCAAGCGCGTCGCGGAGCGGCTCGGGCTGGCCTTCATCGACAGCGGCCTCATGTACCGGGCCATCACCAGGCTCGCCGCAGAGCGCGGCATCGATCCCGAAGACGAAGATGCCGTGACCCAGCTGGCGCGGTCGGTGCAGCTGACGGTAGAAGGCGATCGCGTCTGGGCGGACGGGGTGGACCTCACGGACGGCATCTACGACGCCGACTTCGCGGAGGCGCTGCCGAGGATATCCGCCATCCCAGGGGTGCGCGAGGCCCTGGTCGAGGAGCAGCGACAAGCGGCGCGCGATGGCGTCGTGATGGCGGGCCGAGACATCGGGACCGTCGTGTTTCCAAACGCGGACCACAAATTCTTCTTGACCGCGAGCCTCGATGAGAAGGTGAGACGCCGTGCGGCTCAGTTCGAGCGGCGCGGAGAGCGCGTCGACGCCGAAGCGATGCGGCGAGAGGTGGAGGCAAGAGATCGTGTCGACACCGAAAGAGCCATCGCCCCTCTGCGGCCGGCGCCAGACGCGATCGTCATCGATACCGACAATCTCGACGTCGACGAGGTTGTCGAGCTGATCGTCCATCACGTCGAGGAGCGGACTCGCCCCCGGTGATCTACGCCTTCATGCGCTGGCTGATGCGGGCGATGACAAGCACGTATCTCATCGGCCTGTTCAGCGTGATCGGCGATGAGAACGTGCCTCGGGTGGGACCCGTGATCATCTGTCCGAATCATTCGGCGACCCTCGACCCGCCGATGGTGCCGGCGTTTCTCCCCCGCGGCGACTCGTGGAGCATGGCCAAGTCGGAATATTTCCGGCGCGGCTTGATGGCCTGGATCTTCCGTCGATACCACGCCTTTCCCGTCGTGAGGCACACGGCAGATCGGACCGCGCTGCGGCGAGCCTTCGACATCCTGAAATCAGGCCAGGTGCTGATCATGTATCCGGAGGGCACCCGGGTGGAGTCGGGCGTGCTGGCTCAGCCAGAGCCTGGCGCGGGCTTCATCGCACAGCAGGCTGCCTGCCCGGTAATCCCGGTCGCCCTCACCGGGACCCGAGAGTGTCTTCCCAAGGGCGCTCGCTGGCCTAAGCGGACGCATGTCAGCGTCACCTTTGGCAAGCCATTCGTGGTCCGATCTCGCCGCGACGACGGAACCAGGATCAAGCGCGAAGACGCAGCCAACGCGATCATGCTCGAGATCGCGGAGCTACTGCCTGAAAATCAGCGGGGCGCCTTCAGTGACCTGTCGGCGTGGCGTAAACGACTGCTGGGAGTGACCAGCCCAGCCGCGCCCGTTACGTGATCGCCGGGCGCGCCCAGTCCTCTTCGGTGAGGCTGCCGAGCGCGGGGTTGAAGCAGGCGTCGAACGCCTCCTTCAGCGTTTGCGGAGTCAGCCGCGGTGGTTCCTGCCGGTAGTTCGCGAGATCGACGAGGCGGGCAATGAGCGCCCTCGGGTGCGAGCCACGCAGCGGCTTCTTGCCATAGAGGTTGTTGAGCAGATATCCAATTGCCTTCTCATCGAACGAAACACCCTGGCGGTCGCACTCGTAGCGGAGGATGCGACCGAATGCTTCGGGCGACGGATTGCTGACGCCGATCTTGTACGCCATGCGGCGGAGGAAGGCTTCGTCGACGAGCTCGGTGGGGGACAGGTTGGTCGAAAAGACCACCTGGCACAGGAACGGCAGCTCGATCTTGCGGCCAGATGCCGAGAGGTCGAGATAGTCGACCTTCTTCTCCATCGGCACGATGAACCGGTTCAGGAGGCGCATCGGTGGAACTTCCTGACGACCGAAGTCGTCGATGACGAATACGCCGGCGTTGGCCTTCCACTGCAGCGGCGCCTCGTAGTAGCGGTTCTGCGCGTCGTAAGTGAGGTCGAGCTGCTGGAGCTTGAGCTCGCCGCCGGCGACGACCACCGGGCGCTCGACCTTGACCAGCCGGCGGTCGATCGGCTGCGCCCCGTCCGCGATCTTGTGATAGACCGGGTCGATCACGCGAATGATCTCGTCACCGATGGCCACGGCATGGGGGATCTCGACCGGCGCACCCATGAGGAGCGCCATGCGCTCGGTGATCGTGCTCTTGCCGTTTCCTGGGGCGCCAAAGATGAACAGCGAAGCTCGCGACACCATGGCACCGCCGATCTGGTCGATTACATGCTGCTCGAGCTCCAGTGTGCCCAGCGCCTTCTTCAACGACGCGTCGTTGACGTTGGCCTTGCCCGTGACCTCCGAGCGGATGAGCGTGAGGTAATCCTCGAAGTTGATCGGACACGGCCCGAGGTAGCGCGTCTGTACCGCCGACATCTCGGCAGCGCGCTGGCGGCCTGCACTGGAAACGGTGTAGTTCATGCGCACGGGAATAGGACGACCCTCGAGGCCCGGCTCGTTGGAGAAGCCCATGGTGTCCATGAGCTGAGTCTTCTGAAACTCCTCGATGAGGGGCTGAAGCGTCTCGAACGGCAACCCCAGCCTGGTCTCGACAGCGGCTCCGCTGAGCTGGTCCGCGAAGGCCAGGGTACGCAGCAAGAGGCTCGCGACCAGGTCCCTTCTGACGTGTAGATCCTCGATTCGCTTGGGTGCTTCGATCGCGCCGGTCTGCATAGCCGCGCAAATATACCAATCGCCGCTCCGGTCAACCCCCTGATAGCCGGCGGGCATCACTCGTAAAATCCAGTGCGCCCGTGCCGGAATACGCTGCCCTTGACCTCGAGACGACCGGTCTCGACCCGGGCCGCGATCGAGTCATCGAGGTTGGTGCGGTCGCTTTCACGCCCGATCGCGTCATCGCAGCGATGGAGCGACTGGTCGACCCGGGCCGGTCAGTGCCGGAGCCCGTGCTCCGGCTCACAGGGATCAAACCGGAAGAGCTGCGCGGAGCCGCGACCCAAGAGGCAGCGCTGGCCGAGCTGGGCACATTTCTTGCGGGCCGGCAGCCCGTCGGTCATGGAGCTCGCCTCGACGTCGACTTTCTCGTCGCCGCCGGCCTCTGGGACGACTCGGCCGAGATACTCGATACGCTCGACGTGGCCAGGATCCTGATGCCGGCGGCGGCAAGCCACAGCCTGCCGTTGCTGGCGACAGAGCTTGGCTTCGGCCAGCCACGGCCACATCGCGCGCTCGATGACGCCGACGCGACCAGGCAGCTCTTGCTTCGGCTGCGGGAAGAGGCGGTCGCGCTGGAGGAAGGCCTCAAGGAATCGATGCTTGCGCTCGTCGCCCCGTACTCGTGGCCCCTCGCGCGGTTCTTCGCCGAGTCGCTTACGGCGCCCAACCCCGACCCGATGCCGGCCTCGGCAGTGCGCGCGCATGCACAGCATGAGGCCAAACCGGCGGGCCTTCCACCCGACGACCCTGGCCTCGTTGCGGCTCTTCTCGGTCCCGAGGGCCCGCTGGCGGGTCTTCTCCCTGGCTACGAGCACCGCGAACCTCAGATGCAGATGCTCCTCGCGGTGGCGCAGATCCAGGGTCGGGGCGGCAGCCTGCTGGTCGAGGCAGGCACCGGTACCGGCAAGAGCCTGGCCTACCTGGTGCCGTCGATCGCGAGAGCCGTCCGCCATGGCGAGAGGGTGGTCGTATCGACGGACACACACACCCTGCAGGAGCAGCTGATCGGTAAGGACCTCCCGGGACTGCGGGAGTGGCTGCCGTGGGACTTCAAGGCTTGTCTGCTCAAGGGCCGCTCGAACTACGTGTCGCTTCGCCGCTGGCGCCGCTATCTCTCCGAGCCGTGCCACGACTCCGACGAGCTTCGATTCAAGCTCAAGGTCCTCGTCTGGCTTCACAGCACTGAGAGCGGCGATCGCTCAGAGCTTCGATTGCACGGGCGGGAGGAGGTGTTCTGGGCGCGCATAGCGTCCGACCCCCTCGACTGCGTCGGCATCCACTGTACGAAAGAGGATTGCTACGTGCACAGGGCTCGTGCAGAGGCCGAGGTCGCGGATATCGTGGTGGTCAACCACGCGCTGCTGCTGGCCGACGCCGAGATCGGGGGCGGCCTGCTGCCGGAGTTCGACCACCTGGTGATCGACGAAGCCCACCACCTCGAAGAGGCGGCGACCCGAGGGCTTCGCCAGGAGGTTGACGGCCCGGGCCTGCAGGCGCTGATCGACAGGCTGGGAACTGAAACGCAGCCGGGGTTGCTCTCAGAACTACGTCGCCAGCCGCATCTTGGGGCCGCCGATGACGCGTTCGCGGAGGCGGCACCGCTCGCACAAACGGCGAGCGAACGCGTGCACGAACTCTTCAGCCTGGCGGTGAGCTGGGTGGCGGGCCGTCTCAACGATGCGGACAGGCGTGAAGACTCCCTACGCATCACGCAGCCGATTCGCGAGGACGAAGGCTGGGAACGCCTGCGGCTGGCCGGAGAGAACGCGAGCACAGCGCTGGCGGCGCTGGATACCACGATGCGCCGGGCAGTCGGCGGGTCGCGGGAGTGGCTCGGGGGTACCGAGCCCGACCAGGGCGTCCGCGAGCTCGAGATAATTCGCGGCCGCCTGCAGGCCGCGAACGCGCTGCTGGGAGAGGCGCTGCTCGAGCCCGATCCCAACCGCGTCTACTGGTTCATGCTGGCCGCGCGCAGCGAGAACCTCGTGCTGCGCGCCGCGCCGATCAACGTCGGCACCCTGCTTCGGGAGCGCGTTTATTCGGAACGTCGCAGCACCGTCTTCACCTCGGCGACGCTCGCGGTGGGTGGGTCGTTCGATTACTTCCGGTCCCGCATCGGCCTCGGCCCGCAGGCCGAGGAGCTGATCCTCCCATCGCCCTTCGACTTTCTCCACCAGGCGCTCGTGTGCCTGCCTACGGACTTGCCGGCTCCGGACCAGGACGACTTCGACATCGGCGTGGAGGAGATCGTGGCCGCGCTCGCGCGCAAGGTCGGTGGCCGCACGCTCGTCCTCTTCACCTCGCACCGCCAGCTCCGCGACGTCCATGCGGCGCTCAAGCAGCGGGTCGACCTCGACGACGTGCTCATCCTGGCCCAAGGCATCGACGGCCAGCGCCGGCCACTGTTGAAGGCGTTCGAGGAGGCGGAGCGCCCCCTGCTGCTCGGCACATCGAGCTTCTGGGAGGGGATCGACGTGCCCGGCGAGCGTCTCAGCTGCGTGGTGATGGTCCGGCTTCCGTTTCCCGTGCCGACCGATCCGGTCTACGCGGCGCGCGCCGAGCTTGTGCGCGATGCGTTCACGCAGCTCGCACTTCCGCAAGCGGCGCTGCGGCTGAAGCAGGGGTTCGGGCGGCTGATTCGCAGGTCGAGCGACCGCGGCGCTGTCGTGATCCTCGACAACCGGATCCTGGGCCGCGATTACGGCAAGGCTTTTCTCGACGTGCTTCCGCCGGCCTCGCGTTTCGTAGGCCCGTCGGCCGAAATCTCAGAACAGGTCGGCGAATGGCTGCTGCAAGAGTGAATCGCCCCACCCCCGAGAGGTTCGCTGGGCGAGCCAGTCGGGACCTCCCCTCACGGCGGGGAGGCCAGTGAGCCGGCTTTTCGTGGTCGCGACACCGATCGGGAACCTGGAGGACGTGACGGCGAGGGCGGTGCGAATTCTCGGCGAGGTGACCTCGATCGCCGCCGAGGACACGAGGGTGACCGCGCGGCTGCTCGCACGCCACGGCATTCGCAAGCCGATGATCAGCTACCGCGCGCCGGTCGAGCGGCGCGGCCTGCCCCGGGTGCTGGCCGCACTCGACGAAGGCGATGTCGCGCTGGTGAGCGATGCCGGGACCCCGACGCTGTCGGATCCCGGCCAGGCACTGGTCACGGCCGCATGGGCCGCGGGGCACAGCGTGGTGCCCATCCCGGGCCCAAGCTCGGTCACAGCGGCACTCTCGATCGCGGGATACAGCGGGCTCGGGTTCACATTCGCCGGCTACCTGCCGCGCAAGCCAGGCGACATGCGCCGGTTCCTCGCATCCATCGCGGATGACCGCCGGCCGACGGTGGCGTTCGATTCACCCTTCCGCATCCGCAAATCGCTCGCGGTGATCGCGGAAGAGCTGCCAGCGAGAAACCTCACGGTCACGCGAGAGCTGACCAAGGTCCATGAGGAGGTGCTGCGTGGCACCGCGGCCGAGGTGCTCGCCGCCCTCGGTGAGCGAACGCGCGGCGAGTTTACGCTTGTGATCTCCGGTGAGTGATCGACAACGAACTGTGCTCGTCGCGCCGGCTTGGCCTTATGCCAACGGCCCCCGCCACATCGGTCACGTGGCCGGTTTTGCCGTGCCCGCCGACGTGCTTGCGCGGTTCGAGCGCCTACGAGGGTCGCGAGTGCTGATGGCCAGCGGCACCGACGAACACGGCACGCCCATCACCTATGAGGCCGACAAGCTTGGCGTGGCGCCGCGGGAATTCGTCGATCGCAACAACGCGATGATCGTCGAAGACCTTCGCCGTCTTGGAATGACCTACGACATCTTCACCCGAACGACGACGCGCAATCACTATCGCGTCACGCAGGACATGTTCCTGAAGCTCTATGAGAAGGGCTACCTGGTGAAGAAGACCCAGATGGGCGCCTTCGACCCTGTGAGTGGCCGCACGTTGCCGGACCGCTACATCGAAGGCAAGTGTCCGATCTGCGGTTTCGACTCGGCGCGAGGCGACCAGTGCGAGAACTGCGGCAACCAGCTCGACCCGATCGACCTGATCAATCCTCACCAACGCGGCAGCAACGCGCCCGTCGAGTTCAAGGAAACCGAGCACTTCTTCTTCGACCTACCGGCGCTTGGTGACCAGCTGAAGGAGTGGATCGAGCGCCATGACAACTGGCGTCCGAATGTGCGCAAGTACTCCCTCGAGTTCGTTCGCAACCTCAAGCCGCGAGCCATAACGCGCGACCTCGATTGGGGCGTCCCCGTTCCCCTGCCCGGCTGGGAGGAAAACCCGCACAAGAAGATCTATGTCTGGTTCGATGCGGTCATCGGCTACCTGTCGGCGTCCATCGAATGGGCGGCGCAGCGGGGCGACCCGGACGCCTGGAAGGAGTGGTGGCAGAACGACGGGGCCTGGCACTACTACGTGATGGGCAAGGACAACATCACGTTTCACACCGTGCTGTGGCCGGCCATCCTGATGGGCGCCGGCAATCTGAAGCTGCCCGATGAGATCGTCGCGAGCGAGTACCTGAACATGGCCGGCAAGAAGCTGTCGACCAGCCGGGGCCAGGTCATCTACGTGCGCGACGTGCTCGAGCGATACGACCCCGACGCGCTCCGCTACTACCTCATGATCGCCGGCCCAGAAAACCAGGACACCGACTTCACTTGGCCTGAGTTCGTGCGCCGCAACAACGACGAGCTGGTCGCCACGTGGGGCAACCTGGTCCACCGCACGCTTGTCAACGCACATCGCAACTTCGGCTCGGTGCCGCAGCCGGAGAAGCTCACTGAGGTCGACGAAGCGCTCATCAAGGAGGTCGAGGCAGGCCTCGACCGGGTCGCGGTCGAGCTGGGCCAGGCTCGTTTTCAGATTGCGCTGCGCTATGCGATGACGACGGCGGCCAAGGTCAATGTCTACCTCGGCACCGAGCAGCCCTGGCACACCATCAAGACCGACCGCGCGAGGGCGGGTACGGTGCTGTACGTCGCCCTTCGGTGCGTGGACATCTGAGGACGGCGATTCGCACCTGGTGCTGACCGGAACCTACGAATTCGTCGACCGCTGGAGACCTTCGCAGCTCGAGCCCGGTCGCGCCCTGTTGCCTCCGCAGGCGCTCTTCAAGCGCCTCGATGACGTATCGGAAGAGGAAACATCGACTTCGTAGACACGCACCTCCATTTGGAGGAGCTCGGAGATGCGGATGAGGTGGTGGGCGCGGCCGTCGACGCCGGCGTCACCCGCATGATCACGATGGGCGTCGACCTCGAGCACAGCCACAGAGGCCTGGCCCTCGCCCGTCAGCACCCCGAGGTGTTCGCGGGCATCGGCCACTACCCCACCGAGAGCTCACCTCCAGACCTCGATGCCATCCGGACGCTCGCCGCCGACGACCGCGTGGTCGCCATCGGCGAGATCGGCCTCGACTTCGAGGACAAGGGCGGCCCGGCACGCGATGTTCAGACGGCGAGGCTTCACGATCTTTTCGCGCTCGCGGTCGATCTCGACCTGCCGGTCTCGATCCACAATCGCGGCGGCGGCACCGAGCTGGCCGAGGCCATCACCGCGCACCCCGGCCTGAGGGGAGCGATGCACTACTTCGCGCTCGAGTGGGACTGGGCGGAACGCTTCGTCGAGCTCGGCTTCTACCTTTCATTCGCCGGCCTGGTCACCCGCCCGAGCCGGAACGCGCTGCGCGACGTGGTCAAGCGCTGCCCGGTCGATCGTCTCCTGCTCGAGACCGACTCACCGTATGGCAACGCGCACAATCGAATGGGCGTCCCGAACCGGCCGGCCTACCTGCTCGACACCGCGACCCTGGTCGCCGAGCTGAGAGGCATCAGCCTCGACGGGCTGGCGAAGCTCGAGCGCGATAACGCGTTCGCCCTCTTCCGGAAGCTGGCTTGATCGATCCCGCCGACCCAGACCAGCTCTTTCAGCTGCTGCGCCGCCACCGCGTCGAGCTGAAGCACTCTCTCGGGCAGAACTTCATCGTGGACCCCGCGGTGCGAGATCACATCGCGGATGCCGCCGGCCTCACGCGCGATGACGATGTCCTCGAGGTGGGCGCGGGCGCGGGAGGGCTGACGATCGCGCTCGCGAGTCGGGCCAGGCGCGTCACGGCCGTGGAGCTAGACCGTCGCTTGATTCCCGTCTTGAACGAGGTGTCGGCCGACCTCGACAACGTCGAGGTGGTCGAATCCGACATCCTCGCCTTCGATGCAGCATCCGCGTTTCCTTTGGGCGGGCATGTGGTCGCCGGCAACATTCCCTACAACCTCACCGGCGCTTTGATTCGCAAGGTGCTGGACCCCGAGCCGAGGCCACGCCGCCTGTCGCTTGTCGTGCAGAGGGAGGTCGCTGAGCGCTGGACGGCGACCACAGGTGCAAGCCTGGCCACCGTCGCGGTGCAGGTGTTTGCGACCGCACGCCTTATCTTCACGATCCCGGCTTCGGCATTCCTGCCGCCGCCACGGGTGGATTCCGCCTGCGTACTCCTGGAGGTGCGCGAGCGCCCGGCGGTCGACGTTACCGACCTCGATGCCTTCTTTCGGCTGGTCGAAGCCGTCTTCCAGTTTCGCCGGAAGCAGCTCGGCGGAGCGTTGGGCCGGATCAGTGGTATCGGCAGCACCAGGGCCGGCGCGCGCCTGCGCGAGGCTGGTATCGAACCGGAGAGAAGGGCCCAGACGCTCGACCTCCGCGAATGGGAGACCCTTTACCGAGCCTTCAATCGCGAACCGGGTCGCTAAGCTCTGACCCCGGTGGAGGCGCCAATCCGGTTTCCGGTCGAGACGCCGGGCGGCTTTCGGGCCGTTCTTCGGTTCACGGCCTTCAGAAACATCTGGTTTGCACAGCTCGCCGCCCAGCTGGCGGACAAGTTCCTTCTTTTCTCACTGATCGTGCTCGCCTTCAAGATTTCCGGCGGCAGCACGCCGGTCGCGATCGTGATCCTGACCTACACGGTGCCATCGGTTCTGTTCGCGCCGCCCGCCGGCGTCATCGCGGATCGCGTGAATCGCAAGCAGATCATGATGTGGTCCAACTTCGGCCGCGCCGCGGCGGTGGCATTGATCCCGCTGGCCGCCCTCGTCCCTGGTCTGAGAGACGACTTCCTTCATCTGCTTGTGATCACGCTCATCTTCTCGTCGGTCGGCCAGCTGTTCGCGCCGGCTGAGGCCGCGGTCATCCCAACCATCCTTCCGCGTTCGGCGCTGATCACCGCCAACTCGATGGCGCTGCTAACCATGGTGCTCACCCTGGTCGTCGGTGGGGCATTGGCGCCGATCCTCTCCCGTATCGACCTTTACACGCCGTACTGGATGGCGGCCGTGCTGCTCACCATCGCCGGCGCTTTGATCTTCGCCTCGGACATTCCTCCGCTCGAACGCATCCACGAGCCGCCGGTGACGGAGTCGCGCAATCGCTTCCACCTGATGATGGTGGACATCAAGGAAGGCCTGGATGCGCTGCGCGCCAACCGGCGACTGATGCTCGCATTCGGCCAGGTGAGCATTGCGGTGCTGGTCCTTTTCATGCTCTTCACCCTGGCGCCGGCTTATGTGAGCCACGTTATCGGCATCGCCGCCCAGGACTCGTATGTGATCCTCGGGCCGGCCACCGGCGGCGCCATCCTGAGCGCCGTGTTGCTGGGTCAGTTCCTTCGCAACATCGACCGATCCAAAGTTCTCGTCGGCTCGCTGATCGCGAACGGCGTGACCTTGCTGGCGCTGGCTGCGATTCCACAAGCCATGGAGCAGGTGCCCGACCTGCGCGTCCACGCTCGCATCACGGGCGCAGTCTTCAGCCTCCTGCTGGGCATCGAGTTTGGGGCGATCATGATCCCGGCGATCACGTACCTGATGGAGAGCACCAGCGACGAGATCCGGGGCCGGATCTTCGCCCTCCTTTACATGGTGATCAACGGCGTCACCGCCATCCCCGTGCTGGCCGCCGCGGCGCTGTCAGACCTCATCGGCACCGCGCACGTAATCGGTGGGTTGGGCGGCCTCCTCCTCGTCATCGCGCTTGCGATCGTTACAGTCGGGCGGCGCGCCATCGAGCCAGGACGGCAATGACGACGACGAGTGCGACCACCACCAGGCCGCCGATGCCGATCGCGCGGATGATCCCGGCGATCAGCGACAGGTTGCTGCCGAGCACGTAGCCGGCCACGCCGACCGCTACTGCCCAGGCCAGGCCTCCGAGCGCGCTGAAAACCTGGAAGCGCCAGAAGGGCATGTGGGCCATACCCGCGAGCATCGAGCCCCAGGTGCGGAGGCCGAGGATGAACCGCGCCGCCAGAACCGCCTTGTCGCCGTGGCGCGCGAAAAAGAGCTCGGCTCGCGCGATGTGCGCCGGACCGATGTGGAACACGTTGCCGAAGCGTTCGACGAACGGCCGCCCCCCGCGATAGCCGAGGTAGTAGCCGATGTCGGCGCCGGCGACCGAGCCGAGAAAGCCGAACACGATTACGAGCACGATGCTCTGGTTCCGCGCCGCCGCCCATGCCGCCGCTGCGAGGAGCATGACCTCGCCTGGAAATGGGATGCCGGCGCTCTCGATGAGAATGCCAAGGCCGGCCGCCGGGTAGCCGATGGCATCAACGATCGCAGTTGGATTCACGGGGCTTCATATACTGACGGCCTCATGGCCGAATCGCCTCTGCCTTCACCGACCCCTCACCCCGACCCTCTCCCCTCCAGGGAGAGGGGGTACGGCGATCACGAATCGAGCGAAGACCCCCTCCACGTCCTTCGGCACTCGACCGCGCACCTGCTCGCCGCAGCGGTGATGGAGCTGTACCCCGATGCGAAGTACGGCATCGGCCCACCGGTTCAGGACGGCTTCTACTACGACTTCGCCTTCAGCAAGCCAATCTCCGAATCGGACCTTGGCGCGATCGAGTCGCGTATGCGCCGGATCGCGCAGGAGGACCGGCCGTTCGTCAAAGAAGTCATGTCCCGCCACCAAGCCCTCGACGAGTTTCGCAAGCGTGGCCAGGACTACAAGGTCGAGCTGATCAACGACAAGGTCGAAGGCGACGAGGTCACCGTGTACCGGACCGGCGACTTCCTCGACCTGTGCCGCGGACCCCACGTGCGCTCGACCAAAGAGCTGAAGGCGTTCAAACTCTTGCGAGTCGCCGGCGCGTACTGGCGAGGAGACGAGAAGCAGCCGCAGCTGACTCGCATCTACGGCACGTCGTGGCCTTCGGCGAAGGAGCTCGAAGAGCACTTGAAGTTTCTCGAGGAGGCCGAGAAGCGGGACCACAAGAAGCTGGGCAAGGACCTGAAGCTCTTCATGGTCGACGAACGGGTCGGCCCAGGCCTACCACTCTGGCTGCCGGCCGGAGCCACGATCCGGCGAGAGCTCGAGCGCTTCATCGTCGACGAGGAGCTGGCGCGCGGCTACGTACATGTGCGCACCCCCGACGTCGCGCGCCTGGACCTGTACCGGCAGAGCGGCCACGCGAAGCTCTACGCCGAGTACATGTATCCGCCGATACGCTTCGAGGACGGCGAGGAGCTCGAGCTTCGTCCCGTCAACTGCCCGCATCACATCGTCATCTACCAGTCGGAGCTCCGCAGCTATCGCGAGCTACCCCTGCGTATCGCCGAGATCGGCAACAACTGGCGCTATGAGCGATCCGGCACTCTGATCGGTCTCAATCGGGTGCGCATGTTCGCCCTCAACGACGCGCACATCTTCTGCACTCCGGACCAGCTGATGGACGAGGTCAAGAGCTCCATCGACCTGGCGCTTTATTTCTCGAGGGTGCTGGGAATCGACGAGTTTTCGTACCGGCTGTCGACGCGCGACGACGCGAAAGAGAAATGGTTGGGCACCGAAGAGCAGTGGCAGGTCGCCGAGGCGGCGCTGAGCGAGGCGCTGGAGTCGATGGGACAGAAATACGAGCGGGGCGTGGGGGAGGCCGCGTTCTACGGCCCCAAGATCGATTTCCAGGTGCGCGATGCACATCGCCGCGAGTTCACGAACTCAACCGTGCAGGTCGACTTCCAGCTGCCTGAGCGCTTCGATCTCGAGTTCGTCGCCGAGGACGGATCACGGCAGCGCCCGGTGATGGTCCATCGCGGCGCCGCAGGCTCGATGGAACGGCTGTTCAGCTACCTGATCGAACGCTATGTCGGGGCTTTCCCGACCTGGCTTCATCCGGTACAGGTCGTTGTGATCCCGATCACCGACGCCGAGCGCGATTACGCGAAACGGGTGGTCGAGAGGCTTCGAAAGGCGCACCTGCGAGTCGAGATCGACGACCGCTCCGAGCGGATGCAGCGCAAGATCCGAGACGCGCAGGCGCGCAAGGTTCCCTACATGGCGATCGTCGGAGGCCGCGAGGCTGAGTCGGAGCACGTCAACGTCCGGGACCGCGCGGGTGGGCAGACCGACGAAGCGCTAGAAGCATTCGTCGAGCGGGTCGCCGAAGAGGTTGCCGAACGGCGCCGATAGCAAAAACGCCTGACTCAGCCATTCGGGCACAAATGGCTGGATCCCGACGTGTTGAGGCAGCGAATTCTGCATACATGCAGGGGTAGCGCTCTCTTGATCGCTCGCTAGCTGTCGAGCTGGATGTGGATCTCCGTTTGACTTCCCCTGCCCAATAACTCCACGACCCCGACGGACTGTTGCCGCGAGACTCTCTGGAACTGGATCTGTCCAATCGAGCCGATATAGGCGGTCACCTTCCAGTCGCCGCTGTTGAGCTTGTCTTGGTAAAAGGACGTCACCGTGGCGGAGTCGTCGTTCGACCTGAGAACCATGCTGCACCTCTTCGAATCGCCTGGTGCGACTCCGGTCCCGACGTATGTGTTCTCGGTGATGACCGTGGCTCCGGGATAGCTCGGGAAGTCTGAGGGCAGACAGGCGAGGCCTCCATGCTGGAACGAGTTGACGAGGTTGTAGACGCCTATACCGGCCCCAACCAACCCCAGCACGAGCACGACCGCGCAGCCGCCGGCCACCCACCAGATCCAGTTGCGCGACCGCCGCGGCGCGGCCTGGGCGTAGGGGGCTGCCGCAGCCGGCACCCACTGCACGCCATCCCATCGCCACATCCCGTCGGGGGACAGCTGCCCGGGCTGGACCGGTGGCTGGACAGCCATCAGAGGCCCCCAGGCAATCGGCCGGCGCAGGACCCCTGCGCCGCGACCGGGATCACGGTGCCGGTGGCGAGGTTACCGATTCTCGGCTGCTGCTGGACGTCACCTCCCGAGATGACGTGGGCGGAATCGATCCAGCCGCATGCCTGCATGCTCAGGGTCTTGCTGCTGCCCTGAAAAGTCGTTGCTGAGCTGCCCGGAATCGCCACCATGGCCCCATCGGGTGACAGGTAAGCGGGTCCCGCTGCTTTGATGGCAAATGAACGCCTGGTGACCGCGGTCCAATCGATGACGCTCGCCTGAGCGCCACTTGTGGTCTCGCAAACGGCGCCCGCCGGCGATGGCGAGCCGGCGATCACACAGTTGGTGGTGCCGATGGTGAACCTGCGCACAGCTGTGGCCGGGTCCACGACGTGCAGCTCGAGGGGTCCGGCCGAAAACGGCCCGCCGCCCTGCGTGCAAGCCGGCACTTTCGCCAGCACCAGGTTGTTGGTGCCATGCCAGCCTATGGGTTGAAGCCCGTATGCACCGGACGAGCTGAAGAGATCCAGGTGATTGGTGCCGCCGTTCAGGTCTTCGACGTACAGGCGCACACTCACACCGCTCGATGTGTAGTCGCTGACCACCACCGCGATGCGCTGGTCGTCGGGGCTCACCGAGAACATGCTGCGCCGCCCGCCTCCGGTGGGGACGGTGGTGGCACGCCCGGTCTCACCCTGCACGGTCATGAACCGCACCACGCCCTGAGCGTCCATGTAGTACGCGCGGTCGTCGCTGGTGCTCACGGGTATGGGCACCACTGCTGCTGCAGCGTCGCCGCAGGTCACCGCGGTCGGACTGCTTGGGGTAGCCGTCGCGACGACCTTGCCGTTGATGGCGACGATGCTCACTGTGTAGGTGTCGCCCGAGAGTGGGGAAGCGAGGACTGCAAACGACCCATTGAGGGGAACGGGGCCGGGGGATGCGGTGGGCGAGGCGGATGCGCCCGGCGTTGGAGAAGAGGCGGCCGTAGACGTTTCGGTCGGATTCGCCCTGGGGGTGATGTGGACGGCGGATCCAGCCTGGCCGCCGCAGGCGGAAATCAGGATGGCGACCGCCAGCAGGAACATGGGTTGCTTCACGAGGGGAATCATGGATGCGAACGCCAGTTTTGCGCACGCGGTTACGTTTCCGGTACGATCCTGCATCTGAAGCAGGGCCCGACCCTCACCCCCAGAGCCGACGCTCGAAGGGGTACGGTACGAACGGACGGCTCCTGCTGTCCGTTTTGTTTTATGTGGATGGAGGAATAGTTAGAACACTGAATTTGGCCGAGGTAACGTCTCATCTCGTTTAAGGAGCTAAGGATCAACGATCAGATCCGCAGCTCCGAAGTGCGGCTGATCGATGACCAGAACAACCAGCTCGGGGTTGTGTCCCTGGACGCCGCACTGCGCATCGCCAGCGAGAAGGGGCTCGACCTCGTCGAGGTGGCGCCGCAAGCGCAACCGCCGGTCGCGAGGCTCATGGACTACGGACGCTTCAAGTTCGAGACCATCAAGCGCGAGAAGGACCAGCGGCGCAAGCAAAACGTCACCAAGCTCAAGGAGATGAAGCTGCGGCCGAAGGTCGCCGAGCACGATTTCCAGACCAAGTTCAAAGGTTTGAGACAGTTCCTCGAAGCTGGTGAGAAGGTGAAAGTGACGATCATGTTTCGGGGCCGCGAGATGGTCCACCAGGACATCGGGAGGAGAATCCTCGACCGGGTGGCCGACGACGCCCGTCAATTCGCGGTCGTCGAGCGCCAGCCGCTGCTCGAGGGCAAGAACCTGTTCATGATCCTGGCGCCAAGCCGGCAGGGAGCGGCCTCGACCGCCGGCAAGGAGTCCGCGACTACCAGTGCCTAAGCTCAAGACCCGCAAAGGTCTCGCCAAGCGGATCCGCGTCACCAAGACCGGCAAGCTCATGCGCGCGAGCGCCCAGAAGAGTCACCTCCTCGAACACAAGTCGAAGAAGCGGAAGCGCACCTATCACAAGGAGCAGCCGGTGCACCACAGCGACCGCAAGACAGTCCGCCGAGCCTTGGGTATTTAGCGAATGGCAAGAATCAAGCGAGGCGTTCCGGCGCATCGCCGCCACAAGGCGATCCTCGATCGCGCCAAGGGCTTCCGCCTCTCGAAGAAGCTGCTGTTTCGCCCCGCCAACGAGGCGGTGCTGCACGCACTCGCATATGCATACCGAGACCGGCGCCGCCGCAAGCGCGAGATGCGGCAGCTCTGGATCGCACGCATCAACGCCGCGGCGAGGCAGTCCGGACTGCCCTATAGCAAGCTGATGCACGGCCTTCGCCAGGCCGGAGTGGAGATCGACCGCAAAGTGCTGGCTGACCTGGCCGTGCGCGACAGCGGTTCCTTTGCTCGGCTGGTGGAGGTTGCGAAGAACTCCCTCTGACCAGCTAATCCAGAGCCCGGACAACGAAGTCGTCCGTCGTTTGAGGCGATTCGCCACCCGGCGCGAGCCAGGTTTCGCCCTCCTGGAGGGTCCACGCGTGCTCTCCGAAGCGAAGGCTGCCGGCTTGAGGTTCGATTTGATCGCGGCACGCGAGGGCGACAAGCTGCCTTTCCACTATGAATCGCGCGTGACTCTGAGCGCGGGCGCGTTTCGCGCCGCGACGCAAACGGTGACGCCTCAAGGCGTCATCGCCATCGCGCGGGTCCACGAGGCCACGCCAGCGGAGGCGATTCAGGCGGCGCGCGCGGCGCGGTGGCCGCTGGTCGTGCTGGATCGCGTGCAGGATCCAGGCAATGTCGGCGCGATCTGTCGCACCGCGGCGGCCGCGGGTGCGCCCGCGCTGGTCGTCCTCGAGGGGACCGCCGACCCATTCGGCGCCAAGGCGGTGCGTGCATCGGCGGGAAACGTCTTTCGCTTGGTCGTCGCATCCGCATCATGGAAGGACCTCGCGTCTCTCGACGGCTACGGCGCGGCCTCGGCGGGCGGCGCGCAGCTCGCGACCACGCCGATAGAGAATGCCGGAATGATCGTGCTCGGAAGTGAGGTGCACGGCCTGTCTAGAAAGGACCTGAAAACCGTGACGGTGCCGCTCAGCGAGGGAGTCGAATCCCTCAACGTGGCCGCTGCAGCGGCCGTGATCCTTTTCGAAGTGAGGCGGCGAAAGGCGGCATGACCGATCCGCGAAGCCTCACCGACGAGGCGCTGGCTGCCATCGGGCAAGCGCGTACCGAGAGCGAGCTCGCGGCGATCGAGGTCGACTACCTCGGCCGCAAGAACGGCCGCATCAGCGTCTTGCTGTCAGGCATTGGCAAGCTGCCGCCGGCCGAACGTGCCGCCCTCGGCCAGGGCGCCAACGAGGCCAAACGCGCCATCGAGTCCGCGCTCGCGGCCAAGCGTCACCAGCTCGAGGACGAGCGCCTGGCGGACATCGCCGAGACCGAGGCGATCGACATCACGTTCCCCGGGCCGCCCCTCGGTCGCGGGCATCTGCATGTCCTGACGCAGGTGCAGCGCCAGATCGAGACAGTGCTGGAATCGCTTGGCTACAAGGTCGAGCTCGGCCCCGAGGTCGAAACGGAGTGGTACAACTTCGAGGCGCTCAACATCCCACCGGAGCATCCCGCGCGCGAGAACTGGGATTCCTTCTACTTCACGCCCGATCTGCTGCTTCGCGCACACACCTCGCCCGTGCAGATCCGCGCGATGCAGCGCATCAAGGAGCCGCCGATCTACATCATCACACCCGGCCGCTGCTACCGGCGCGACCCGCCGGAGGCGACTCGCCTGCCCTACTTCAGCCAGGTCGAAGGCCTCGCGGTCGACAAGGGCCTCACCGTCGGAGACATGAAGGGCACGCTGCTGTACATGATCCAGTCGCTGTACGGCGAGGAGCGCAAGGTGCGCGTCCGGCCGAGCTACTTTCCGTTCACCGAGCCGAGCTTCGAGTTCGACGTGTCATGCGGCATCTGCGCCGGCGCCGGCTGCAAGAGCTGCCGCTACAAGGGCTGGCTCGAGGTGGGCGGATGCGGAATGGTGCATCCGCAGGTCTTGCGCAACGGTGGCATCGACCCCGAAAAGTGGAACGGCTACGCGTGGGGCTTCGGCATCGAGCGGATGGCCATGCTCAAGCACGACATCGAAGACATCCGCCTCTTCTACGAATCCGACCTCCGCTTCCTGGAGCAGTTTTAAGACGCCGGTGAAAATTTCCTATGAATGGCTCCGCGATTTCGTGGACCTCGACGGCGTCACGCCGAAGGAGGCCGCGGATGCGCTCACGCGCGTCGGTATCGAGGTGGAGTCGCTGACCGTCATCGACGTGTCCGAGATCGTCATCGGGAGGGTCCTCGAGCAGAAGAAGCACCCGAAGTCACGCAACGACCTCTGGATTCACCAGGTCGACCTCGGCGACCGCACCGAGCAGATCATCGCCGGCGCCCCCAACGCCGTGCCAGGCTCCCTGGTGCCAGTCGCGCTGCCGGGGACCACGGTGCCAAATGGCAAGCTCGTCAAGGACCTCAACATCGCCGGCTTCAGCGCGAAGGGAATGCTGTGCTCGGCCGAGGAGCTGCTGCTCAGCGACGACCACTCGGGCATCCTCATCCTCGATGCCGGAAAGCCGGGCGACCCCCTGACCTCGGTCATCCCCAACCAGGCGATCATGGATGCGGAGGTCACCTCCAACCGCCCCGACTGCATGGGCCACATGGGCATAGCCCGCGAGCTGGCCGCGGGCCTCGACCGCATGATGAAGGTCGATTTCATGCCGGCGTTCACCGGCAAGGCAGAACCCGCGGGGCGAGAAATGGTCGAGGTCTCGATCGACGACCCCGACCTGTGCACCCGCTACATCGGCGGCGTCATCACCGGCGTCAAGGTCGGGCCGAGCCCGCTGTGGCTGCAGCGCCGGCTCCGCGCCTGCGCGGTGCGTCCCATCAACAACCTCGTCGACATCTCCAACTATGTTCTGCTCGAGTACGCGCAACCCCTGCACGTGTTCGACCGCAGCAAGCTCGCGGGTGGGCAGGTGCATGTGCGCCGAGCCCGCGCCGGCGAGAAACTGTTGTGCCTCGATGGCGTCGATCGAGACCTGACCCCTGACATGCTCGTCATCGCCGACGCCGAAAAGCCGGTCGCCATCGCCGGCGTCATCGGTGGTGAGGCAAGCGCGGTCACAGACGCCACTCAAGATGTGCTCCTGGAAGCCGCGACGTTCAATGGTCCCAGCGTTCGCCAGACCGCGCGCGCTCTCGGTCTCCGGACCGAGGCATCGGCCCGCTTCGAGAAGGGGCTTCCGGCAGAGCTTGCCCTGGCGGGCGCCAGACGGGCCGCGGCACTGATATCCGAGCTGGCGGGCGGCCAGGTCCACCGCGAGTGGGCCGATGTCTATCCCCGACCGCAGGAGCCAATTCGGATCAGGCTCAAGCCCTGGCTCATCGACGAGGTCCTCGGCATCCACGTGCCACTCGAGGAGTCAGAGGGAATCCTGGTCAAGCTGGGATTCCACGTCAGGATCCTTGGCGACGGGGAGTGGGACGTGCTGCCCCCCGTTTTTCGGCTCGACGTCAGCATCCCGGAAGACCTGGTCGAAGAGGTCGGCCGGGTGTGGGGCTATGACCGCGTGCCGCCAACGCTGCCCGGCCGCCGCCACGATCGGTGGACGCCTGCCGTGCCCAGCATCGGCCGGCGGCTCGACGCAACGCGGCAGGTGCTTGCCGGGGCCGGGTTCACCGAGACCTGGAATCCAGCGCTTGTGTCCGGCCGCATGCTCGAACAGCTGCGTGTCGGCGCACGCGCGTTGCGCGTGTCCAATGCGTTGAGCGATGACATGGACACCCTGCGAACGTCGCTGCTGCCTTCGCTCATCAGTGTCGTAGCGCTGAACCGCGATCGGGGCCGCACGGACGTCAAGGTCTACGAGATCGCGTCTGTGTTTCTCGCTCGCGTGGGCGACAAGACCACGCAGCAGCCAGAAGAGCCGCTGCGGCTGGGAGTGGTCGCCGACGCGGGGACCACGGCCGAATCAAGTCGCGACGCTTTCTACGCCATGAAGTCGGTAGTAGATGGCTGCGTTGGCGAGCTCGGCGCGCCTGAGTGCACGTTCCAACGTGCGTCTGCCGAGCTGTTCCACCCGGGCCGTTGCGCGGCGGTGTTCCTCGACGCGCGCCAGCTCGGTTTCATGGGCGAATTGCATCCGAGCGTCGTCGCCGAGCTCAACCTCGAAGGACGCTTGGTGGCGATGGAGATCGACCTCGATCCCGTGCTGGCGGCCGCGGCCGTTAAGCGAGCGCAGTCTCTCCCGCGATTCCCCGCGATCGAGCGTGATCTGGCCGTAGTCGTCGAAGAGCACGTTGCCGCCGCCGCCATTCTGGCGGTGATCAAAGAGGCTGCGCACGACGGTCTCGAGAGCGTGCGACCGTTCGACGAATACCGCGGAGCTCAGGTTCCGGAGGGGCACAAGAGCGTCGCATTTGCCTTGACTTTCAGAAGCCCCGAGCGCACCCTGACGGACGCCGAAGTGGACAAGGTTATGGCTGAGATCAGACTTTCATTGGAAAAAAAGCACGGCGCCGGGTTCAGAACGTGAGAGTTTCTGAATGACCTGGGTCGATGCGATCCCTATCGTCCTGCTGATCGGTTACGGCGTGCTCGGTTACTTCACGGGCGTGCTACGCCGGCTCATCGGACTGGTTGCGCTTTACGTCGCCTTCGTCGCCGCCACCAACATGGGCCTGTCGGCGGGCAGCATCCTTCAGCAGACGTCGCCCGTGACTGTCCCGGACTCGCGTATATATGGTTTCTTCGGTCTCGTTGTTGCCGTCTTGATCATCATCGACGGTGCAGCGCAGCTCGTTCACAGCCAGATCCAGATCGAAGCCATTGTGTTCAATCGCGTGTCCGGTGTGGTCATCGGCGTGCTCACCGGGCTCGTCCTGTCGGTGCTCTTGACTTTCGAGCTGATCGCGGCCGCCAACCCGAGTGGAGGCGGGCAGCTGGACGCCCTGCAGCAGAACGTCAGGGACGGCGTCAACGGCTCGCACGTCGCGGTACCGCTGACGAACGCGATCGGCAAGCCCATCGTTGCGATCTTCGACCTGGTCCTGCCCCCGGATCCGCACAACTTCTTCAGCAACCTCCCAGTCACCCCCTAATCCGCCTATGAGCCGCGAGCTGTTCGAGCGCCTGCGTAAGCGCGCGGTCGAGATCCATGTCGAAGACCACCTGCGCACGCGCCTCGAGCGGGGCGACCTACTGCGTGTGAAGCTTGGCCTCGACCCGACCGCGCCCGACCTGCATGTGGGACACCTGGTCGTCCTCGACGTGCTGCGCGCTTTTCAGGACGATGGCCACACCGTGGTTTTGATCGTCGGCGATTTCACCGCGATGATCGGCGACCCCAGCGGGCGTTCGGAAACGCGTCCAATCCTCACGCGCGAGCAGGTCGACGCCGCGGCGCGCACATACCTCGACCAGATCCATCTCGTCCTCGATCGCGAGCGGCTCGAGGTTCGCCGCAACTCCGAATGGCTCGGCGAGATGAAGGGTGCCGACGTGCTGCGGCTGCTGGGCAAGGCAACTCTGCAGCAGGTGCTGCAGCGCGAAGACTTTGCCGACCGACTCAAGGCGGGTACGCCCATCGGGGCGCACGAGATCCTGTATCCGTTCAACCAGGCTTATGACTCAGTCGCAATCCACGCCGACGTCGAGATCGGTGGCACCGACCAGCTGTTCAACCTGCTGTTCGGCCGCGAGATCCAGAAGGCGTACGGCCAGGAGCCACAGGACATCGCGGTATTCCCATTGCTCGAAGGCACGGACGGCTCCATGAAGATGGGGAAGTCGCTGGGCAACTACATCGGCTTGACCGAGCCGCCGGAAGAGATCTACGGCAAGACGATGTCGATTCCCGACCCGCTCATCGAGAAATATTTGCGCCTGGTGTCGGGTCTCGAATGGCCAGAGCTGGATGCGGTGCTGGCGATGAAGCCGCGCGACGCCAAGGCGGCGTTGGCGCGCCAGCTGGTCAAGAGGCTGCATGGGGAGGAGGCTGGGACTCGAGCCGAGGCCGACTTCGAGTCCAAGTTTCGCAAGCATGAGTTGCCAGAAGAAATCCCTGAATTCGAGACTGGATTTCCCATCCGTCTGATCGAAGCTATGGTGAAAGGTGGACTTGCGAAGTCGAACGCCGAGGCCAAACGGCTGATCGAACAACGCGGTGTGAAAGTGGACGGTGCCGTCGTAACGGGCGATGATCCACTGAAGCCGGGTAGCGTTGTGGTGCAGGTCGGCAAGCGCCGTTGGATGCGCTTTGTGGTGAAGTAGAATCATCGAAAGCATGTTCGGAGGTAGTTCCTAGTGTCTGGCCATTCGAAATGGGCCGGCATCAAGCACAAGAAAGCCATCGTCGACGCCAAGCGCGGCCAGGCTTTCACGCGCGCCAGCCGCGAGATCACGATCTCCGCGAAAGAGGGGGGTGGGAACACGGATGGAAACTTCCGCCTTCGCCTCGCGGTGCAGAGGGCACGAGAGATCAACATGCCGACCGACCGCATCCAGAACGCGATCAAGCGCGGCACTGGCGAGCTCGCGGGCGAGAGGCTCGAAGAAGTGCGCTATGAGGGTTATGGACCCGCCGGCGTAGCGGTCATGGTCGATGCGTTCACCGACAATCGCAATCGAACCTCCGCGTCGATCAGGCATCGCTTCTCGAAGTTCGGCGGCAACCTTGGTGAGACGAACTCCGTCGGCTGGATGTTCGAGCGCAAGGGCGTCATCACCGTGAGCGCGGGCAAGAAGGACCCCGAGGAAGTCGGACTCGCTGCGATCGAAGCGGGTGCCGATGACATTCAGGTCGATGGCAAGTCCGTGGAGGTCACCACTCCGCCCTCCATGTTCGAGAAGGTGAAAGCGGCACTGGAGGCTCTCGGCGTGACGATCGAGAACGCCGAGATCACGATGCAGCCCAAGCAGACGGTTCCAGTCGGCGAGGACAAAGCCGTCGGGGTGCTCAGGCTGATGGAGTCTCTAGAGGAAGACGACGACGTCCAGCAGGTCTACGCTAATTTCGATATCCCAACCAACGTCCTTGAACGCGTCTCAGCACAGGTATGAATGGAATTAGTTGATAGGTCGCAAGTAGGCCGGATTTACTCCGGCCGTCCATGTCGAGCAACCCGAACGGACTGATCCTGGGGATCGACCCAGGGCTGGCCGGCACCGGGTTTGCCTTGCTCTCCGGGCCCGGCACGGTTCTTTCATCGACCACAGTCGTCACCAAACCCGGACCCGACGGGGCGAGGCTGCTGGCGATCACTCGCCATCTTCGCGAGCTGCTGACTGATGGTGCTCGAGGAGTGCGGCATACCCGTGTATGAGTACAAACCGGCGCAGGTCAAGATCGTCCTCACCGGCTACGGCAAGGCGGACAAGACACAGATCGCGCGGATGCTCGCGGCGCAGGTCAAGTTGCCCGAGGGAAAGCTCGACGTGCATGCGCTCGATGCCATCGCCATCGCGGTCTGCCATGCACGCAGCCGGCAGTTCTCGCGCGCGGCCGCACATTGATCGCTCATCTCACCGGCAAGGTCAGAAGGTCCGGGCCGGACTTTGTCGTGCTCGACGTCGGGGGCGTCGGCTACATGGTCAGCGTCAGCGCGACCACGCGCCAGAAGGTGCCCGCGCCGGGCGGCGAGATCGATCTCGACATCCATACTCACGTCCGCGAAGACCAGCTCAACCTCTACGGTTTCGCATCGGTGGAGGAGCTCGACCTCTTCGAGATGCTCATCCAGGTCGACGGCGTCGGCCCCAAGGTCGGATTGAACATCCTCAGCGCCGCCAGCCTCGAGGTGCTCAAGCGTGCGATCGTCAGCGAGGACACCGCGCCGATCAGGCGTGCCAGCGGTGTCGGGCCGAGGACGGCGGCCAAGGTGATCATCGAGCTCAAGCCGAAGCTCGATGCCGTTGCCGAGACGGAGGTCGTCCCGCGCGCGGCAGCGCTCGCCGGCAACGGAGCGGTGCCCAAAGCCGTGGACTCGGCACTGCGCAACCTTGGCTTCTCGTCGCAGGAGGCGCGCATCGGGCTCGAGGCGGTCGACTGGAAGTCGTCACCGTCGACGCAGGAGGCGCTCGCCATCGCCCTCAAAGCACTGGGAAGAAAGTGACCGACCAGGACGCGGTGCTGGACGCGCGCGCCGACGACGAGCAGTTCGACCTCACGCTTCGGCCGCGCATGCTCTCGGAGTACGTGGGCCAGATGCAAGTCCGCGAAAACCTCGGCATCCTGCTCGAGGCTGCCCGGCGTAGGGGCGAGCCGGTCGAGCACGTGCTGCTGTGTGGACCGCCCGGTCTTGGCAAGACCACCCTCGCGCACATCATCGCCAACGAGCTCGGGGTCGCCATCAAAGTGTCGTCGGGCCCGGCGATCGACCACCAGGGCGCGCTCGGCTCCATCCTCCTCAACCTCGCCACACGGGATGTCTTCTTCATCGACGAGATCCATCGCCTCAACAGCGTGGTCGAGGAGTCGCTGTATCCGGCGCTGGAAGACTTCCGTTTCGACGCCGTGTTGGGGAAGGGGGTGGGGGCGAGCGCCGCTACCTTGCCGCTGCCCCATTTCACCTGCGTTGGAGCCACCACACGCCAGGGGCTGCTCAGCGGGCCCTTGCGCGACCGCTTTGGCGCCGTGTACCGGCTCGACTTCTACAGCAAGGCTGAGCTCGAGAGCATCATCCGGCGTTCGGCCCGAATCCTCGAGATCGAGATCCATGAAGACGCGGTGGCGGAGATAGCTCGGAGGGCGCGAGGGACACCGCGCATCGCCAATCGCCTGCTCCGCCGGGTTCGCGATTACGCCCAGGTCCGTGGCGACGGTCGCGCCACCGCCGACACCACGAAGCTGGCACTGGCCATGCTGGACATCGACGCCCTCGGGCTCGAGCCTCTCGACCGCCAGCTGCTCGAGACGCTGATCACCAAGTTCAAGGGCGGTCCGGTCGGCCTCGACACCATCGCCACCTCGCTGTCAGAGGAACCCGAAACGATCGAGGACGTGCACGAGCCGTATCTGATCCAGATCGGATTCCTGGCACGGACGGCGAGGGGACGGGTCGCCACCGAGCTCGCCTACCGCCACCTGGGCATCGCGCTGCCCGACCCCGGCCCGCACCAGCCGCGCCTGCTGTAAAGGCGCACAGTAGACGCATGGCGGACGCCGGCCGCTTGCTACTCGTAGCCGGGGTGCTTCTGTTCGTCGTGGGCGGGGCACTCATGCTCTTCGGCCGGATTCACCTGCCGGGCGACATCACGTTCAGAAGCGGGAGCGTGACCGTCTACGTCCCGATCGCGACCAGCATCATCATCTCGGTGATCCTCACCGTGGTCCTGAACGTCCTCTTCCGCCAGCGCTGAGGCTCATATACGCGCGGGAGTTCCCGGTATAACTAGACTGTTCGGCTGTGTCTCTAGTCCTCAGCTGGCCGGTCCGGCTGCTCATCGTGGGCATACTCCTTTTTTCGCTGTTCGTGGACGGCGCCGGCTACGTCTATCGGGTAGCGAACCGCCTCCCGCTCACCGGTAACGTCCAGGGTCTGCCGCCGAACTTCGGCGGGTGGCAGCTCTACTTCCACAAGGGCCTCGACCTCTCCGGAGGCACCCACATCGACTACCAGCTCATCAACTTCCCAGCTGGTCAGAGTCGGGCGGACGTCCAGCAGCGGACCATCACGGTGATCTCCAAGCGCGTCAACTCGCTGGGCGTCAGCGAGCCTGAGATCCGCGGCGCCGGCACCAACAACGATCGCATCACGGTCGACCTTGCCGGTGTGAGCGCGGACCAGGCGCAGAAGGTCATCGGCGCGGTCAACCGGCTCGTCTATACGAAGTGGGTTCCAGACGCCAAGGTGACCGGCGGCCCCGAGCCGGGCTACAAACCAGCGTTCACCGGCCTCACCGGTGACGACATCCAGAGCGCTACCGCCGTCATCGATCAGAACGGGGTCGGCTGGGTGGTGAACGTGGTGTTCACATCTCACGGTGCGGACACCTTCTCGCGGCTCACCCGGGACAACGTCGCTGCATGCCCGGGCGACCCGAACACCACGCCCAGCGCCAACTGCGCCGGGCGCCACCTCACGATCTGGCTCGACATCACGCAAAGCGACATCGACCAATGGGAAGACCCCGTGCACGCCGCCAAGGTCTCGCAGACATATGACACCGGCTGCCTCGCCAAGGCCACGCCGACCACGACCTGCCCGAAGCTTCTGGTGGACGCCGTCACCCTTTCGGAGATCGACGGCGGCAACGCCGTGATCAACGGGGGCGGTAACGGCTTCCTGCAGACGCAGGCCCAGGACCTCGCAACGGGCATCAACGCCGGCTCGCTGCCGGTGGACCTGCAGGTGCTGAGCGTCCAGCAGGTCAGCGCCACGCTGGGCGCCGAGTCGGTGAAGCTCAGCATCGCCGCCGGGGTGCTCGGCCTCTCGATCGTGGTCCTGTTCATGATCATCTACTACCGCGTGCCCGGGTTCCTCGCCAGCCTCGCGCTGCTGTTCTATGCCGGGGCGGTGTTCGCGGTGTTCAAGGTGATACCCGTCACGCTCACGCTGGCCGGCATCACCGGGTTCATCCTCTCGGTGGGCATGGCGGTTGATGCCAACGTCCTGATCTTCGAGCGCTTCAAAGAAGAGGTGCGCGCCGGGAGGACGATTCCGGCTGCGGTCGACGCCGCTGTGCGCCGCGCATGGCCGGCCATCCGAGACTCCAACCTGTCGACGCTGATCACGTGCGCGATCCTGGGATTTGTCGGACCTGGACCGGTGAAGGGATTCGCGATCACGCTCGGCATCGGCGTCCTCGCGAGCCTCGTCTCTTCGATCGTCGTGACCCACAACCTGCTGGCCATCGTCATGTCGGGCAGCGGTTTCCGCCGTCCGGTGCTGATGGGGGTGGATCGTGTCCGATCCGTCTGACGAAACCCAGGCGGGAGCGGTCGGCACCGACCTACCTGAGGATGAGGAAGAAGGGGTAGAGGTAGAGGAAGAAGCCGAGGAGGCCGAGGAGTCCAAGCCAGCCGCCGAGGAGCTCGCCGCCAAGTCCGTCGTGGAGACCCCGCCTGCGCCGCCGCGGGTGCGGAGGATCGATTTCGTCAGCCGGCGCAACTGGTACTTCCTGCTGTCCCTCCTTATCATCATCCCCGGCATCTACTTCATGGCGGCCAAGGGATTTGCACTTGGCATCGACTTCGCGGGCGGCACCGAATTCACCGTCCAGTTCCCACCCAGCGTCACCCAAGCGCAGGTCGAGAGCGTCGTTGCGGCGCAGAACATCGACGGTTCGGTCATCTCGACGGGAAGCGGCGGCTACATAATCCGATCGGTCGCACTACCCCCGAACCAACAGAAGATCGTCGAAGACAACCTGCGATCTCGCCTGGGCGACTACACGCTGGTCCAGGTACTCGAGGTGGGGGGCACCATCGCCAAGGAAACGATCGAGCTCGCGCTCCTCTCAGTCGTGCTTGCCGCGATTGCGATCCTGGTGCTGCTTACTTTCCGGTTCCGCAACGTGCCCGGCGGCTGGCGAGCAGGTTTTCAGTTCGGCGGCTCAGCGCTTGCCGCATTGCTGCACGACGTGTTTCTCCTCAGCGGTGTCTTCGCGATCCTCGGCAAAGGTTTCGACCTCAAGATCGGCGAGATCAACAGCTTGTTCGTGACCGCCGTGCTCACGGTCGTCGGCTTTTCCGTGCACGACACCATCGTTGTCTTCGACCGAATCCGTGAGAACCTGCGGGTCAGCCAGAGGCTGTCGTTCGAGCAGGTCGTGAACCTCAGCATCATGCAGACCGCCGCGCGATCGATCATCACCAGCTTCACCGTCGTCCTCGTCCTGGTGGCGATCCTTGTATCCGGCGGCGACACCCTGAAGGGTTTTGCGCTCGCCCTGCTCATCGGCATCGTCTCGGGAACCTACAGCTCGATCTTCAATGCGGCCCCGCTCCTGGTGGTCTGGCGGAGGCTGCAGCCACTAAGGTAGGCGAGCTCGCGAAGGCTGGGGCTGGTAATGTGATCCGAGACTTCGAACATGCCGACCTGGCCAATATCGTCGATAAGAGAGCTGCTCGAGCCCACGCTCAACCACATGGGCTTTGAGCTCTATGCCCTCGAGCAGTCCGGCGCGGGCGGTCGCACTCTTCGGGTCTCGATCGATCACAGTGAGCCGATAACCATTGAAGACTGCGAGCGCGTCAGCCGCATCGCCGGTCCGCTCCTCGATCATTCAGAGCTCATCGATGGTCCATACGACCTCGAGGTTTCCTCGCCCGGCGCGGAGAGGCCGCTGCGGGCTCACGCTGACTACGAACGGTTCAATGGCAAGCGGGTGAACATCCGCTATCGCACCGGAACCAGCGAAACTGTTGTCGAAGGCCCGTTGGTTGCCGTCGACTCGGCCGGGATCGCCGTATCCGCCCTGGGCGCGCGGGGGAGAGCTCCAGTGATCGTGCATATTGCGTGGGATGACGTTGTCGCGGGCAGGCTCGCGGTCTCAATCTGAGCCGTCGACCGAAAGCCTCGCAGACGCCCTGACGGCGCTCTGCGCGGAAGTCGGCATTCCTTTCGAGGAGATGCTCCACACCGTGGAATCCGCACTCGCGGTCGCATACATTCGCGCGTTCAACCCTCCGGGGGACGTGCGCGTGACCCTCGACACCACCACTGGCGCGCTCGAGGTCACGAGCCGCGGCGTGCGCGCCGACGGCACCGAGGTCGTCCGCACGCTGCCCTCGGAAGACTTCAAGCGCATGGCTGCTCAGACCGCGAAGCATGCCGTCCTACGTCACATCCACGACCTCGAACGCGACAAGGTGCTGCGCGACGTCGCCGAGCATCGAGGGGAGCTCGCCACCGGCATCGTGGATCGCTCTGAGAACGGGACGATCTACGTGGACCTCGGACGCGCTGAAGGCGTGATGCCGCCGGAGGAGCAGATCCCCGGTGAGCAGCTGATTCCGGGCCGCCCCGTGCTGGTGGTCATCCTCGACGCGCAGCGCAACGCCAGACAGGCGCAGGTGCGGGTCTCGCGTGCGGCGCGCATGTTCGTCCATCGCTTGATGGAGGCAGAGGTGCCGGAGATCAAGAAGGGGACCGTCCAGGTGCGGGCGATCGCACGCGAACCTGGCCTGCGCACGAAGGTCGCCGTCTCCGCCACCGAGCCCGGCCTCGACCCGGTGGGCGCATGCGTCGGACCCAAAGGCGTCCGCCACCGCGCCATCCTCAGCGAGCTCTCGAGCGAGCACATCGACATCGTGCCCTGGTCCGACGATCCGGAAGCATTCGTCGCCGCTTCGCTAGGGCCGGCCAAAGCCGAGTCGGTGTCAATCGACCGCGGCTCCCGTACAGCCACAGTGCTCGTGCCCCGTTCTCAGCTGTCCCTCGCCATCGGGCGCGACGGCCAGAACGCCCGGCTGGCGGCGAAGCTGACGGGTTACCGGATCGACATCAAGGCCGGCGAAAACGATGAACAGGTCGATGTCGAATCCACGACGTGAGCCCATCCGCACCTGCGTCGCCTGCCGCCAGGAGGCAGGCAAGAGATCCCTGGTGCGGGTGGTTCGCGATGCCGGCGGTGCGGCGGCGGTGGACGCCACCGGTCGCGCCCCGGGGCGGGGGGCCTACGTTCACCGGGACCCTCAGTGCCTCGAAAACGCCCGCAAGCGAAGGGCTCTGGATCGGGCTCTGAAGGCTACTGTCAGCCCTGAGCTCTGGGTGGCGCTGGGCGCTTAGCGAGAGCCACCCCAAGTTTCGAATTCGGCCTGGGCGGCATAATCATACGTTCGGGCATGAAGTCACACGAACTCGCACGCGAACTCGGGATCAGCCAGAAAGAGCTGGTGAACTTCCTCCAGCAGAGGAGGATGCCGCTCAAGAACGCCGCGGCGCCATTGGCGCCGAGCGCGATCGAGGCTGCCCGTTCGGCCTTCAAACCGACCTCGGTGGCGGTCAAGATGGAGGCCAACGGCGACCGCAAGGCGGTGCTGCCGCCGACACTATCGGTCAAGGACCTCGCCGAGAAGCTGGGCGTGAGCCCGGTGGAGGTCATCAAGAAGCTGATGGCGTCCAAGATCCTGGCCACCATCAACCAGGTCATCGACTTCTCGACCGCCGAGATCGTGGCGGACGAGTTCGGCTTCACGGTGGAGCCGGTCAAGAGCGAGGACGTGGTCGCCGTCGAGTCCTCAGAGGGCGCGGGCGACGTCGTCACCACCTCACGCGAGGAGCTCTTCTCGGTCGCCAACGAGGACCCGACCAAGCTCGTCGCGCGGCCACCGATCGTCACCGTCCTCGGCCACGTCGACCACGGCAAGACCTCGATCCTCGACGCCATCCGCAAGACTCGCGTGGCGGCCGGCGAGGCCGGTGGGATCACCCAGCGCATCGGCGCTTACAAGATCGAGACCGCCGACGGCCACGAGGTGGTTTTCATCGACACCCCTGGTCACGAGGCCTTCACTGCCATGCGCGCTCGAGGGGCGCAGGTCACGGACCTCGTGGTGCTCGTCGTCGCTGCCGATGACGGCGTGATGCCGCAGACGATCGAGGCGATCCATCACGCGCGCGCGGCGAAGGTCCCGATCATCGTCGCGATCAACAAGATCGACAAGGACAATGCGAACCCCGACCGCGTACACCAGGAGCTCGCCGCGCAGGGGCTCGTCACACGTCACTACGGCGGTGAGCTCGAGTGCGTTCACTTGAGCGCGAAGACCGGGCGAGGCATCGACGACCTCTTGACGACGATCGTGCTGTCATCTGACATCCTCGAGCTCAAGGCCAACCCCGATCGGAATGCCATCGGGACGGTGGTCGACGCGCATCTCGAGCGGGGCCGAGGACCGGTGGCCACCGTGCTCGTGCAGGCTGGAACTCTCAAGGTCGGCGATGACTTCGTGTGCGGCCACATATACGGTCGTGTACGTGCCCTCACCGACGACCGCGGACAGAGCGTCACCGAGGCTCCGCCCGCGACGCCGGTGGTCGTGTCCGGCATGAGCGAGGTGCCACAGGCGGGCGACATCTTCCAGGTGGTCGGCTCCGAGAAGGCCGCGCGCCAGATCGCGCTGACGAAGCTGACCGAGCGCCGGACAACGGAAGCGGCAAGGGACG